>RXJR01000001.1:300000-596201 GCA_003963305.1 Candidatus Melainabacteria bacterium | reverse complement strand
ACAGGTGACGCCGGAAGTCAGTTCAACACTGGTTGATTCGACACAGATAACGCCGGAAGTCAGTTCAACACTGGTTGATTCGACACAGATGACGCCGGAAGTCAGTTCAACACTAGTGGATTCGACGCAACCAGTATCGCTCGGAAACTTCGACTTGCCTAAATTCGAATTTTCATTTCAAGATCATCTGTCTGCTCCTCTGGCCACTGTGGGTGGTGAGAGCGGTGCTGCTGGCGCTGGTGTGTCAGCGGCTCAATGTCCTAAGTGCGGTGCTGCACGCGACACTAACTTCTCCTTTTGTCTTGCCTGTGGGCAGTCATTTCTATAGTTGATTAAAACTGAATTTTGGTTTGAACCATTCTGAACTCTTGAACGTATTACTTCTTGGAAGGACGATGAGTCAGAGGAGCAGATATGTTCGCGAGAATCTTTTCAGGAGGACTGATCGGCGTCGATGCTTATTGTATCGAGGTTGAGTGTGACTGCGGACCTGGTATTGGACAAATCAGCCTTGTTGGTCTGCCTGACGCGTCGGTGAAGGAGTCGCAAGACAGGGTTCGTTCTGCCATCAAGGCTTGCGACTTCTATGTGCCGTACGCAAAACGGTGGATCGTCAATCTTGCACCTGCAGATACCAAAAAGGAAGGACCGGCTTTTGATTTGCCGATTGCAGTTGGCATTCTTGCATCAACCAGCATGTTGCCTACCGAGCACCTATCTAAATTTTGGATAGTTGGTGAACTTGGATTAGATGGTTCTGTGCGACCGGTGTCCGGCGTTCTGCCGATTGCCATGGCTGCTAAGCGTTATGGGGCTATGGGCATCATACTGCCCCAGGACAATGCCGAAGAGGCAGGGCTAATCGATGGTCTCAAAATTTTTCCCGTGTCACATTTGAAGCAAGTTTGTCATCTCCTGGAAAGACCTGAAGCTGTTGCTGTTCTAGACAACGATCCCAGGCAGACTTTTAAAGAGAGTCAAAATAATCGACGTGCTGGTCCAGATTTCTATGAAGTGAAAGGACAGTATGTTGCTAAACGGGCGCTCGAAATTGCAGCGGCTGGAAAGCACAACATATTGATGGTTGGTCCGCCCGGGTCAGGCAAGTCGATGCTTGCCCAACGATTGCCTGGCATTATGCCACCACTCTCATTTGAGGAAGCTCTCGAGTTGACGAAGTTGTACAGCGTCGCTGGCAAGTTGCAAAATAAGAAAAGCCTCGTGCTAGAGAGACCGTTCAGGAACCCCCACCATAGCGCTTCAGCGGTGGGCTTGATCGGCGGTGGAGCAAATCCAAGACCCGGCGAAATTTCGCTCAGTCACATGGGTATTCTCTTTCTCGATGAGTTGACCGAGTTTCCTCGCGCCCATCTCGATAATTTGCGTCAGCCTCTTGAAACGTCTAACGTGACTATCAGTCGAGCCATGCATACACTCACTTATCCCGCGTCGTTTCTGTTTGTAGGTGCGTGCAATCCCTGTCCGTGCGGTTATAAGGGCGATAGCGTCAAATGCTGTTCTTGCACAACCTATCAGGCCGAACGTTATTGGAACAGGTTATCTGGTCCACTGCTCGATCGTATCGATTTACACGTCACTGTTTCGCGGCTGACAGAGGAAGAACTTTCGAGTGCTGGAAGTTCAGAAACCTCTTACGATATCCGGCTCCGTGTAATGCGTGCAGTTGAGATTCAACAGGAGCGGTGTGGCTCAAGACCATTTGTGTTTAACGGTCAGCTCTCGCAAAGGGATATGGTGAGGTACTGCAAAATTGACGAAAAATCGCGGCTGATTTTGGCCCGAGCTGTTCACCAGTTAGGATTGTCTGCCCGTGCTTACGATCGAGTATTGCGTATCAGTCGTACCATTGCCGACCTTGAGGCGCACGAGGATATTCAAGCTTCCGATCTGGCAGAAGCCATTAACTATCGCAGTCCTTATCGACGAATGTTTGAATAGTTTTGGGCAGGCTCTTAACAAACGACGGGTTTGGATTAACCAACCAGACTCCCTTGTGCGCTGTAAGCAAGTGGCGGGATTCTCGTTTGCGGGGAACGAGGTTGCGGTTTGGGTTGGCAACGAGCTTGTGGTTCCAGTTGGAATTTCGGTGCCGGCTGGGGTTGCGGTTGTGATTCAAAAAGCAGCGAAGATTGTGGTTCAGTCTGTCGTTTCAACGTAGCTCGTGCGCGTTGTGATACGTAAGGGTTTTCACTTTCTGCAAGCCAGTACAGAAAGTGTCGCGGCGTTTTTGGATCTTCAGCCAGGCTGTACCAGATATCGAGCGGTCCAGTGGCATCAAATTGCACCCCTGTTTTTTGCTCTTGATCCAGCGATGCCGCTGCTTGTTGACGTGTTTGTAATTCTAGATTTCTATCAAATGAGACGGGCACGAACGCACTTTTTTGAACAAACATTTTCTCCATCTCGCGATTTTCGCTCTCGTTTGTTTCTAGATCGGCGCTGTCAGGGGCAAAATTGGTTTGGGGTGCGAAATTGAGTGTATGCCCGTGACGTGCAAGCATCGTCTGCAATTGGCGTTCCAAAAGGTGCAGCTGATAGAGAAGTCCAGTCACTTGATGTCGATGCGCCTCGGTATTCAGCACCCGCCTGGACTTATGCAGTCCCTTTGTTTTGCTCACATCACTTAAATAACTGAATAACACAGCGTCTTCACTGCGCTGCATAAAACGGCTCAACGAAGCTGTCTTGAATCGAGAAGGTTTTGAAGCAAGCAAGGCAGTTTCTATTGCGTCTGTTTTATTCGCCAGTACGGCTCTAAATTCGCTGACCTCGCTGCAATCATGCCAGTAACTCAGGCATAAGCCTTCTTTCTTTGAAAGTTGCGAAAGTTCGTTGAGTTTTGGAAACATCAACGGCTTTGCCGCCTTGAATTCAGGGTAATGCTTGCGAATCGCCAGGATTCGTTCGAGATTTTGTCTGAGGTTGGTTTCTGAGCGCAAATACTTTTCGTTATTCGCGTTCCGGAAATCGACTTCCAGCGCTTTAATTAAAGTGCCTAACATTCCATCCAATCTCTTGGTAACTTTGGCAAGGACGCAAACTCAGCAAACTTTGTTGCGGTCATTTTTCTAACAAATTCGGCAGGGCCTTGCATTGGCAATCCGAAAGGTTTGGATACGAGGGCTTGTCAAGATTAATGGGAAGAAATGAAGTAGTTGCCCTTATCCTGCCTAAAATCTATATTTAGACCATTGTTTGTATATGTGAGTGTCAGAGATGGAAGAGAAGAAACGCATAGCCAAAGGAATTAAGCTGAATGCTTCTCAACTACCGCTGACGAATAAGGGCGATTTCGTCATCGGTAAGGATAGCCGAAAGGTTCTCGATAACAAGATTATTGAGAATCTAAACGGTGCCAATCATGGCTATTTCCCCTCGACAGTAAACAGCGAGTATCGGACCTGGAGCGTCTCCAGAGAGCTGGAAATTCCGACTATTCCGGCTGATGCAGAAGCTCAGATGAGAATGATTGAAGGCGAAAGTGCAGCGGAGTCTTTACAAAACGACCCACAGAACCCTTTTGCACACGAACCGAACCATGCTGGAGAGCATCAGTTTTTTGAAGACAGCACCTCGACGGCGTCTGCTGATTTAGCCGGGGAAGCGGGCGCGACATCTTCTCACCCGAACCCTGCATATGATTCTTCTGCCGTGGCTCGATTGGCGGAGACTCAACGGGAAGTATTGCCCCACAAGGCTGCTTCTGAGTCGGGTTGGCCTGCGTCACTAGCAGACACGCAGCGAGAGTTTATCGAGAGAAAGCCGGCTGCGCCGCCTCCGCAAGCACAGTTTGATGATGCGCCTTCTGCCTGGGGGGCTCCTACAGCCGATACTCAGACTCGATACGTCGTCACAAGCGGGTCGACTGGGCGCAGCCAGCAAACTGCGGAGGAGAGTCCATGGGCGGGGCCGGAGATGCTGCCAGAGGTTTCTCCTGAGCCTGTACAAAATCAGACCAATGAGGATGTGTCGAGTGATTCGAATCCCAATCCTGAACCGGCGGTGAATGAGCCTGCCAGAGTTCCTGGACAGGATGTGAACACGACTCCTGTCGATGCGCAGGATGAATTACTGCCAGCCTGGATGAATGCGCTGGTTTTTGATGCCACTGTTAGCAGTGAACTGCAAGCTTCAGAAACTCCTTCAGAGTCCGCTGTTCAGTCTGAAGAGGCGGTGGAACTTGAGACGTTCCTCAATTCCATTCCAGATGAAGAATTCGCCATCGATAACGAAACAATGCGTCATTTGTTCTCATCGTTATGCGAGCCGAAATCGAGCAGCATGAAGTTAAAGTCTGCTGCAAGTGAAGCTGCGGATCTTGCCATCGCGGCTGCTGCTGCGGAAATTCTGAAGACCGAAGTTTCTATCGATGAAATATCGATTCAAGACCTTGCCACTCAAGAAATGCTGGATGGACAAACGGGTGCAAGCATTGAAGATGGCGAAGCGGGTACTGCAGCTGAGTTTGAGGCAATTCAAAAAGCCTACGAAATGCTAGATCTAACGCCACTGCCGTCATCAATGCGAAAGGACTCTGCTAAGACTGTTTATGATGCAGTGAAAAAGGCGGCTGATGACCTGGCTCAGAACCCCGATCCGGAAGGGGCGAGCAGTATCACCAGAACTGAACGCGGCACAATTGAGATGGCGATACATGCGGGCGGTCGTCAGCTTATCCCCACATACAATTTCTGCGGCATGTTGACCAGTGTTGCTATGAGTGATGGACTCAGTTTTGTTCTTTCGGAAGAAAAAAATATCTGGCATATGATCGAACAATCGGGAAAGGTCATGGTCAGCGGAATTCAGTCGGTTTCGTTCGACAAGCTGGGGAATTTGAGCTACGTCACAAAACGCGGTGATGTTGTTACGTTGAAAATCGACGGCACAATTGATACCAAGTTTGCAAAGAAAGGTCAGGTACCGTCGCCTGTCGCATCTGCAGAACAGACGACTAAGAAACCGGAGACAGAAATTTCCGAAGCTAACGTTTCAGATGCGAAGACTCCGGATGCAGAAGGCTCCGAAACTACTGTTTCAGCGTTGAAGAAACCAGATCCGGAAAATTCCGAAACAAACGTTGCGGAGCCTCAGAAATCGATGGCGAAAGACTCAGAAAAAGCTGGAGCAAAGGCGAAGAAGTCGGATACAAAACCTGAGCGTAAATCGAAGTCCAAACCGGACGTAAAGGTTCAGTCTAAATCAGACACTAAGTCAGAGGCAAAAACGCAGTCCAAGTCAGATGATAAGCCTCAGTCAAAGACGAGCAAGTCTGTGACTAAGGGCTCTGCAAAACCGAAAAAGAAAGGGCGCTGATTCAGCCGTTCTGCTTCTCGAAAAAAGCGTCGTGCAGCTGCCTGATTGCCAGATCAGCTTCATCTTCCGAAACCACAAAGCTCAAGTTGATATCAGATGCGCCACCGGAAATCATAATGATGTTGATGTTGCGCAGCGCATCAAAAACTTGACCGGCAATGCCGCTCTTTTCGCGGAATTGTCTTCCCACTACTGTGATAATGGCGACATTTGACTGTACGCGAACCTCGCCGTGATCGGCTAGATCTGCTGAAATCTTGTCCAGTGTGTCGGTTCTATCCGTGGTCACTGAGACGGAAATTTCTGAGGTTGAGATTAAGTCGATGGAAGTTTGATGACGGTCGAAAACTTCGAAGACGCGAGTCAAAAATCCGTGCGCCATCAACATTCTCGGCGAAGTGATAAAGAAAGCGCTGATGCCCTTTTTAGAGGCGATGGCACATACCAGTCCGGTGGCGTTGACCGTTGCTTTGATGATAGTGCCCGGTGCTTCCGGACGCATGGTGTTGAGAATGCGCACCGGAATATTTTTCTCGACCGCAGGAGCAATGGTCAGCGGGTGTAATACTTTTGCCCCGAAGTAAGCAAGTTCGGATGCTTCTTGAAAGGAAACTTCATTCAGTACGATTGCATCTTTTACGACCCGTGGATCAGCGGTCATCATGCCGTCAACATCAGTCCAGATCTGTATCTCGGTAGCATCAAGTGCGACACCCATAATAGAGGCACTGAAATCTGAGCCGCCCCGTCCGAGGGTGGTGCTGGCACCGTATTCGGTAGCGCCGATAAATCCTTGAGTAATTACTAGTTTGCCTGAGTCCAGAATCGGATTCAGTTTTTGTTTTGCCTGTGGTATCAGTT
This sequence comes from Candidatus Melainabacteria bacterium, assembly GCA_003963305.1. Classification (NCBI taxonomy): domain Bacteria; kingdom Bacillati; phylum Candidatus Melainabacteria; species Candidatus Melainabacteria bacterium. The sequence goes on along the minus strand of RXJR01000001.1, from coordinate 590,003 downwards.
TTGACCACATGGGATTTGCTTTGCCGAAGTTCTCATCTGTGATCATGAACTCGCGAGCGTCTACCCACTGTGCTTTCAGACCTTTGCTTTCAGCATAAGCAGCGAGAATCTTCGAGGACAGCAACTCTCCCATTCCAGAGACGGCATCAAGCGATCTTTTGGTCAGTTCGCCAAGATAGCTTATTCCTTTAAAGAGAATTTCCAGCTCCTGCAAACTGGCGTCGATATCTTTGAGAAGACTCATGGACTGCTGCGATTTCACAAATAGATTTTCCACACATTGCTCGTGTGTATCGCGTATCGCTGCCAGCTTCTGCAGCGCGCCCTTCAAGTCGCGGTTGACGGCGAGCGTGGCACCGGCAATCAAGGCATTTGTGACGCCCGACATTGCCGATAAAACAATCACCGCCTGCTGGTTTGAGTTTTGCAGGTTAGAGAGCAGCTTCAGCACGCCCTCAAATCTCTCTGCCGAACCTACAGACGTGCCGCCGAATTTTAAAACAAGCATTCCAGTCTCCCGTGTCAAAGCGCAGGTTTTCAAGCTGTTGAACGGTAAGCAGGTGGGCTTTTCCCGCCAGCCCCGTAACAGAAGAGCCCCGGTGTAAATACCGGAGCTCTGATTTTAACTGACTGGATAAGAATCTTGGGCTAACGTCTCCAGATGTCTCCGCCCAATCCTCTAAGTTTGTCTTCAAGCCCGTCATAACCCCGGTCGAGATGATGAAGACCTGTAACTTCAGTCACTCCGTCGGCGGCTAAGCCTGCAACTATGAGAGCTGCGGCGGCTCTCAAGTCTGACGATTTGACTTCTGCACCCATCAACTTGGGCACGCCCTTGATCACGGCCGAATTGCCTGTCAGAACAATATCTGCACCCATTCTGCGCAGCTCACCCACTTGCATGAAGCGATTTTCGTAGATCGTTTCAGTAATGATTGAGGTGCCTTCAGCAGCTGCCAGTACCGACATGAGCGGCGCTTGCAGGTCGGTCGGGTAGCCTGGATAAGGAACGGTCGTGACGTCGGTAGCGCGCATGCGACCGGTTGCTTTCACCTTGATCGTATCCGGTGCAAAGATGGAGATTTCAGCGCCCATCTCTGAGCACTTGTTGATCACCGAGTAAAGGTGATGCGGATTGACACCATCAATAGTGATGTCACCGCCGGTCGCCATGACGGCAAACATGAAAGTGCCGGCTTCGCATCTGTCTGGAATCGTGTCTACGACTGCACCGTGCAGGTCACTCTGCTTAACGCCGTCGATGACAATCTGATAGGTGCCTGCGCCGGAAATTTTTCCGCCGATGGCATTGACAAAGTCAGCGATATTGGAAATTTCAGGATCTTGAGCGGCGTTCTCGATAATGGTTTGACCTTCGGCAAGAACTGCTGCCAGCATGATGTTTTCGGTGGCGCCGTTAGATGGGCGTTCGAGATAAATGCGGCTACCAACCAGCTTGTCAGCACTGGCATAGACATAGCCATGATCGATACCGACTTCGGCTCCGAGTTGTTTCAGACCGCGCTCGTGCAAGTCGATACGGCGTTCGCCGATGGCACAGCCGCCCGGCAAGGATACTTTCGCTTGACGGAAGCGGGCCAGAAGTGGACCCAGCACCACAAACGAGGCTCGTAGTTGGCTGACCAATTCGTAAGGTGCTTCGAAATCATTGACATTGGTGGCATCGATTCTTACTTCGCCATCGCCGACGTCGACGGTAGCTCCAAGCTGCCGAATGATGTTCGCCATCATATGTACGTCGGTCAGATTCGGCACGTTTTTCAAAACGGTGACGCCTTCGACTAACAGCGCTGCTGCCATCATTTTCAGCACTGCATTCTTTGCGCCGTCGCATCGAACTTTACCGAAGAGCGGCTTGCCGCCTCTGATAATTATTCTCTGTTCTGCTTCTGGAGGACCTTGTTTGACTGGAGGATCAAGGCGATGTGCTTGTGGGTTCATTGATGATTAGCCATTCTAGCTGGGAGCTTGTATCTTTTCACTGGCCTGTGATCTGGTTGCGCTTTGCTCCGTGCGCGCACTGATCCCTGAACTTCGCGTACATCAATCAAGCATGTGGCAGTTACTTGTTTGTGGTTCGGAAAATAGCTTCCGAATATCCGTGCCGCGATTTAGTAACAACAAGGAATTTCTAACAAGGAGCGAATATTTTGCCCCTCTTCTTTAGAATAACCCGCAGAAGTAAACATCGTGTTAAGTTGGCTAAAGTATGGATTAAAGCGCCTTATTTGCTGTAGCCAAGATCAGGACTCGTTATTGGAAAATTGATGACAATTGCTTGATCAAATGCTCATGTAAAACTGTGGTAAAGTCTTGATTTCCCCGGGAAAAGTATTACCGATCGTGTCAATTTTTATGCGCAAGCGATATCTCCTTGTTTTAGCTGGATCCCTGATGCTGAGCGGCTGCGCGATGACTGAAGAAATGCGCCGCATCAACGAAACAAATCAAGCAGAACATGTTCGCGAAGTGGGACGAAGCACCAACTTAACCGGCGAGCAGCTGTTTATCAGAAGTTGCAACACATGTCATCCGGGCGGCGGTAAAGGATTTGGCCCCACCCTGGAGAATATGTCTAAGGACTTTCCCACAGACGAGGCCTTGAAAGCGTTTATTCGCAAGGGGAAAGGTGTCATGCCCGCCCAACCCAAAGACACCATCAATGATGCCGAGATGGATGAGCTGATCGTATATCTTCGCAATCTTACTTTCTGAGGATATCTGTTCCAGATATCTATCCCAGAAGCGATATCTGAGCCGGAGCGCCTCGATTTGAAAGGCATCGAATGTGGTGCTAGTTCATCAGCATTCCCAATATCCAGATCACTACGACCAGAAACACGAGTCCCATAATGATGCGTGAAACGATCGTCGGGCTGGTCATAATCACAGGTTTGACCGGGCTATATTTGATGAAGGCAGGAATGACCCGATCTCTGTCGGCAAGGTATATCGAAGTGATAAACATCGGCCAAACACGCTTGCTGTCCGGCTTACTCTTATATAAAAGTACGACGAGCTCCCGACTCAAATACGCTTTGGTGATCTGATCCCAGTTAACTGTTTTGCGTTGCGGCCAGTATGGTCCGCGGTATTTGATGCCGTGCCCGCTCAGCTGCAGGCTGGAGGGGCTGATATAGGGTCGCAATCCGACCAGAATCGACACAGCCGAGATGGTAATGAAAAATCCCTCGACATTGACGAGGAGTTTCCAGTTGTGTGCCAGGATGAGCGGCTCCCAGCAGTATTTAGTCAAGCCAAGATAAGCGGACGCCAAAATGAAACACATGGCCAGTTCAGTCGGGTCGCGTGCTTCGACGAAGTTGTCTTGAGGGTCGCCTTCCTGGTTTTGTTTCTCGGGTAGCATCAAAAGCCCGTTTTTCTGTCTGCGACTGCTCTCAGAAGGCTAGATTAGCTCAAAGAGATCGACCCTGGCAAGAGTGTAAACCCTTGCTCTCAGTCTCGATTCTATTTTGCTCATGCTCAAGCTCCGAAAACTTCCTCTGCCGCTTTCATCCCCTTCTCTTGACGAGTTCGAGGATCCCCACCGTCGGCTGCTTCGCTGCCTGGTGCGATTGCTTTATAAAATTCACCGTCAAATGCTCTGGTGCGCACTACGACTGGCATGGGCACAGCATATCCAAGCACCAGGGCTTGCTGTTTCGGGTCAAGCTGCGCCAGCACGGTGCGTAATGTCTGGCTGCCGGAGACACCTGTAAAAGCTGCGTCTATATCCTTGTCGTCGTTGAGGAGTGCTGTTACGCGCGTGCCTATCTGGCTGAGAATTTCCGGGTCGATTCCGCTTGGGCGCTGGTCGACTATGAGCAGTGTGACGAAATATTTGCGCATCTCTCTGGCAATAATTCCAAAAATTGTTTGGCGCGCCACCGATGGTGCCAGAAATTTGTGCGCTTCTTCGATAACAATGGTCAGTTTCCGCGGTGCCGGGACATTGTCCGGGTCAGCTTGATGCAGCTCGGAGCGTTTGACGTATTCGGAGTGAAGGCGGCGCGTAATAATGTTGGTTGCCAACATGTAGGAAAGGAGGTTATTTTGGCGGCCAAATTCAAGCACGATGTGACGACCGGCCTGGATGTATCGAAGGATATCGTCGATATAGTTATGGGCGCAGCGCGGACGCAGATAAGAAGTCTTCTGAATGACTGTGTTCAGCCGTCTCTGCAAGGTCTTGATAGCGGTAGGGTGTCCCTTGTAAGTCTCACAGAATTCCTCGATTTCCTCACCCGACATATCCATCAAGGTTGAAATCCAGTCCTGACCGAACTTCTCTTTGACGATGTAGGCATTTTCGAGAGTCGCTTCAGACAGAGCTAACTCTGATTTGAGCAGCTCCAGATCTTCGATTTCGATCTGGTTATATCCTATATAAAGCTCGTGCGCGTCGGGAATGCCTCGAGCTCTGGAAGATTCGGCGTCCAGGCTGAACACCGCCACCTGTTGACCAAACAGTTGTTTCAAGCCTTTTACTCGCGGAGCAGATTTGTTTTCGGACATGGCCTGCCAGCCGTATTCGTTGTGCATGTCGAACACGAGTACTGAAGCCACGTCTTTGCTGATCAAGCCGCACAAAAATATGCGTGTCAGGAATGATTTGCCGGTCCCCGATTTGCCAAAAATTCCGTTCGAGCGTTCGACGAATCTGCCCAAATCCACACAAACCGGTGTTTCCATGTTGAGTGGGCGTCCGATATTAAAGTGCAAATCGCCCGGGCGATCGCTTTCTTTTCCGAAGACTAGAGCGAAATCGGCGCTGGTTGCCTCGTTGACATGTGAGAAGTGGCTCGGAATCGTCTTCACTGGTCGCAGCTCCGCACTGTCTGCGGTGGCACCAGTTTCCAGCATCAGCATTGGCTGCACTTTGACTGTGCCAAACGTAGAAACGCCGGAAAGCACTTCCAGGAGAAAGTCATCTGCCTGAGGCGGATTTGTCAGTATGGTCGGGTTGCTTGCCGACAGGCTGACGTCGGTGAGCATGCTGAAGAAGCGTGAACTCTTGCCTTCTACGACAACGAAACGACCTACTCTCAAATCTTCTACAGAGTGTGAGAGGTCAAGCCGCATCTCAAGACCAGTTGAGAGCGAGCCTTGAGTGATGATGCCCAAATAGTTGGGACCTTTCTTCACCTATTTCGCTAGCCAATCTGAAAGCCAATAGCCTTGGCAAACAATTCAATAGCCTGATCGCGCTGCTTGGCGTCGTAAGTTTCTCTGCGCACCACATCTGATTCGTCGTTGCCGCGATATTCTGTGATCGTGTAGCTGAGAGGCTCATGCAGACTGCGTTCCAGCCGCAATAAGTTACCTGTCGTGGTTGTCGCGCCCACCAGTCCCCAGATGCCTTCTAGCGAATTGGAGATATCTTCAATTGTGTGCGGCCATTGGGCTCGGGTTGAAGTTACGGTCATAAGCGTACTCCTCGAGAACTAGCAGAGTGTGTGCTCACGGGATGCGTCGAGGAAGTCCTCGGGTATTGCATGCAATCCGCGGAAAGGTTTCCTTGGATACGAAAAAAATTTGTCCGGAGAGGGACTTGAACCCTCATTGGTTGCCCAACACGCCCCTCAAACGTGCGCGTCTACCAGTTCCGCCACCCGGACTCATCGCCTGTGAAGTTCGGCATTCTGCACACTATTGTAATTCTAATAGCGGCGACTTTGCCAAGCTCAAATACGTTCAACAGACAAAACGTTGGAATAGTTTATTGCATGTTGGTCGAACCATCAATAGCCCGATTTACGGAACATTTATCGCTGAATCGGCGTCCAGTACTGTATTCTCGTCTCTTGAGAGCGTCAATGCGTTAAGCTGTGGTTGTTCAAAAGCCTCTCGACACAAGTATTTCCGAAGATTTACAAGCGAAAAATTTATCTACAGAACAAATAAAAGCGGGGATGTTGGGCATAAGTTAAGATGGATGGAATGTTCGGGTTTTTACCAGACAGGGCGTCAACTCCGCGGTTTGAACTGCTTGATCCAAAAGCGAAACTAGTCCGGGGGCATTCGTGGAAACATGTCTATGATTGAAATGTTCGTAGCAGGAATTGCTTTAGATGCCAGAAACGGACATCCCATCGTTGTTTTGAATGACAGCACCAAAAGGCGAGCATTGCCTATCTGGATAGGTATGGCAGAGGCGAATGCCATTACCAGGGCGCTTGACAATGTCAAGCCCGAGCGACCGATGACACACGATCTGCTTCTCAACGTGATTACGCAGCTTGGTTACAAGGTGAAACAGGTCGAAATTAATGAACTGGCGTCCAACACTTACTTTGCAACCATTTTGCTTTTAGTAGACGATCCTGAGCACAAGCTCGATACCACCAAATCAATTGACGCTCGCCCCTCTGATGCGATCGGTCTGGCATTGCGAGCCAAGTGCGCCATTTTCGTGTCAGCTCAGGTGGTAGCTGACGGAACGATTCCTGCCGACTTTGAAAAAGACGAAGCTGAAGCACAGGAATTCAAAAAGTTTATTGAAGGCTTGAAAGCCTCCGATTTTAAAAAGGGTGCTGGACCGTCTGAATAATCAGCCGGGTCAGTTTGACTTTTTCTTCTCCAGCGCTTTGCTGAGGGCGGCTTCTAGCGTCGCAACTTTGGCTTCCAACAGTTTCACCGTATCCGATGCCACTTCCTTAGCCAATTTTTGATCTTGCGCGGCCCACTGCTCCAATTTCTTTTCGCTGCGAACCTCAACAATTTTGGTTTGCCACACGGCGATGCTGGCTATCAGACCGGCTACCCATGCACCGATCAGGGCGCCGCCAAGTGGAATCGGGGTGGCGTTTCCAAACAGATTGAATGGAATCGATTGCCCGTTTTGAACGGAAACTGTGATTACGGTCAATCCGAGCAGAGCGGCCAGACCTAGAACAATGTAATAGAAGGATTTCGTGCCCATGGTTTATCCGCTTGAGACTAATTGGACGATCACTCAGTGAAAGGCTTGATCAACTGAGTTTTGAAAGCAGAGTCTGAAAATCCTCGGGAAGAGGAGCCTCAAATTCTAACAGCATGCCTGTGGTCGGATGCGTGAAACTCAGTTGAGCTGCATGTAAAGCCTGACCCTTAAGCCCCAATTTATGGCGCGCAGCCTCGCTTCCGCTTGATTTCGGATTGTATAGCAGGTCGCCCACCACCGGATAACCGAGGCTGGCCATGTGCACTCTAATTTGGTGTGTGCGTCCCGTCTCGAGCATTACTTTTACCAGTGTGAACCTGGAGAAGCGCTCCAGCACTTGAAAGCGGCTGACTGCTTTTCTACCGTTTGTGACTATCGCCATTTGCTTTCGTCTGGTGGGGTGGCGCCCAATCGGCTTGTCGATTGTTCCTGTATCAGGCTTCATCACACCCTCGACCAGAGCGACGTAGTTTCGTCGTGCTGTTTTTGCTTTTATCTGCTCAGCTAGATGGCGGTGAGCCAGATCGTTTTTTGCTATGACGATGAGCCCGGAAGTATCTTTGTCTAAGCGGTGTACTATGCCGGGTCTGACTGTGCCTGAGATGCCGGAGAGGCTGTCGCGCATGTGGAAGAGCAGTGCATTGACGAGCGTGCCGGAAGAGATGCCTGCTCCCGGGTGTGTCACCATGCCGGCGGCTTTGTTGATGACGGCAAGATCGTCATCCTGATAGACGATGTCGAGCGCAATATCTTCAGGTTGCAAATCCAGGGCAACAGGTTCTTGCAACTCGATGGTTATGCGTTCGCCTCCCTGTAATTTCAAACTTGCTCTGGCGGGCTTATCGTTGACGAGAATATCTTCGTCTTCAATCAGCTTTTGTATTCGAGACCGGCTCAGTTCAGCGACTTCTCTGCTCAGGAAGACATCGAGACGAACGCCTCCGGGCTGCGCAGTGCCGTCTACGATCAACTCAATCAGTCCATCATCCTGGATCATGTTGAGCGGCGCTCTCTGTTGCCGGCTGCAAGTCTGATTTTTGATCAGGTTGTGCAGACTTTTCCGACATCATTGCAATTAAGATCAAGCCGATGCCGATATCTATGAATATGTCTGCGCAATTGAAGACGGGAAAGTTTATGAAAGTGAACTCTATAAAGTCCGTCACTCTGCCCTGGCTGAAGCGGTCGAAAAGATTGCCGCAGGCGCCACCGAACAGAAATCCCAATCCTATCCTCTCTACGTTTGAGACCAGCTTGGATTCTCGCTTCAAAACCCATGCCACCAGACACAGTGTCACTACGCTGGCCAGGGCTGTCATCAAATAGCTGTTGCCGGCGCCGAGGCTAAAGGCTGCGCCAGTGTTATGTGTGAGAAAAAAGCTTATGCCGGGAACGAACGGGTAGGCGTCGCCGGCAATGAGCTTGTGCCTCGCCCAGTCTTTGCTTGCCGCGTCAAAAATCAAGCACAACGTGGCCACAAGCGGAATGATCCACTTATGTGACTTTGCCTTTGCTTCCGGATTCATTCCTATTTGGTTGCGTCAGAATCGGGGTCGCTTGGAGTTTCGTCATCCTTGACCGGAGTAAGGTGATCTACAGGAGTTTTAGGTTTTCCTGTTTGCTCGTTGATTTGATTTTTGGAAGGAAGTGCATCGTGCAAAATCGTCTTGGTTGGCGGCTCTTTGCTGTTCTTCTCGACCGATTCAGTACCCTGCTTGATCTTTTCCACCTGCTCTTTTTTGAGCAAGCTGCTGTGAGGAGTGGATGTCTTTTCCACTTTCTCGGTTGCTTTGTCTGAAGACTTATCAGCGGTAATGATTTTGTCGTAGTGCTCCTCGGCGTTGGGCACGACGTTGAGTCGACGGGTCAAAAATGTTATGCCCATGAGATTATTGCGATTTGAATTAGTGATGCCAATTGTCGCCATCAATAACTCATTGCGATTGTTCGTGTTGGCCGGCATGATTCTCTCGAGTGTCGAGCCGTCCAGAGGTCGCCAGGCGTCGGCTGGCTGGGGCTGCGGATATTCGAGGGGTTGGCTTGTTATCGAGCCGACTGCAGTCAGTCCAGTAGGCAAATTGAGCTCCAATTTGGCTGAATATTGTCTGCCTGATTTGACCTGTTCGGGTGCTGAGAAGGAGGCGTTCAGTGATTTAGCCAGACCGAAGGCAACGCGTACTTTTTCGTAGTCGATACGATCGCCGATAATTCTCCAGTTTGAGCCAATCTTCTTGATATAGAGCTGACCTTCTGAGATGGAGTTGAGTTCGCCTTTGGTGTTGATGCCGGGCATCTCCTTGGCAGTGCTACCTACGGCCATATCGCGTGACTCGACCGTGGCAAAATTTCCCTCGATGCGAATAGATTTGGTTTTTGAAGACGATCTGGCATCAGGATAGGTTTTCCAGAAGTCTTCAGTCAGCTTGGAGACGGCTTTCTTGTCCAGACCATCGTTGTTGATGTAATCGTCTGCGTAATAGCTCATCACGTTTTCGAGATTGTGAGCGTTCCATTGCGTCTCTATATTGCTCAGAAGTGTTTCGATTTCTTTGCGCTCGGCTTCGTGTTCTTTGTTGTCGGGTTCCAGTGTGAAGTCGTTCGACGCTGCCGCTGCCGCACCAGGTGTGGTGGCGACAGTGGATGTTTCGATGGCTTGAGAGGGCAGGGCGCAAACTGACGCCAGCAATAAAGATGCAACCACATGTGGTGCTGTTTGTTTACGTGGTTTCGGACTCATCCGCATGCTTTTCTCTCTCTCCAATTCGTGCTCGTTGGTCTACGTCGACCGGAGCGCAGCAAGATCCCAACCTCATATTATACAGGTCAAGACCTTGCTGCGCGTCTTGTTACTAGACGGCTACCAGGAGCTTGTTCATCTGGTCGATGTTTTCCTTGATCGAATCGGCTGATTTCTTCAAGGCGGCTGATTCTTCGGCTGTCAAACTGAGTTCGACAATCTTCTTCATGCCTTCGCGACCGAGTACAGCCGGTAGTCCGATGTAGACATCTTTGAGACCGTATTCACCATCGGCATACACGGCGCAAGGCAGCAGGCGATTTTTGTCTTTCAAAATTGCTTCCACCATGTGAGCCACAGATGCGCCAGGCGCATAGTAGGCGCTGCCGGCTTTGAGCAAGCCAACTATCTCGGCTCCGCCGTTTCGTGTGCGTTCTGCCAGGGCTTCGATGCGGTCTTTAGGCATCAATTCAGTGATAGGAATGCCGTTGACTGTTGAGAAACGGGGAATTGGAACCATCAAGTCGCCGTGTCCACCAAGCACCATGGCTTTAGTGTCTTCAACTGACATGCCCAGTTCCATACCGATGAAAGCCTGGAAGCGAGCGCTGTCCAGCACTCCTGCCATACCGATGACTCGGCTGGTAGGGAGTTTGGTGGTTTTCCAGGTCAGGTAGGTCATAACGTCAAGCGGATTGGTGACAACGATATAGATGGCGTCCGGCGAGAGTTTGATTGTTTTTTCAGCCACTTCTTTGACGATGTTGGCGTTGATTTTCAACAGGTCGTCGCGGGTCATACCTGGTTTACGGGCAACTCCGGCTGTGATGACAACGATGTCTGAATTCTTTGTGTCGGCATAGTCATTGGAGCCGACGATGTTGCAGTCGTGACCGTTGATCGGTGCTGCTTGCATCATATCGAGGCTCTTGCCTTGTGGAATTCCTTCCAGGATGTCTACTACGACAACGTCGGCCAGTTCTTTATCAGCCACGTATTGGGCGACTGTGGCGCCTACGAACCCGGAGCCTACTACAGTAACTTTGTTCACGACAAAACCTCCTGGCCCGCTGGGCCTGCATTCGTGCGCGATACGAGCCGGCAGTCGAGCTGCTCGGGCTTTCCTCGGACAGGCAAAGCGTAACATGGCTTAAGCCTCAGCCCCTGTTTGCTTAAGCATTAGTTCAATGTGCGAATTATTGCCCTGTTAAGGGTGAAAACCGTATGTGCATTGAGGAATTATTGGTTATGCTGAGTAAAGATACTTATGTTCAGGCAGGATCTTCCGGACCATTTAAACGTCGAGGAGATTAGAGGCGTCCTCAGGAGTTGACGATAAAGATTCCACTTGCTAGCTCTGCTGCCCCGATACGGCTGATGTCAATCAGCCGCGTTAGAGCTTGTCTGGCTGCTTTCATCGTCTTTGTCAGCTCCGCATTGCCGGGAGTAGCGGCGCCGCCATCAGATGGTGAACCGATCTTGAAGCTTGATGTGCCAAAGATGGACCAGATGCCTCAGCACAAAACCCTCAAGGGCGGCGTATTCCATCATGAGACGCTGGCTCCCAAGCCGAGCAAGTTGCAAGCCGGCGCTTCAAACCTGAAGGCGAACGTCAAGGCTCAGGACAGTAAATTGAAGTCTCAAGCACCTAAAAAGGGGCTTCTCAACCTCTTCAAAGGTAAAGCAAGTCACGAAAAGACATCTGAACCGCCACTCAATGCACTTGCTCAGACCGGAGTTGGCATCATCGGGGTCAAATTTGTCATCGGCTTTGGGTTGCCACCCACCATCAATAAAGTTTTCCCCGGCACGCCTGCCTATCAGGCTGGTTTGAGGAACAACGATGTGATCGTGGCGGTTGATGGCGTGCCCACCTCCGGACTGACCAAGGAAGAGGTCTACGCCATGATTGTCGGTTTGCCGGATACGCCTGTAACGGTCTCTGTCCTGCGTCACGGCGACTTTATTGCAAAAACCATGAATCGCATGGATTTCAACGACATACCAGATCCTGACGTCAAGCAAGATTACTTGATGAGTATTTAGGTGCTAAACTTTGAGCCATGCGGCTATGCTTCGATGCCACCAGATTCGGTAGCGGTCTTGACGGCGCAATTGAACTTGCTTCGTCCCGCGGATTGTCTGCCGTAGAGTACTCATTCGCGCCTTTCGCCACCGGCAAGGCGGCAAAAGGGCTGGATGCGAGCGAGAAGAAGTCTTTGCGCGAAGTGGCAAAGCTGAGCCGGGAAAAAGGTGTCGACTTTGCCTGTTTGAGTCTTGACTACTGCGTTGACGCTGCCGACAAAAAATCTGTCAAACAGTTTCAAGCGATGATGACCAAACTTGCTCAGGTTGGAGAAGTGCTCGGCTGTTCGCGCATCGCCTTTAACCTCCTGCCTGGAGATGGTGAAGAGTGGTTGCAGTCGGCTGAACAGTGTTTGAACGCGGTCGGCGAAGGAATGGAAAAGCATGGTGCCAAGCCCTTGCTTCGTCTTTCCACACCGCGCCAATTTCGTGGCGTTTCCTTGAAGCGGTGGCGTGCTATGGAACCTCAAGATTGGCGCAATCTGGTCTCTTCTTGCCCCAGTCTCAGTCTCAGTTTTTCGCCAGCTGATTGTGTTTGGCTTGGTATTGACTATTTGCGAGTTCTCTCGGGGGTGGCCTCGGCAATCGATCATGTAGAAGCCATAGATATCGAGATCAATCGCGACCTGCTCGTTGACAGCGGCATGTACGGTCCGCTCTGGTGGCGTTATCGCATTCCCGGAAAAGGTCAGGTCGATTGGGGGCAATTTATAGAGGCGCTGAAGCTTTACGAATTCAGTGGAACGATGTCCATTGACATTGATGATGAGTTTGTCGACAGCGACCAGTTTGAACTGGAGAATGCTCTCGATGCGAGCATAAGTAAGTTGGCACCGTTAGTTCGAGGTTGACATGACCGATTCCTCAACGGCTTATCTTTTTTTGCACACACATTGGGACCGTGAGTGGTATTTGCCGTTCGAGGTCTATCGCGCTCGGCTCGTATCGGTTGTGCGATCGGTAATCGCTGGTTTAAAGGCAGGAGAGCTGCCCAATTTCTTGTTGGACGGTCAGGCCAGTGTTTTGGAAGATGTGCTCGAAATCGACCCGACTCTGTGCACTCCCATTCAGAAGTTGATGGAGCAGAAAGTTCTCTCTGCCGGTCCCTGGTATGTGCTTGCTGACCAGATGCTGGTGCGAGGCGAGTCTTTAATTCGCAATCTTCAACAGGGTCTGGAAGTCACGGCAATGTACGGCACTCCTGCCATGATCGGCTATTGCCCTGACACCTTCGGTCATACAGCTGACCTGCCGCGTATTCTGCAAGGTTTCAATATTGATACTGCATACGTCTGGCGCGGCGTGCCATCGCTCGATTCAGGACCGGTTTTTCTCTGGCAGAGTAACGATGGCAGCAAGGTCGTTTCTTTTCAGCTGTCACGTGGATACTACGATGCTGGCTTTCATAATGCTAAGGAAGATACTGATCTCCTCGCTCATGTGAAACGGTGGATGCCTCCAAATGATGCGCATTATTGCAAACAACTGCAGGCTGGTTTGGTGCCGGTAGGCGCCGATCACCTCGCTCCGCCCAGAAACATGACCCAGTTGCTCGACCGCTTAACAAAGGCGATCGACGCTGCCTACAGTGGGTCGGGGTCCGAACGGCACGATAGTAAATCTGGCGCAGGCGACGCCAATCTGGCTGTGCTCGACCACGCACTGCAAGTGGTGCCTGTCGCCCTGACCGAATTCAGTGAAAAGTTGAAGTCGATCAACATTGATTCATTACCCGTGATTGAGGGCGAGTTGCGCGACAACAGTGCCGCCCTTGTCTTTGAGCGTGCTTATCTGCTGCAGGGAGTGCTCTCGAGCCGTCTTTATTTGAAGCGCGAAAATTACATTGCTGAGCACAGACTGGTAAATCTGGTCGAGCCGATGCAGGCGATTTTGTCGGCTTTGAGAATTATCGACTATCCATCCCATGAGCTGAAACACGCCTGGAAACAGCTTTTGCGTAATCACCCACATGACAGCATTTGCGGGTGCAGTATCGATTCTGTGCACCGGGAAATGCAGTCACGCACTGTGAAACTGCATGAGCTTTTGAATGCGCTGGATGCCGATGCGGCCCGCGCCATTGCTGCTCCTGCCCCGGCACCAGGCACTGCCTCTAAGTTGATGACTGCAGCAAAACCTCTGCCCATAGTAGATCCTTCTTTCGCTCCCGACCGGATCTCTTTTTTCAACACCTCAGGCGAGTCGCTGGTTTCACCGATTCCATTCGTCTGGGCTACTGAGGAAGATGCCTCTGGTGAGCCGTTTCTGGAAGATCCGGAGCGGTCGGATATCCAGATTGTTGCTTCCGAGAAGTCTGTCGAAATTTTTTCAGGATATGACAACGAGCCGATTGTGAAACCAGTGAATGTGCATCACGGTTGGCTCTGGTGCGACAGACTACCGGCTTTCGGCGGCAAAGTGATGAGCTGGAGTCAGAATGCATCTGTCAATCCGTCCCGGCAATTGCCTAAGAAGGTCGAGCACGTCAAGCGTGTGCGTGAATTTGTTTCTGTCGATGCGAGGCGCATCAGCAACGAGTTTCTCTCTGTCGAAATCGAGCCTGATGGCACTTTAATAGTGATCAGCCATGAGACGCGACGTCGTTCCAAAATGTATAGACTCGGGCATAGCTTCCGCGATGTGGCTGATTGCGGTGACTCTTATAACTTCGATCCACTGCCGGGGGATAAACCCGTCATGGCTAAATTTGTCGGCGTGCGTCAATCTCTGAACGGACCGCTTGTTGGTTCACTATTGTTGGACTATGAGATAAAGATTCCGCTTGAACTGGAAGAAGTGAAAAAGCCGACTATGACTGATGGTTTCCCCGATGAGCCATCGGCTTTCGTGCGCTCCAACAAAGGCATAGTGCATAAAATCAGAACAGAAGTGTCGCTCAGACGTGGCGTTCCAATCGTGTTTTTTGATACTCAGTGGGAGAACAAATCATCCGACCATCGCCTGGAAGTGCTTATGGATACTGAGCTCGATGTGCAGATGAGTTTTGCGGAAAATCACTTTAGTGTCGTGAAGCGCGAACGACCTCACATGAAAACCAAATTGCCTGTTGCCAAAGGCACTGAAGCGCCGCTCGACAGGCTGCCCTGCCAGCGATTTTTTGTCGCCAACGACCAGGTCTACTTCAACGCCGGGTTGCCCGAGTACGGTATGGATGGATCGAACGTCGCGATAACTTTGTTGCGGGCTTTTACACATCTGTCTCGGTCTCGCCTGCAGACTAGAGGCGGCGGCGCTGGTCCGGGAGTGCCTACACCTGAAGGCAACTGCCTGGGCTTGAACAGGGCAACGTACGGCTGGTCTCCGCTTTCATCAATGCGCGGTGGGATATTCACCGATTCACTGTCTGAGTCACAACTGATTCGCGTTTACAAACTGGTCGAGCTCTTTGAGGGGCGATTCCGCGCTGCTTTGACCGATAGTCGCTGGAGCGATAAGGTGGGCAGCTTGATCAACGTCGAAAACCCGGCCGTGCGGCTGGTTTCGTCATATGTTTTCGACCAGTGTTTGTATCTAAGGCTGCTGAATGTTACCGATTCGGTGCAGGATACCCGTATCAATCTGCGCCTGCCGGTGCGGGCTGCCTATAGATGTAAACTCAATCAAGAGCCTGTTGAAGAGGTTAAAATCGAACTCGCTCAGGGCAATAACCCAGCCCGCATTTCCTTGCTGCCCGGTAAAAACGAACTGTTCACCATTAAACTGGAACTCGATCATGATAAAGAGCCCTTGTCCTGAGTTCCCCGACACTGCTGGATGAGCGAAATTAAGGGTAAAGTGGGTACAATTCGGTTATGCGTAAATCTCAAGTTTATCTTCCCTTAGCAGCTGTCATCCTTGCACTGAATATGGTGCCCGGTTGGGCTGCTAAAAAAGACATAGTCGACTCTCCCTTAGATGAGCAAACTCAGTCGTCACTGCGTCGAGCCTGCAAATCGGGGAACGCTCAAAAAGCTCTTCCGGTCGTAATGCAGGCGCTACAGGGTGCCAACGATATTCCAAAGTGTCTGGCTATCGCTGCCTATACTGAATCTGCCGGAGCATCTATGCTGGACGCTCGCCGGCAGTGCATGGTCAAAGCCCTGTCGCTCTGTCAGTCACGGCAAGACTTTATTCAAGTGGCGCTAAAGTCAAGGCAGTATCAGTGTTATGAAGTGACCAGAGATGCTGTCCACTCGTTGATAGGCAGCGCCACATCTATTGATGACCTCTATGATCTGGCTCGAAAGACTCAGGAAGTAGCACTCAATGACGTCGCTCACCTCTCCATGGAAAAGGCGTTTACCCTGGTCAAGACCGTGCCTGAGTGCCTGGCTTTTGCCAGAGAAGCGAAGCTTCTATCCATGGATGACCTCAATCGCAAAGCGTGCAAAGACTTGATTGATGACGAACCAAACGCTCACGAGTTGATGGTGATTTTGCATTACATCGAGCCATTCAAGCTCAAGGACCTTGACCGTTATTGCATGAAAAAGGCTCTTGACCGGGCTGTTTCCGAGCAAGATTTTCTGGACATTTACAACGCATCGCAGCGGCGCGGCGAGGGCGACATTTTTCAAGTTGCACTCTATCGCGGCAGGAAGGCTCGGTTGATGCAGCAAATCAAAAATGAGCAGGAAACCGCTCAGCAGGCACTGGATGCTCAACAGGCCAAGGCTCAGCAAGACTTGCAAACCCAGGGAACGGCAAATCCTTCTCAGCAGAACGCCGGATTTTAGACCCTGGCATGACTTTTGCTCGGCCGAATGCCTGATTGGAGCAGTCAATCCTTCGCGTGGTCAGCCCCTGCTTACAGCTTCGAGCAGTGCATCAGCGCAGCAGCGAGTATGCCGGCAGCCTCTGCAAATTCTACAGTTGCACCATAAGTGTCGCCCGTATGACCGCCTAGTTTTTTGTTCAACCAGCCTGCACAGAGCATCCCAGAAAAAAGTGTGATGACGGGAGTGACCAGTGCGCTTACTGAATGGTTCGCATAAAACACGCCTGCTACAGAAACGGCAGGCAGGAATGCCGACATCCAGAAGTCGCGTGGATAGTCTGTCGTATCGTGCCAGATTTTTCCCTTGCCTTGTTCTTTGAGATATTTGAATCTGCCGATGGCGTAAACTTCCGCCAGCCGTGCAAAAGCCGGCACAAGAAAAATGGACGTCATAAGTGCTGCACCGGAAAGCGATGCCAATCCGGAAAATTTGACAAGTAGAAGTAAGACTCCGACGATTACGCCGAAATTTCCCACTCTTGGATCTTGCATTATTTCCAGCATGCGGGCAGGGCTTTGATGCGAAAAGATTCCATCGGCCGTATCCATCAAGCCGTCCAGATGCAGACCGCTCGTGAAAATAAACCAGAATAAAACGAGACCTGCTCCCAGCACTAGATATGGTGCGTGTAGCGTTTCAAGAACTCTGGTGGATAGAACCAGGCATCCGCCAATCAGAAGTCCAACTGTAGGCAGATACTTGGACAGTCCCGAAAGCATTTCCTCCGGGTTCTCGAGATCCACTTTATAGATTGGCAAGCAAGTAACGTAGGCAGCAGTCAGGGCTAAGCGACGCAAGAAACTCACTTCTTCTTGCCCTCTGGTTTCTGCACTTCAGCCGTATACTCCGGTCTGTCCGGGAAGATCGTCCAGTTGTTCAGGACGAGCAGCTCGCGCTTTGAATCATAATATTCAACTGCTTCCTGAGTTTCTCTAAGAATATCGGGATCGCAGTCGAGATCACGGGCGCGTTCTAAAATCTTGGCGACAATCTCATCGATTGATTCAGCTCGGGATTCCTCCCACGGCATGATTGCTTCGTCGGCAAGCAATCCAGCAATTTCCGGTGCCACCGGTAATGGTTCCTGCCAGGTCAGCCCGTACGCAAAGATGCTGCGCGAATGCATATGCTCTACAAAGGCCTGGTGCGGACCGATGATGTCGGTAGCCCAGGCTAATATCAGCAAGGCTCTGTCCGGCCGATGGGGACCTTTATAGCTGTCGCAGGGAATCTCCATCAGTTCTGCCAATATGCGAGCCAGTGGACGAGCGTTCGGGTTGTAGAACTCTACCGCTTCGAATTCGATGCGCAGCCCTTCAAGCAAACCTTTGAGAATGGCCAGAGTGGATGCAATCGACATCAGATCTTCTTTCTGGTTGGCATTCTCTTCGCTGTTTCGCAGCAAAATGCCACCGTAGAGAACAAATTGCCAGTCGCGCGGTGTGAACGTTTGCTTGTTTCCGAGCAGCTCGAGCCGCTTAAGGACGACTTTTCGATGTTGCAGTTCGCGCTGCTCGTCTTCCTCGTGTGTTAGTGTCGCTAGTTTGTCGATCATTTTTTTTGCTTCCGGAATATTCCGGGTGAGTGTATAGCAAACTGACAAATTCAAGACGGTGTCGAAATCTTCGTTGTCCTGTAAAACCAGTTGGAAATGTTTGATGGCGTCCTCGAATCTGGCCAGAGACATCAGCGAAAAGGCTATTTCATAATTGACGGTCGGTTCGTTCGGCATCAAATTTAAGCAGCGCTCAAGCAGCATTACGGCTAGCTCGTGCTGCCTCAGATCGATGAGCCCGAAACCTGCCTCGAACAATGCATATGGAATGTCATCAGCACTAGAATTGTCGCTGGCTGCACTCTCTTGTACCGGCACTGTATCTGGTGCGAAGGACTGGTCGTCTGTCTTTGTTTGCTCTGTCTTTTCGGTTTTTGTCCAGTGCGCGTCAAGCAGGTCGGATAAGCGCTTCAGTTTGCGTGATACCTCGCTTCTGCCGGCTTCGTGCATCAACTCACCGAACATCGCGATAGCTCTGGTATCAAGCTCGTTTTCGAGCCAGTAAGGTTTGAGCGTGGCAAGACACTGTTCCAGCATGCCCTCATCAAGTAAGCGGCGAGCTTCGAGGAGTGGCTCCGGAATTTGTTCTTCAGAAGTCGTCTCTGTCACGCTCAACTCCTAAATGGTCAAACAAGCTGCTCGGCTAATTCTTCTGCGTGATAAGAACTTCTTACCAGCGGTCCTGAGTGCACCATTTTGAATCCAAGTTTCCAGGCTTCCGCGCCGAGCTCGTCAAATTCTTCCGGCGTCACATAACGTTTGACCGGCAACTGATCTCGGCTCGGTCGCAGATACTGACCCATGGTCAGAAAATCGACATCAATGGCACGCATGTCTTTCAGTACTTCAAATATCTCTTCTCTAGTCTCGCCAAGACCGAGCATTATTCCTGACTTTGTCGGAATGTCAGGGCGCAGTTTCTTGGCAATTTCCAGAACTTTCAAGGACCGATCATATTTTGAACCTGGTCTGACTTTGCGATACAGCCGTGGCACAGTCTCTATATTGTGGTTGAAAACAACAGGGTCGGCAGCAAGAACAGTAGCAACGCACTCTTCTCGTCCCTGGAAATCAGGCGTTAGAACCTCTACGGCGACGTCGGGAATCAGCTCTTTCAAAGCAGCGATCGTACGTGCAAAGTGATTGGCGCCTTGATCCGGCAGATCGTCGCGATTGACTGAAGTCAAGACGACGTGCCGTAAATTCATCTGGCGCGATGCTTCGGCTACCCGGTATGGCTCATCGGGGTCGAGCGCGTCCGGCATTCCTTTATTGACTGAGCAGAACTTGCAAGTTCGTGTGCAAAGGGGTCCCATCAGCAAATAGGTAGCCGTGCCGCGCGCCCAGCACTCGCCTTTGTTGGGACATCTGCCGCTTTCACAAATTGTGCTCAGCTTCTGTTCTTTCAAAATAGAGCGAACTTTCCGGTTCTCTTCCGTGTTGAGAACGGTCCGTCGCACCCATTCGGGCAGTCTTTGAATCTTTTCAGCCTCATCCACTGTGCCGCTTTGCGACTTGGATTGCAAATCAGTCATGTTCAACAACCTATTTAACCGTCATCGTATTTTAGGGCATAAGCGATTGGCGGCCATCTTCGAGGCCACTTTTTGGGGGTAACTCCTTCGTGCTTCGTCATGTATTGGTGGGCAAAATCGGTTGATGGGGTAGAATCTGGGTCTTAAAGAGAGAAAAGTCCGTGCAGTTAAGTGCCCGACTTTGCAGTCATATTTCGAGCTGGGAGAGTTGAAATGAGCAATCCAAAGCGCAGCAAAATTATCGCGGGCAACTGGAAGATGCATAAGAATCGCGCCGAAGCCAGGGCTTTAGCCGAGGCGATTGCAAAAGGCGTGCAAGGCGAAAAAGACCTTCCGGTCGTCGTTCTTTTTCCTCCTTTCACGAGTGTTGCCCCGGTCGGTGAAGTGATCAAGGGCTCAGCTGTAAATCTCGGCGCCCAGAACATGGATCATCATGACAGCGGCGCCTTCACGGGCGAAGTCTCACCGCCTATGCTCATCGACGTCGGCGCAGAGTACGTTCTGATTGGGCACTCCGAACGCCGTCAGTTTTTTGGTGAGACCAATGCCAGTGTCAATCTCAAGCTCAAAGCCGCTCTCAAGCACGGGTTGAAGCCGATTGTCTGCGTTGGAGAAAGCCTGGACGAGCGCGAAAACAATCTCACTGATGCGGTCGTGCGTCGGCAAGTAGGT
This sequence comes from Candidatus Melainabacteria bacterium, assembly GCA_003963305.1. NCBI lineage: Bacteria > Bacillati > Candidatus Melainabacteria > Candidatus Melainabacteria bacterium. The sequence continues at coordinate 569,698 of RXJR01000001.1, read as the reverse complement.
GCGGCTCTGGCAGATCTCGAAGTGGGTGATTTGAAGACTCTAATCGTTGCCTATGAGCCCGTCTGGGCCATTGGTACCGGAAAAACCTGTGAGGCTGGTGAAGCCAATCGCGTCTGCGCCCTGATTCGCGCCACTATTAACGATGTCTTCCGCAGCGAAGATTCTGCCCAGGCTGGCGATGCCGTGCCGATTCTCTACGGCGGTAGCGTCAAACCTTCCACCATTGATGAGCAACTCGAACAAAGCGATCTTGACGGAGCGCTTGTTGGCGGCGCAAGTTTGACGGCTGAGGAATTCTTGCCGCTGATCAAATCTGCTCAGAAAAAAATTCGCTCACTCGTCAATGTTTAAGCGCAATTAAGTAGCAACATCTCTAGATGGTTCAGCTGCTGCCCAATTTTGTCGAAAGCATTTGTTGCTATCGGCTGCCTTGGCTACCTTCCTTGATATAATGGCACTTCCAGATTACTCGGAGAGGTGTCAGAGTGGTCTATCGTGCAGTCCTGGAAAGACTGTCTGCGCTAAAACGCAGCGAGGGTTCGAATCCCTCCCTCTCCGTTCTTTTAAACTTATTAAACGCAGGCTGCGGTTATGGATCATTTTGTCGAGAAGCTAAAAGAGATCGAGCAAACTTACCTTGAACTTGAGCAGAAGCTTTACGATCCTGATGTAACTGCAGATCTGGCCAACTACAAGAGACTCAATCAGACCAAGCGATCTCTTGAACCGACCATTGAAGCTTTCAATAAATATCGGAAGCTCACAGCCGATATCGCCGACTATCAAGAGATGCTGCGTGACGCCGAACCAGGCGACCGAGAAGAGATCGAGACTCAACTTGAAAGCAGTAAGAGCGAACTGGAAGAAGTTACGACTCGGCTCAAATATTTATTGTTGCCGCGTGACCCTAACGACGAAAAAGACATCATGGTGGAAATTCGCGCCGGAACAGGTGGCGACGAAGCCTCGCTTTTTGCCGGCGATTTGCTGCGCATGTATCTGAAATATGCCGATCGTTTGGGATGGAAGCCCGAAATTGCCAGCGCCAGCGAGGGCGAACTGGGCGGATACAAAGAAGTAATCGTCAGCTTCAAGGGCGAAGGCGCTTACAGTAAGTTTAAGTATGAGTCAGGTGTGCACCGTGTGCAGCGTGTGCCTGCGACCGAGGCAAACGGACGCGTTCACACCTCGACGGCTACGGTCGCCGTCATGCCTGAAGCTGATGAAATCGACGTGCAACTTGATGAAAAGGATCTGGACATCTCCACGATGCGGTCTGGTGGCGCCGGCGGTCAGAACGTCAACAAGGTGGAAACGGCTGTGCGCATCGTGCATAAGCCGACTGGTTTGATGGTTGCTTGTTCAGAAGAGCGCAGCCAACTGCAGAACAAAGAACGCGCCAAGCAGATTTTGCGGGCAAAACTTTTCAAAATGGAAACGGAAGCACAGCAAAAAGCCATTTACGACGAACGCAAATCGCAAGTCGGTACTGGAGATCGTTCTGAGAAGATTCGCACTTACAACTTCAAAGACAACCGTGTCACTGACCATAGACTGAATATCAACTTCAGTCTGGGGCAGGTTCTTGAAGGTGATCTGGACCGAATGATTGAAGCTTCCATCTTGGATGATCAGCAGCGTCGGCTGGAAGAATCGCTCGGTAATAACGATTCATTTCCAAGCTAACCGGGTTATTTGGCGGGCGCCGTCGCCGGTTCTAAATGCTTCTCTGCTTCAGTCTTTTGCTCAGGCTTGAGCTCGACTTTCGGCTGTCCGGAGTTTTGTTCCGGCAGCGGTGGCTCACTTTTTATTTGCCCGGAAACGTCCTTCTCAGCTGGGTCTGGAAGCACCTGCCCTTTGACTGTCTGTGATGCTGCATCTGGTGGCAGTGTTTGCTGTGTTGCTTTCAGTTCGGTGGTGTTTTTGCTGATTACTTTTCCTGCCACGTCAGCTGTCACTTTGGTGCTTTGCAATGCTGCATCGGTGGCGGTGCTTGTGTTTGTCCCGGATAGTTTGCCTTGAGTGGCTGATTGTGCGGTTTGCTGAAGTTTCGCTCTGGTGTTGGTAATAGCTGCTGCAGTCGAGGTGGATGCACCTTGCTGTCTCAGGGCTAATGCAACTTCGCCTAAATCGACGCCGTGGTAAAAATTGAAACTGTCGGTCTTGATATTGGGCGGAAACTCGATTGCCGAAGTGCCGTCCAGGTTGCGAACAACCTCAAGCAATGCCGCATTTACCGACTCATCGGTTGTAGATCTGTTCACCCTTGCTCTCAGTTTGCGATTGCGGTCGACATAGTAATAGAGTTCTGAAATGCCGGTCATGTTTTGCCAGTTAGGCACCATGGCTAGTATTACCTTCATTTCCAGTCTTCTAAAAGCTCTGTCGTAATAAACACGCCAGACGCTCCATTCTTCCGGCGACAATCCGCCGTGTGCCTTTTCGACGCCGTCGTGGTGGCTCTCTGTGCCGATCGGGCAGCGGATGGCCGTGCGCGATACGCCATTGTAATTGGTGCGGTAGTATTGCGTGCTGGTTCTTGAGTTGTGATTTCTTTGTCTGATGCCAGCGAGAGCACTGCTGCAGTATGTGGCGATAGGACCGCTGCCCGCAAGTGCATAACCCAGTTCGTACTCGCGCACGGACTTGACTGAGTCACCTGTCTGCAAAAGAGCATTAGCTAAGTTGTAGTGAACTTCTGGATTTTTCGGGTCTTGTTGGGCCGCTGCGGTTAGCGTAATGACTGCTTCGCTGAATTGACGGGCATTATACTGACGTACCCCACGCTGGAGAGCAGTTTCAGCCAACGATGGTGCGGGCATAACTGCAAGCACCAGTAAGACGGCTAAAATTTTGATCCGAGCCATTGCTGAGCACTGACTTTAACGTGGGTGATGAGGTGCCATCTCTTATCTACCCACCTGGTGCGTTTTTCTACACCAGCGCTCGTACGGGAACGCCTGAGAATGACAACCTTTGCCGCGGCAAAAAAAATGATTTTCAATCGACTGGGCGCACTTGGTATTGCGGATCATGAAGCACGTCGAGAGTGCGAATTGATAATTTTACATGCAACCGGGTGTGATACCGCGCAGCAAGTTCTCAGAGCAACAGAGGCGCTCGCACAATCTCAAGAGCAGGTAATTGAGGAAATAGTGGCGAAGCGTGAGGCACGTGTTCCATTGCAGTATTGCATCGGGCATACGTGGTTCATGGGCTTGCGATTTGATGTCGAACCGGGCGTTCTAATTCCAAGAGCGGACACGGAAGCTCTCGTTCATAAAGCCAGTCAGTTGATTTCTTTGTCTGATAATCAGGGCGACTTGAACGTGGTTGACGTTGGCATCGGCAGTGGAGCCATTGCCATCAGTCTGCTCAAAGCTCATCCTGCCCTAAAGATAGTCGGAGTAGATATATCCGAGACTGCCTGCCGGATCTCAAGTCAAAATGCTGTTCTAAACGGAGTTTCCGACCGGCTGCGCATCGAATGTGGTGATTGGCATGAACTTTTGCCTGATGACATCGATGTTTTCCTCTCTAATCCACCGTACATTCCCTCGTTTCAAGCATCTCAGCTTCAACCCGAAGTAGGCATTTATGAGCCGAAGGAAGCTCTTTTTGGAAAGGAGGACGACGGTCTTGGCTTTTACAGAGATTTTGCCAGGCTGGTTCCGCGCCGATTCCGCACCGGTAAGGGATGCATCGCAGTCGAGGTGGGAGACGGCCAGAGCGGCTCTGTATGCGCGATTTTCGAGGAAGCAGGATGGTTGCAGGTGCAAGTAGATCTTGACATGGCCCGCTCACCAAGGGTTGTAACGGCCAGAATGTCATAAAAAGGTTTTAAAATAAGTTGTAAACTGCTAGAATGGTTGGATTGGAGCCCGTTCTGGACTATTCGGATATGAAAGACGGCATTCTCAAGGCGATTTCCGCCGATGGCACCATTAGAGCGGTGATCGCCACCACTACCGATCTTGTCGAAGTCGCGCGGCAGCGGCATCAATTGTCCTTTACTGCTACGGCAGCCCTGGGCAGGGCACTGACAGCCGGGGCACTGCTGGCTCCTCTAGCTGCCAAAGATGGTCAGGTTCTGCTCAAGTTCCAGGGCGATGGACCGCTTGGAAAAGTAGTTGTCGATGCTTCTCCGAAGGGAACTGTACGTGGTTACGTACAGAATCCGAATATAGAGCTGCCACTCAATTCTCTGGGAAATTTCGACGTCGGAGCTGCGATTGGCAAGACGGGATATCTTCACGTCACAATTGACCATGGCTTCGGCGGACCCCACATGTCAACCGTTGAGCTCGCCTCTGGCGAGGTCGGCGAGGACGTCAATCGTTATCTTGTCAATTCCGACCAGACCGGTTCTGTGGTCGTGGTGGGTACTCATTTGAGCAAAAATGGGGTTGAGGCTGCCGGCGGTCTGATAATACAAATGCTGCCGGACCATACAGAAGAAACTATCTGCCAAATCGAAAACAACATCACGACTTTTGGCGCGTTCACGTTTCTGATGCGCCGGGGGATGGGTCTCGAGCAGATCCTGGAGAGAATTTTGGCAGGCTTTGAGATAACTGCCCTGACCGAGGTCAAACCCCTCTCATTCAGGTGTAAATGTTCCGATGAGCGCTTTGTAGAGGCTCTGAAGGTGTTTCCCAAGCAAGACCTGATTTCGATGGCAGAAGAGGACGGACAGGCCGAGGGACGTTGTCATTTCTGCAATGAATTTTATTACGTGGGAAAAGAACGATTGCTCGACCTGGCGCGGGGGCGCTAGATCGAGCGTATAGAAGTTCCAGAAGCGAATGACGGAGAGATCCTGAAGAACTAGATAGCTCTTTGGATTTTTCCTGCTTTGATGCAAGAGGTGCAAACCTTCAGTCTTTTGACGGTCTTATTGACGAGCGCCTTTACGGGTTGAAGATTTGGAAGCCATCTCCGCTTGTCATGCGGGTTCCAGTGAGAACGCAAGAAGGTGTAGCTACGACCTGTCGTAGGCCCCTTTCCGCAAACATCACAACGTTTAGCCATAGTTCGATTACCAGTGATGAACTCAAAAGAGTGGTGTACAGATTTCTCGCAGTCTCCTTGATAAGGAGGCGCTCGAAATACCTGATTAGATCAGGCATTTGCCTTCGGCGGCATGTTGCCAGCAAGAGCCACAACCGGCCAAAACAGTAAGCAAAGGTCGAATTGTAGCATGAAACAGATACCACAGCTGGGTACATTAGATAGTGTTGCGGTTCTAGTGCAAAGGAACATTTACACTTATTTTGTTTGGTATGGACCGGCTATTATCGTGGTAGTCTGTTTTTGGGGGTACAGCTTTGGCGGGCGTGTTAGGGCTGTGAGAAGTGTGTTATCAAGGTGACTCGCATTTAGCGAGCTGGGGACGAGGTTCGTTAGTGATTACTTCAAACTGGATCACTTCATTGAAGAACACTTCTAATACTGCTCAAATCGTGGTATCAATTGCTATCGACAGTCGGTCATGGCGCTTGAATTCACAAGAGGATTTAAGGGCAAGAGAGGCGAAGTAGGAAGACTAGGATGGCACTCGTAAACTACGCGGCGAGAGAGATCAATTGCAAGATCGTCTACTACGGCACCGGACTTGGTGGCAAGACGACAAACTTGAAATATATTCACAGCCAATTGGCACCCACCACAAGGGGGGAGTTGATCAGTTTGGCTACAGAAACTGAGCGAACTCTCTTCTTCGACTTCTTACCACTGGATCTAGGCAGCGTACAAGGTTTTAAAACGAGATTCTCTCTCTACACAGTTCCCGGTCAGGTTGAGTACAACGCCAGCCGTAAGTTGATTTTGAACGGTGTTGACGGAATCATCTTCGTTGCCGACTCAGATGTGATGCGTTCGCGCGACAACGTCGAGTCACTTCAGAACATGATTGAGAACCTGGCTGAATACAGCCTCACTCTGGATAATATTCCGTGGGTTCTGCAATACAACAAACGAGACCTGGCAAATGCTTTGCCAATCGAACGTTTGGAGAAAGAATTGAACATTCGTGGCGTGCCGAGCTTTGAAGCGGTCGCTTCTGAAGGTCTTGGAGTCTTCGCAACGCTGAAGGCAATTAGTAAACTGATTCTCAATCGCTTGCAGTAAGCATGTTGGCACCAGGCTCGGTGTGGCTTTTATAAGCGCGCAGCTTTACGCGCACGTGTCCGTGGTGCATGGAGCTGAGGGCGTGTGCAGTGCGCCCCTGTACAGTGCGACATGTGTACCCGCAGTGTGTACGCAGAGCGTGTGCAACTGGGTCTGAGTCTTGTATTGACATCTGTGCGCTGCGAAACTAGAATAGATCTTCCGTCTGCACGCGAGGCAAACTCGCGGTTGAATTGCTGAGCGCAGATTGTTTTGTTTATCGAGGTTGAACTTTGCGGAAAACGCATCTGGAATTCTGATTATTGCACCCGTCGACCGGCACCGCATTTAGTGGCTGCCGGCAAGTGTGCGGAGCTGGAAACCGGCATGGAATGCGGCTTGACAAAGTTTTGGTTCGTGGCTAGAATGAAATTCAGCCTGTGCTCCAACAGGAGGAGCATACACCCGCTTCTAACGGAGAGGTCGGAGGTTCGAATCCTCCCAGGGATATTTGTCCCTGTAGCTCAGTGGTAGAGCACTATTCTTTTGCTCCTGCAACTTGTACAGGCAAGTTTTTACGACAACTGAATATAAAAGTGGAGGTGCGTCATGAGCACTAATGATCCAGCAACTCTGTATAATCTGGCGACCGACAACGGCACTGTCACTGTGCTTCACCTGCGCTTCCAGGGACGCAGTCGCGATATTGCCTTAGAGGCTCTAGGCGTCAATGCAGGCACCTCTGATGCGGATATTAGAAACGCTGTCGCTCAATTTGTTGATGTTGCATTGAAAGATTTCGACCACACTGTGATCGAACGTCACGGCAACGGCAATATGACATTGCGTCCTGAGGCTGTTTTCGGATGACTGCTGAGGAGAGGGAGAAAAAACAGTCTTCCTCTTCTGTTGATCCACTGGCGCTGATTAACCGAATCGCTGCGGAAGAAGAACGCGTTCTTTCTCGCACATTCGTTGCTCCGGTGGTTCGCGGCAGGCAAGTATCCGTGCAGGTCGAGGGTATTGCCTACACGATGTCGGTTGCTGAAAAAGACTTTGAAGGGTGGGCGATTCTAAAATCTAAAAACTCGAGAGAAGCAACCGTATGTGGTGCGCCTACTCTGGAGCAGGTTAAGAACTATCTCCAATTGTTGCCGTGTTTCAGGTTGATTTTGCTTGAGCAATTTGATCAGAGCTTCTGGTCATTGTTTGCCAGTGGCGGAGATTCTCGTGCTCAGGTAAGCGGTCCGATTCCGCTATATCTGGTTAAGAATCCGAGCCGTTTTCAAACTGTTTGTGCTCGTTTCGATGGCGCCACATTCTGGTATGAATCGGCGGACCGTCGTCGCGATCCGGCTGTTGCCAGAGGGTTGCGTGATGCGCTTCAAGCTGACATCTCTCCAGACGAGTTGCACGTGCGCAATGCTGTGCCGCAGGAGAAGGTTGCCTATCGGATGCTCTGGCTGCGGAAAAATCCACATCTTACCGGCAGTCAGGTCACGCCGCAAAGCCTTCTGCAGCGCGTCGAGGGTGCACTCAATCACGCCGGTGCTCAGTTGGATGGAATGTGGAATGAGAGCCCGGAACAAGTGGCTGTACGATACGTTGTTGATGGACATACTCATGTGTCCAGGATTCGTCCGGGTGATCTGAGCGTTGTCAGTGCAGGAATTTGTTTGTCCGGTCTTGATCAAGATTTTGATCTGACAAGTCTTGTCGGTGTTATGCGTGAGAGCGGATATGCTGATGAATACTGATTATTGGGAATGTAACCATGACGAGAAAATTGTTTCACGAGCAACTTCACCGTGGCACCGGGTCCATGGAAAAACTAGCGTCATTCAGGATAGTAATTTGCGGTGCTGGTGCGCTCGGTTCCAATCTGGCTGTGAATCTCGCTCGCATGGGAGTAGCCAATCTCGCGGTCATTGATAAAGATCGTGTTGAAATGCACAATATAGGCACTCAAGTGTACGGACTGGACGATGTCGGTGGTTTGAAGTCGGATGCCTTGCGCAATTTGATTCATCGTGAGGTTGGCGATGAAATCATTTCGATTTCTAAGGAATTGACGGCGAAAAACGTCACAAAATTACTGCGGGGATTTGATCTAATTGTCGATGCTTTTGACAACTCAAATAGTCGCAGGCTGGTCTACGAAGAAGCGCAACGAGCCGGTACTGCTTGTCTGCACGCTGGGCTGAATGGCTCTTATGGCCAGGTGCAGTGGAATGATGTTTATGTTGTACCAGGCGACGCAAATGATCATGTTTGCGATTATCCTCTGGCTCGGAATTTAATCGTTATGCTTGTTGCGCTGACGAGTGAAGCTTCTGTTCGTTACTGTCTTGAGGGAAAAAAGTTGAATCTCTCCGTGACGCTGGAAGACCTTTCAGTCAACATTGATGAGTGTTGAGAAATCTCCTCAAATCGTCAAAAACCTCCAGATTTACGCGCTAAATGCGGTTGCGTTCGCTCTGTTCAGGGAAGATTGATAGGAGGCGGTATGAGGAATGGCGGTCCATGGCTGACGAAAAGAATCGAAGCGGTGGCTCCGACCCTCTATCCAAGCGTATTCTGAATTCCATCAAGCCCTTCAGTGGTGAGCAGACATCAAAGTGGCTGGCTGCTTTGAGCACTGACGCTATAAAGGATGCAGTCGTCATCAAAAATGATGCCGACCCCAACCAGGAGCCGCCCCGGTCAATGGCTGCCTGGGTCGATGGATTGTTCGATCATTTTCAGCGCTATGCCTACGATTTCAGCGTCATGTGCACAGAACCTGAATTACAGGTGAACTGTACGCGACCGGCCGTGCAAGATTCCAAGGTCCCTGTCAGTCCCGGTGCAGCTCCCGATACATCAGTCGTCACAGTAGGCTATTTGTCTACCAATAAGTGGGCGCTTGTTGTCCGGGGCGAGTTTTTCCGTATTCAAGTCTATGTTGTGCCTGTCGGCGTGCTGATGGGTTTTAAAGCTCGTCACGAAGAATTTCCGCTCTACATGGAAATGATTGCCGCCCCTGCCGCTCGAAACAAAATAAATTGGACTCTCGATGGCAAACCTGTCTCGATGAACCAGGCTTCGGCGATTGCAAAACGTTTGTTTGCGCATTTGATTATGGTCGCTCGGGGCGAGGCTAAAGATACCGATAAGTTCTCGCTCGACGCAAAGCCTCCGACTGCCCCCGCTCCTGAATTGCCAGCCCGACCAGAATCATTTGGTACGAGCAACAGCAAAGTAGAGCTTTTGAAACCTGAGTGGTTGCTTGAGGAAAATCCGTCCCGCCCTACGCCCCCTCGCGCATCGTTCGCGCCAGTGAGCCAACCATTGCCGCAGCAGTCTCAGTCGCAGCAATCTCAGTCACAACAGATCCCATCGCCTCAGTCTCAGGTGCAGCAGTCGCAGTCGCAACAGATGCCGGCGCCGCAATATTCGCCGCAACAGCATAATGCGCCTTATCCTCAACCTCCGACACAGCCAGGTTCGCAGCAAATGCCGGCGAATATGCAACAACAGCGTGGCTCGCAGCCTTATCCAATGCCTTCGCAGGGTGTTCAGCCACAGATGCCGGGGCAGATGCCCCAGCCTGGGTTGCAGCAGGTGCCTGCTCCGATGCAAAGACAAACCGGTCCAAATCCACAGCTGCCGCCACAGGCGCCGGCAAATGCGCCTCTGCAATATCCGTCGCGTCCTCAACCTGTCCAGCCAACACCCGGTCAGCCGCAGCCACCCAATTTCCAGTCTCAACAGCAGCAATCTTCAACGGGACCGCAACAGGGAGCGGTTATGCCTGGTTATCCGCAACAACCCGCTTCGCCGGGGCAACCGTTCGGCTCTCCCCCATTTCGACAGTCGCAAGAAATGCAAAGTCAAACTGGTCCACAGCAGTATTTTGCTAACCAGCAGGCTGCCGGGCGTCAGGGAGGATATCCTGTTCCCCAGATAGGTCCAGTTGGTGCGCCCGCTGCTCAACCATCTCAACCACAAAATTCGAATCAGGCAAGCGGGAAGGTTCAAGAGCTCTTGCAGCAGAATCTGGTGCTGGTTTTGAATGACTGTAATCAGTTTGCATCTGCTGTCGATCAACAGCTGGAATTGCTTACGAACATTGGTGTTAAATCAATTCAGAATCACGATATGGATACCGCGTCTGATGTGATGCAGCGTGCAAAAAAATTGAAGGCGCTTCTTGATGCCGTTGTATCCTTTACGAATGAGTGGAAAGCAAACACAAAATAAGCAGTGTTTGAGTGTGCCACCAATGGTAGTGCACGAATATTAAATTGATCGGTTTGCTGATGACAACGCGCGACGATTTGTATATAATTTTTGTTAGCCTGTGCTCTAACGGCAAGAGCTTACATTCATGATTCGTGTAAAAGCGAATTCGGTTCATAACCGACGTCGGGGGCGATACTCCTCCACCACGCTATATCTGAGTGTAGCGGCTCAGAAACTGCTCTTTCAACTTGCACAGGCCAAATTTCTGACGACACTGAGTTTGATTAAGGATGGTGATTCCTCAAATGCCAAAAAATAAATCTCGGTGCGTCACCATGCAATGTCTGTATCCCAACGGCTGGAGCCTACAAACCTTTCAAGTCTGATGCTCCTGCGACTTATACAGACAGAATTTTTAAACTGAATGACACCTAAAACTTTCCATTCTGAAGTGGAAGTTTTTTGTAATCGTCGCGGGCAACGAGAGCTCGCCAGGTGTAACATGTTCGATCATCTATTACGAAATGCAATCACATCAGAACAAGACTACAGGCTGAGCATTCTTAATGCTTTGCTGCGTACGCCGCATCGTGATGTTGCGCCGTATATTCCATTGTTCCGACACGTACACGAGAACGACCCGTTGTTCTTTGGACATCTCGCTGCATGGTATTTCGATAATGGATCTGTGCACGATTTGAAACAACTTTTCGTTGCCTTCATGGTTACGTCTAAATTCTCTGATGACTACAGAGACAGCGGACTGTGCATGCTCGAAAAGATGCCACCATATCAAGTCGAACGCGTTGTTCGAGTTGTAAAAGGGCATCGCGCCGGCAAAACTTTCGTGCCGGGTATCGCTGCGTCTGTTCCTCGTTCGTTTCGTAATGCTGTTAAGCAGTATCTCGATGCTCGTGAACGAGATCAGAGAGGCTTCGATTCGGCTGCACTTTATGCTCGTAAGTCGCTTAAGACTTTGTACGCAACTTTGCGTATAAAGCCTGGTGACTATGCTCAGAAAGTTCTGTTCGATGAAAAACCGCCGGAAGACAGTCGACTTTATGTTCTGAAGAAAATCGCTGCTTGCAGTGATCCGACGGAACAGGCACGTATGATTGTGGAAAATAAGATTCCATACAAGATTGCTTCTTCTGTCGTGAAGAACATGACTCCGGCTGCACTTGTTGCAATCGTTTCTGTCATGACTCCGCAGGAAGTGATTAACAACATGGCTAGTTTGAAAAAGCGCGGTGCGATGGGTAACGTTGATCTGCGCAAATTAATCGAGTCAAAGTTGGAAAGTGCCAAGACTGATAAACGCGTATCTGCTTTGAAAACAAGACAGGCTATGAAGGCTGCTAATTTGGATGACGAAATGGTCCGCAAAGTGGAGGCTGTCGGAGACCACCAGGTCAAAACAAAAGGCACAATTAAAAAGTCCACTGCTTTGTTTGTTGATAAAAGCGGTTCGATGGAGCTGGCTATCGAAGTTGGAAAACAAGTTGCAAGCCTGGTTGCACCTATTTGTGCCTCAGATTTGTACGTCTATGCGTTTGACTCTATGGCGTACGAAATCAAGGCCAGAGGAAAAGAACTTTCCCACTGGGAAAGTGCTTTTAAGGGCATCAAGGCTGGTGGCAATACGTCTTGCGGTGTGGCGCTTGAAGCTATGCGCCGCAATAAATTTGCGGTTGAACAGATTGTCATGATCACTGATCAAGGCGAAAATGCGAAACCGTATTTTGCGAATGCCATCCAGGACTACGCTGAATCGATGCATCTGACGCCCTCAGTCATTATTGTGAATGTGGGTACCTGCAGCGATGCTGTGGAGAGCAGCTTGAAAAGCATGGATGTCGAAGTCGATACATTCACGTTCAAAGGTGACTACTACAGTCTTCCGAACCTGATTCCACTGCTATGCAGCGGAACTAGAATGGAGCTGTTGATGGACATCATGAATTATGAACTGCCTCGTCGACAAGAAAAGAAGCTCGTAGCTGTTTAACGAGAATTTTTTGCTTGTTGCCAATTTTTTAGGTGTATTTGGACGCTCCGTCTCTTAGTCTTAATGAGGCGGAAGTGTCCAGATATGCTGGGCGGTTGCGTGGTGTATTGTCGGATATCCTGAGTGCATATGGCTGCCATAGTGAGCGGTGTCAAAGAAACAAAAGAGGCTGAGCTTTCAGCCCTGCGGCGCGCAATTAATGTTGAGCGTCGCACTTACTATTCTGATTTTCAGGGGCGACACTCGACATTTTCGCAGTTCATGAGAACTACAGCCGATCGTCTATGCCGAAGATATCCAACTGATCCGATATGGGCGACGGTGCGCGGGTTGTTTCGTCAATATCCCAACCTGGACGTCTCCACGCGTATTTCGATAATCAAGCGGGCGGAGGATTTGCTCAAACCGCTCTGGGATGTTGCTGAAGACGCTTTCCAGTCGCCGGACGAACTGACTCAAAAATTGGCGGATTCTATATCTGCCGTTCAAGAAAAGCAGCCCAGGCAAGTGCAGGAGCCGCGGCAGGCTGGCGACTTGCCTGCAACAGGCTCCGAACTGCCTGCAGTGAACAAAAGTAAAACTGCTGTGGATGCAAGTAAAACTGCAGGTAAGGCGAAGGAGAAGTCCGCGCCACCAAAGTTTTCTGTTGCCGATCCCAGTCAGGTGCCGGTGCAATTTGTCAAAGGAGTTGGTCCGAAGGCTGCTGCCGTTCTGGGTAAGCTCAACATCGCCACAGTCAGTGATTTGTTGAGACACTATCCGCGCCGTCATTTGGATTTTCAGAATCGTGTTTTCATTCGCGGATTGAAACCCGGGCAAGAAGTCACCATATATGGTGTTATCAGATCCGTGGGCGCCTATCAGGCAAAACGTGGAAATATTTCAATCGTTACTATTTCCATCAATGATGGTACTGGAACCATCGCTGTGACGAGGTTTATTGGCGGTAAGCAGAACAAATATCTACTTGAGCGATTTAAGGGACAATATCCTCGTGACTCGCAAGTTCTCGCGTCTGGTGTTGTAGAACGAGACAATTACAGCAACAAACTTGTCTTAAAGAATGCAGAAATCGAATTGCTTGGGCAGGTTGGTGATGGCGAGGGCGAAGACAGTGACAGCCCCGACCTGTCCAGCAGCATCCATGCCGGGCGGCTTGTGCCGGTTTATCCACTCACCGAAGGCATGAGTTTGCGCTACATGCGCAACATTATTCACAATGCACTTGAGTCACTGCCTGTAGTATCAGATCCTCTGCCTCCAGAAGTGAAAGAGAAATTTGATCTGGCGGATTTGGATTGGTCTTTGAGAACAATCCACTTTCCCGATGATGCGGAAAGTAAAGATCGCGCCCGCTACAGACTGGTTTTTGATGAGTTCTTCGCCATTCAACTCGAGCTTGCCCATCGCAGGCATAAGTTCGAACAGTCCGAAGGGGCTCTCAAGCTTGAATTCAAGCCGGATGGTCTGGTTGAGAGGTTGCGCGCCTCTTTGCCATTTAAATTGACCAATGCGCAGGATCGTGTTTTTAGAGAGATTGCCGTTGATCTGGCTTCCACGAAACCGTTGCACAGGCTGGTTCAAGGTGATGTGGGCTCCGGTAAGACGATTGTTGCCTTGATGGCGTTTTTGATTGCGATAGAGAATAACTACCAATGTGCCATGATGGCACCGACTGAAATTCTCGCCGAACAGCACTACCGGCAGTTTCAACGTTTGCTTACGCCTTTAGGTCTAAAGTGCGCACTGGTGGTCGGCAAGCAGGGGCAAAAAGAAAGGCGCCAGGTGCGGGGCGAGCTCTTGAATGGGCAGATTAATATCGCTGTCGGAACGCATGCCTTGATTGAGGATAATGTCGAGTTTCAAAATCTTGGACTGATTATCATTGATGAGCAGCATCGCTTTGGCGTTAAGCAACGTGCTCGTCTGAAGGCGAAAAGTCAAAGCCCAGAGTTACTGACGATGACTGCAACTCCGATTCCGCGGACGCTCGCACTGACGATGCATGGAGACCTCGACGTTTCAGAAATCGACGAGATGCCCCCGGGGCGCAAACCTATTGAAACGAAACTGTTTACCCCTGGGCGTAAGATTGAGTTGTGGAACAAAATCCATGAGGAAATTGCGGCTGGAAGGCAGGTCTACATTGTCTTTCCATTGATTGAAGAATCCGAGACTCTTTCGGCAAAAGCCGCTACTCAGGAGTATGAAAAGCTGCGGGAGAAATATCCCGACTTGCGTTTCGGTCTCATGCACGGCAAGTTGAAACCACAAGAAAAAGACGAGATTATGGAGAAATTCCGCGATCGAGATTTCGATATCCTCGTCTGTACTACCGTCATCGAAGTCGGTGTGGACGTTCCGAATGCCTCTGTTATGGTAATTGAGAATGCCGATCGTTTTGGATTGGCAGCGTTGCATCAGTTGCGCGGCAGAGTCGGACGAGGTGCGGAGCAATCCTACTGTTATCTTGTTTCTGATGCCAAATCTGATACCACGCGCCAGCGTCTTGAGATTATGACGCAGACTAACGATGGCTTCGTCATCGCTGAGAAGGATCTGGAAATTCGTGGACCGGGCGAATTTCTGGGATTTCGTCAAAGTGGCTTGCCTGAGATGCTTCTAGCCGATCTGGTCAACGACGCAAAAATTCTAGAAGAAGCTCGTCATGCTGCCATTGAAGTGATTCGGGAAGATCCGGAGTTGAACAATCATCCCACTCTCAAGAAGATGATCGAGTCCAGGGCTTCGATGAAAGAAACTGAGATCATGCGCTCTGGCTAGCCTGACTGTTGCGGCGGGATTTCTTCTCTTCCTGGTTATTGAAGAGGACCGGCGACGTTTGGATCAGACAACCCGTTGTTTGGATTGTATGCCGGGGCGTTTGCATTGGTTGCTGGGGCATTCGGATTGTATGCCGGGGCATTCGGATTGTATGCCGGGGCATTCGGATTGTATGCCGGGGCATTCGGATTGTATGCCGGGGCATTCGGATTGTATGCCGGGGTGCTTGAGCTGTTGCTGCTTCCTGCTAAACCACCGCCGTTGGAATTTCCGAATTGGCCTGTGCTGAGATTTCCTAATCCGTTGCCGGCACCGTTACCGGTCGTGGAATTGCCATAAAGTTCTGGAATGCCCTGACCGGTCGGGCTCAGTGTGCCGTTGTTTTTGTTCCAGATCGGACCAGGGCCGACTGTTCCTGTATTTCCATAGTTTGTTGAGCTGTTGTTAGCATAGTTTCCACTACTCATACTGCCCAGACCGTTAGCAGTGCTGTTTCCGCCGGTAGTGTTGTTGCCGTAGAGTTGTGGGATACCCTGTCCTGTTGGACTCAGAGTTCCGTTTTCCTTGTTCCAGATGGGCTTCGAACCTGCGCCGCCGCCTGATCCCGTGTATCCAGTGGTGCTGCCGTAAGGTGAGGAGCTTTGTGTGCCATATTGCGAGCCGTATTGTGAGCCCATTTGATTCTGTGAGCCGCCAATCATGCCATTGCCCAGTTCGCCCTGGCCGCTTCCGTATTGATAGGCGCCGCCCTGCTGATAGCCTCCCTGTTGATTGCCGCTTTGCTGCCCACCGTATCCCATGCCCGTGCCCGTGCCTGAGCCGAATCCTGTTGATGACCCGCCCATGGCCCCGGTTGTGAAACCGGTAGCATCTGCCACAGATGCGAAACGGGCCTTATTGTTCAGCGGGAGTGGATTCTGGGGAAGCGGATCAAATCGATAAGCCAGAATCATCTGGTTGCTCAAGGTCAGTTGCGCCACATAAAGCTGCGATTTCATGATTCGCATGGCGTCTGCGCAAGTGCCCTGCCCGGTACACTCATATCCGTTCGGTCGGAATCCGACGTTGTAGAGCCCTTGTTGCATCAGGTAATTGACGACGAATTGCTTGTCTTGATCTGTGGTGCGCGGACTCATGCGAAAACAGAGCACCACCATTGCCGATGGGTCGGCCATTGCCACGAGCTGTTGCTGCGCCGAGGCTGGATTGATTGTCGCCGGACCCAGACCAATACTTAAGCTGGTCGAGAGCATCAGCGCGGTAAAAATCAGGTTGGACAGGCTGTTACGTTTCATCCGCGCCTCAAATCTTGCGTGCTTCAATCTTGCACATGGAACTCTGACGTTATTTACAGTATAGGGGTACTATGGAGTTTTTCTTCGATAAGTTATGATCGGCCTCGTCTCTGGAGGGCTTTCAGTGCAAGACGATGGAAATCTACCCGCCCAATGGGCCAAGGAAGATACGTCACACCTCGAAGTGAGCGGCGTGGCAGGCGACCCGGATGACTTTACTCAGCCTTTTATACTTTATAACGATCGAAATCAGGCCATTAAAAAGTTAAACAGGCGCATGTTTTTTGCAGCGCCGTTGATTGGCATTTATGCTCTCAGCGTCGCCTCCATGCATCTGTATTTTTTAGCGGCTTTCATGATTCTCTACATGGTCGCGATGTATTTGTGGGTGGTGCGCCGGTTCAATAAAAATGTCGAGCCTTTGATGAAAGTTGATGCAACAGGAATCACTCTTCATGGGCTTATAACTCACTGTCATATTGACTGGAACAATTTAAAAGAAGTACGCGCGTATACCTTCATCTACAAATTTGTGGGTCTGGATGCAAAAAACGTTTGGGCGTTGCAGGCGTCGTTGCCGATGAAGCTCTTTCTTCTCTACAATTCTCTAGTTCGTTTCTTCTACAGGATTGTTGGTATAAAGCTGCATTCAATCAACGTTCCGGAGCAGTATTCTCATTTTAAAGCAGAGGACATTGCTGAGCAGATTGAAAGGAGAAGGGCGCATTTCCTTGGGCTTTCCAGTAACTCTGCACTGCTCCCGCCGGTTCAATCAGCAAAGTTGGAAAGTCCGGCGACAAAAGCCGCGCCACTTGAAACGCTGTCCACTCCTGAAGCAACATTGAAGTTGCCTGACAGGGAAGAGTCAAAATTGAAGTTGCCTGAACAAGACTGAAACGCATGTAGCGTTGGTTAGTTTACCAGGCGGGCAAACCCAATTATTGGGGTGTAAGAGGGACCGCTTATCGGTTTACCGCCTTCGTTCCAGAAGGTTCCTTCCCAATAGCCAACAGGCTTATGTTCGGTGTCCACTATAATTCGAACGTATCCTTCGCCTATTCCATCTCGATGTTTTTGCCCCGCATTTGGTGGCAGCAGGTCGGGCGCGAAATGATCTACTGACGAACTGTCAATTACTTTGATCTCGACATAAAGAACGCGTTTTTCATTGACGGTGGTTTCGCGAACGTCGCCTGGCGGTGCGGCTACAATGGCTACGTGACCAGTGTTTCCAGACTTCTGACCCGCCACTACTTGTTTGGCCCAGGCTATGTAATCGCCTCGTTTCACGTGGTTGATGTTCAGCACCTTTTTCCAACCGGCTCGAGTTGATTCTAGTTCTGTGAAAAACTTCGCGTAGGTCTTTGCTTGAGGGTACTCTTTTTGTGGCTGCTCGGACGATATAGCTGCGTACTGAGCCGGTGCGTGTTTCGCCAGTAAATAGCTGACCAATCCAGAGCAGTCGTTGTGGGCTATGTTGCCTGTTACCTGGTTACTGGCTGGCGCATGCAAGTGTTCGTAGTGCACGTCACTGACAGAGCGCAGCAGGCTTTCGGCATCTATTACGATTTGGTCGGCTGTTGAAGAAGTGCTTGCGCCGAGACTATCCGGTGCATCTGCATTGACTGGTGCGCCAGTGAGTAAGGCAAAGATTGCGCTCGCGCACGCAAGTAGCTGAATGTTTTTGGTTAAGCGTGCCACCAGGATAACTACAGAGAGCCCTCGGGAATTTCAGTGGAGGTTTGGATGCTGTTGATTGGTGGAGTTCTCTGTGGTGCTACCTGTGGCGCGGATTGCTGAACACTTTGAGGCGCGACTTGCATTTGTTGAACAGCCTGGTTATCCCCGGCGTTGTTGATCTGCGCTGGCTGCTCCGATCCCGTTGTGGTTTGATTGATGCGCGCCAGGGCCGTTTTTGTTTGTTCGCTGTATGGTCCGGTCGGGTCTAAATCCAGATACTTATGAAATGCAGTGGTCGCTTCTGAAACGTTGTTCTGCGATTGATAGAGCAACGCGAGAGCAAAATAGGCATTGGCGTAGTTTGGATCAATTCTCAGCGCGGAGCGATATTGACTCATCGCTCCATCAATATTCTCCTGGCTGGTTAACACCAGACCGAGATTGTAGTGAGCAAGAACATTGTCAGGGCTTAATTCCAGCGCTTTTTGATATTCCACACCGGCCTCAGTATAAGATTTCTGTGCCAGGTAAATGTTGCCGAGATTGATGTGCGCTTCGACGTGTTTTGGATCTAGTTCCAGCGCTTTTCGATACTGGGCGACGGCGCCCGAATTATCCTTGTTGCGCTGAAGAGCCAATCCCAAATCGTTGAAAGCATCAGCAGAACGAGGGTTCAACTGAACGATCTGTTGATAAACTTCGATAGCGGCGACGGTTTTTCCCTGGTCCTGCAAGTTGTCTGCAAGCATCTCCATGATCTTTATGTCGTTGGGATTGCGCTCGAGCAACTGTCGCAATCCGGCTTCTGCCTTGCCTTTGTTGCCTTCGGCGATATCCAGATTGACGAGACCGAGCATCGTATTTTTGTCGAATGGAGATAGCGATTGCGCTGATTCGAGCGCTGATCTGGCGCCTGTGTAGTCCTTCAATTTGATCAGTGCGTTGCCCAACTCCTGGAATGCTCCGGCGTCGGTCGGCTCAAGGCTCAGCCCCTGGCGATAGAATCCGACTGCTTGGTTCAAGTCTCCGGCAAGGAGATACGAGCGTCCGAGGTTAATCAGTGCCTGCCCGTCGTTGGGATTGAAATTCAATACCGTTCTGAATTCTGATTCGGCTTTGGCCTGATCTCCCAGCTTTTGCTTGATAATTCCCAGGTTGTAGTGCGCGTTTACGTGATTGCTGTTCAGCGCCAGCACATGTTCGAACGCTTCTGCCGCGCCTGCATTGTCACCAGTCAGTTCAAGGAGATATCCCAGGCTGTAGGCGGGATCAACTTCGCGCGGGTTCAATTTTTGAGCATTGCGATACTCACTGATGGCGGCAGCGTAGTCTTTCTGTTTTGTATATACATCGCCAAGCTGTGCGTGCCAGTCTGACTGGTCTGGTTTCAGTTGAATCGCGGTTTTCAACTCCGCTGTCGCTTCTCCATATTTACCCGTCTTGCTTTGCGCTTGCGCGAGTAGAGCGTGCGCTGCTGCTACTTTCGGGTCGATAGAAATTGCGCGTCCGAATGCCACGGCTGCATTATCGTAGTCTTTGAGCGCTAGATAGCAGTTGCCGAGGTTGTACTGCATCGTGAAGTTATTCGGTTCGCGAGCTGTAATCTGTTTGTATTCGTTGATGGCGAGTTGATATTCGCCCTTGTCCTGATATGCAGCTGCCAGTTGTGATCGCGCTTTCAAGTGTTCAGGATAAGCCGCCAGCACTTGTTTCAAGGCGCTGATAGCCGCATCGCCGTTGCCCGCCACTCGTTGCGCAATACCCAGGTTGAGTTTCATCAAAGCCACTTCAGGGCGCAACTGGATGGCTTGCTGATACTGTTCTATGGCTTCATTGATTTGACCTTGCCCCTGCAGCAATACGCCAAGAGTTTCATGGGCGAATGCATCTGATGGTCGCAAGAGAATGGCTCGGCGATACTCTGAGATAGCATTGTCGATGTCGCCGTGTTGTTGTAATGCGGCACCAAGGCTGAGGTGTACCAGTGGATCTTGAGGCGCGCTGAGAGCACACTGGCTGAACGCAGCCAGTGCTTTTTCCAGGTCACCCATCTTCATGTAGGTAACGCCCTGGTAATACCGGTCCAGCAATGCTTTGTCCATCTGCCCGTTCGGCTGCGGTGCCGGCTGTTGCTGACCTGCCATAGCGACTGTGTTGTAGCCACTTATGGTTGCAATACAAAGCGATAATGCTAGAAAAATTGAACGTCGCTTCACCACACATCCTCTTTTCTGTGCCGATAGGGCTGGTTGTCAAAAGGGCATCTCACTGACCGCCAGAGGTACATAATAAACTGTATGCGCCTTGCCGCGCCGAAATAGACTGCTCTGATTGCCACTATTTACTTGAAAATTGTGTCACAGAGTGCTTTTGAGCTATTTCTTGAATGTAATGATCTTGCGTCGGTTTTGAAATCTAGCTGGATCCGGTTGACACATGGGCTGGATTTGGTCGAAGCAGGGTGGATCCGGTTTGAATATAGGACACTGATCGGGCTGCATGGGACGTGCCGGAGATGCGTAGCTTATCGTCTAAGTATGATGGAGCGAAAAATGGCTTAAAAAGCCAATTTTCGTGATTTGACTGAGCAGTAGCTTTTTAGAGTGAGAAAAAACGATGCTGATGTCAAGAAGTGCCTATTCCCCAGTCCTGCGGGGATTTTGGGACTTATTTCTACCCTCATTCTGGAAAAGCCTTAGACAGGTTGGCTAATTTATCGCACCGTTTTTTGGACAGGTTGCACATTGTCCGCAATGGTCCATGCAGTGTACATTTAGAGTAGATAGAAGGTTCTTGGAATAGCAAAGGCACTGCAATTAGTGCTGAACTCCGGGAGATTTCTAGGTCAGTGGAAGCCCACCATAAGGCTGAGACTTAATATGCGTCCAATTCGCAGTATTCACTCAAATTTTCATTAGCGTGAGTTGCCGTTTCCGCTAAATGATAGTCGCGTAGCTATCTGCTCTTAACTATTCGAACAACAAGGTCAGTGGTTGTGACACTGAGCATGGTGCTCGTTGTTGCGTCTTATACATCGACCTGTTTGCGAACAGTTCGTCTCGTCACGCCCATCCCAGCAAAGGACTGGTTATTTATATGGCTCTTTATAGAAAAGAAGATTCGGTCAAAAGATTTCCCAAAGTACAACGTGGTTCAGATCACTATGAAGTTATCGCCGGTCAAGCTCTCGAAAATTCAATCGAGCACTTGAACCACGCCTACGGTCAGAAGTTGTGCGGTGCTGAAGGTGCCGTAGAGTTCCGTGACGAAGGTGTATATACATACGATAACCACGGCAAACAATATTTGGATTGTCTCGGTGGCTACGGAATTTTCAACGTCGGACATCGTCACCCGCGTGTCATCGCAGCAGTGAAAGCGCAGTTGGATCAAGTCTGTTTGC
Source organism: Candidatus Melainabacteria bacterium (assembly GCA_003963305.1). Lineage (NCBI taxonomy): Bacteria > Bacillati > Candidatus Melainabacteria > Candidatus Melainabacteria bacterium. The sequence goes on along the minus strand of RXJR01000001.1, from coordinate 548,196 downwards.
ACAGTCAGGACCTGCTCAATCCCTGGGCTGCCCATCTTGCCAAACAGCTCGCAGCTATCGCGCCTGGTGATTTGAAGTATTCGTTTTTCTGCAACAGCGGTACCGAAGCCGTTGAGGGTGCTCTCAAACTGGCTCGACTTTATACCGGTAAAACTGAAGTGATTTCCACTCGCAACGCCTACCATGGCGTCAGCATGGGCGCTCTCTCTGCTACAGGCAGAGACGTGTTCAGAAAACCATTCGAACCGCTTTTGAATGGATTCACTCATGTGCCGTTCGGTGACATCGAAGCTTTAGAAGAAGCGATTGGCAAGAACACTGCTGCTGTAATCATCGAACCGATTCAAGGTGAAGGTGGTATCAACGTTCCTGCTGTTGGTTACTTGCGCAAAGTTCGTCAATTGACCAGGAAAAAAGGCGTACTTCTTATCCTCGACGAAGTACAGACTGGTATGGGTCGCACCGGTCGCATGTTCGCTTGTGAACATGAGGGTGTTGTGCCGGATATTCTCTGTCTGGCCAAGGCTCTGGGCGGCGGAGTGATGCCAATTGGCTGCTTCATGTCGACTTCGAAAATTTGGAAGGTACTGGAGCCGAATCCAAGCATCCATAACTCTACTTTCGGTGGCAATCCGCTCGCTTGTACAGCTGCCTCTGCTTGTATCGAAGTGTTGATGGAAGAGCATCTTCCTGCTCGTGCCGCAGTTATGGGCAATGTCTTCATGCGCGAGTTGAATAACTTGTGTGAAAGATACCCCAAGCACCTTGCCGAAGTACGTGGTCGCGGTCTGCTTATCGGTCTGGAGTTCCAGTCGAAAGAAGTTCGTGAAAAGGTTCAAGTTGAATTGTTCCATCGCGGTGTTTTGGTTGCGGCAACTATGAACTCCAACCGTACTGTTCGAATTGAACCGCCTCTGATTATCACTGAGGCCCAGATCAAGTTCATGATTCAAACACTCGAATCCATCCTTGTTGACATGGGTGATCCAGAGCCTGAAGTTGTTACGAAAAAACGTAAGAAAAGAGCGAAATAAGGAATAAGGCAATGTTTAACACAGAAACCTCGAGCTTTCTCAATAGCCAAATTCGTCGCAGCACCAAATCTGGTGATACGGAGCAAGCCATGGCTCAGATGAGACGTTTTCTCGAACTGGAAAGACAGACCAGGTCGTCGGCTCTAGTAAAAGCCACCGAGAGCTTCTCAAATGTTAGAAAGTTGCCGGTCCTGAAAGCTCTTTAGAAGCTTCCGTGATAACCAGCGTCTTGTGACTTGAAATTGTCAGCAACAACCGTAAAGCCGGGTCCTTTCAGGGCTCGGTTTTGCTATTGGCGGGGCAAAATTAAACGTTACCGGAGGCGCTTGTTATCCCCATCTGCTGGGTATCTATTCTCAGAAGGTCAAGCGGGCAGCCGCTATGAAGTATTTGAGAAACTCTAGCTGCGCCGGGAAGCAGCGATGTTCAGAAATGTGCGGAGGCAGCATTAGTGCAGGAAGTGCAAGAAGTCGTGCAGACAATCGAAAGATTGCAGCATAGCTTTGAAGACCTGGCGATTCGTGGGCTTCGCTCTTGCGGCCCGGACCAGCTGCAGGTTTTATCGGCTCTGCATGAAGAACTGGATCGTATCGGAGCGGCGCATTTGGCAGGACGTCTGGAGGATTTGATCGAGAAAGTTCGCAACGATGATCGCGGCTCGGCGCGAGCCCTGATGCGCGCGCAGGCAAGTCTTAGAGTTTTTGAGAGGTTGGTGACACTGGAAGCTGTGGAACGCGAGATGACGCTTCTGCAACAGGTACTTTCTGAAAGTGAGGATCTGTAGATCATGAAGATCGGGCAGGTCGATAAGCAGAAGTTAGCGCCATTGCTTGAGGAACTTTCCAAAGCCATCGAAGACCTGCTGCTTACAGGTTTGACGACCGCTTCCGACTCGACGAGACAAACCTTGAATGTGTCGTTTCAGGAAGCCTCCAGGCTGGGCTTACTGCGCTTAGGAAGCACGCTCAGGGTGGCTTGTGAAGAGTTGACCCGCTACACAAAAAATCAGGAAGATTTTTCGCGGCAACGTTTTGCTTTTTTCCTCAATCGGGCCTGGCTGATCAGTCGAGGCCTCGCCATCGCGCTGAAGGAAGGCAATGACTCAGAATTCGAGCGTTTGAGCTGGACGCCTTCTTCGACGCCAGTTGGGCAAATGGAGGTCGTCTGCCTGGGCGTAAGCAAAAAAATAGTACCGAACACTTTCTGCGCATTTGATTTTCGCTTGAGAGTTTTGAGCACAGATAGTGCTCACCTGCCAATCGGGCAGAAATTGATCTGGTCTTCGATTTTTCCAATCAAACCAGAGGCGGGTGTTCCTGCTGAAGGCTATCTGCATCTGCCGCAAAAGCAAAAATTCAAGGCTATCGATTTTATGAAGGGCACAAAAATTTTGATCAAAGATGCTGGTGTCGCCCTGGAAAAGTCAGGCACCGGGCGATTGAGTTTGCTTGAAAAAAGCACGATTTCTAAAGGAGATATTTTTGAGGATTGGGCGCAATACACAGCCACCTGGGACCCATTGGCTGCCCTGGAGCGCCTTCAATCGCATCCCCCCGGTCCTCTCGATCTGGATATCGAATTGCAAGAAGAAATCGTGTTGCACGATTGGAAAATTGATTTGCCTATAGAGGACGGAAACGATTTTAAGCACACCTATCCGATCATGTACAAGAATGTCATTTTCAGAGGGGTAGTGCCCAGGGGTGCGGATGGTGTGGAGCTTGATGATACTCTGCACAGAATGTTAACGGTAAAAGTTCCGCCACCAATGTTTGCTTTGTTGCACTACGAGCGGTGCCGATTGACATTGCAGCCGCTCTCTATTTTCGGGTCGAAAGGACCGGAGTATATGAATATCAGCGATAGAAATGTTGATCCGGCAGCTCTTTTAAAAGTGATGAAGTTTTAGGAGGTTTTCATGGCAAAGAATGGTGGCAACGGCGACGATAAGCCGGATCAAGTACGGGAACCGGCTGAGATTCGTCATGCAGATCAACTCGAAGCTCTCAAACAAAACGACCCTGATGCGCCGCCAAAACCATGGCTTCTCTCACCGCGCTCGGTGCTCACCTATATCGTCGGCGGAAAAACATTGAAGGCCAAGATTGGTGGAAAGAGCGTTGATGTTCCTATCACGAGAAAATTTTTCGGAGACGATAGTATCGTCGAGCGGTCGATTGTTACCCTTGCCTCCGAGCGCGCTTTGCTCTTAGTCGGCGAGCCCGGTACGGGGAAAAGCTGGCTCTCTGAGCACCTTGCCGCAGCCATCAGTGGCAATTCTACTCTCACTATTCAGGGCACCGCCGGTACTACCGAAGAGCATATCAAATACTCCTGGAATGTTGCCCGTGTCATCGCCGAAGGACCAAACCTGCAAAACTTGATTCCCTCTCCGACAATGGTGGCGATGCGAGATGGAAGCTTGTTGCGATTCGAGGAAATTACTCGCTGTGTTCCCGACGTGCAAGATGCTCTCGTCTCCATCCTTTCGGATAAAGCTGTTGCTATTCCGGAGTTGCCTGACGCTAACATGGTTTGGGCACAGCGCGGTTTTAACATTATCGCTACCGCTAACACCCGCGACCAGGGCGTCAACGAACTCTCCGCCGCGTTGAAGAGACGTTTCAACTACATTTATATTCCGATTATCGCCGATCAGAAAACTGAAGTTCAGGTTGTGCAACAGCGTTCGACCGAGCTTCTCGAGCGTTATGACATGCCTGTGCGTGTGCCTGAACCTGTGGTCGAGCTCTTAACTACGATTTTTCGGGAAATTCGAGACGGTAAAACAGCAGATGGTGTCAGTTTGAAGAAACCATCGACGACTCTGTCGACCGCAGAAGCTATCAGTATCGCACTTGACGCAGCACTGCATGCGCGATTCTTTGGTTCGGGTCAAATTACACCCCGTCATGTTGCTCGCAACCTGGCTGGTTCGATCGTGAAAGAGAATCTGGAAGACCTGGCTGTGCTGAAAGAGTATGTTGTATTGGTCGCGAAGAAGCGTGCCGCAGGCAATAAAGAATGGCAGGAATTTCATGATGAGATGCTGGCTGCATTAAAATGAAGATTTCTCCTGACACCACTGATGATGCGCTTGCTGTTGTTGCCGAGCAGATTGAAATTGATGTGCAGGGCATCAAAAATTCTGTTGACCGCGTGCTGTCCGAATCCCTTTTCTGGTTTCCGGTAAGGCACCACTCGCCGACTGTGGCTAAGTATTTGCAAGACGCTATTCAGCGCCGCAAACCGAAGATGCTTTTCATCGAAGGACCGGCTGAAGCCAATGAGTTGATTCGCTATGTTGTTGATGCAGCTACCAGACCGCCGATTGCAATCTACACTTCTTATCGTGATGATGACAACGTGCTTGGTCTTTCAGGCATCGTCAGCGCCTCTCCTGATATTCCAGCCCGATTCGCTTCCTGGTATCCGCTGCTTCCATATTCACCCGAATACGTAGCGATGTTGCTTGCCAAAAAGCTTGGAATCGCTGTGAAATTTATGGACCTTCCGCACTATGCCCTGATTAAGCCTGCCAGTGCAGTCCCCGATGCCGCTGACACTGCGGCTGATGAGCAGCCCGACGACAAAAATAAAGCGCCGGAAGGAAAAAATCGATCGGAAAATTTGATGCTTGAAAGCAGTTTCTATCAACGCCTCGCTGGTGTAGCCGGATATCGCACATTCAATGAAGCCTGGGACAGTCTTTTTGAGATTCGTGACTTCCAGGATGATATGGAATTTTTTCGGCGCGAGGTGGCTACGTTTTGCGCAGCTTCTAGAGCTACTGCCAGTCCTGAGCAGATGGAACTCGACGGTACGCTCGCCCGTGAGCGCTTCATGCTCAAGACGATTCGAGAGACAATGCAAGCTGAAAATTTGAAGCCGGAAGAGTGTATGGTGATCTGCGGCGGCTTTCATCTCTTTCTGGATGCTTGTGACAGCCTTGCTCCACCGGAGTGTCCGGCTGGAACAGTTTATAAAACGGTTGTGCCGTATTCCTTCTTCCGTTTCTCTGAATTGTCTGGCTATGGTGCGGGTAATCGCGCGCCTCAGTTCTATCAAACGCTCTGGGATCTGCGCAGTCATTCTCGGGAGCGCGACTTGTTGATAGAGCACGTTGTGGCGATTCTCAAGCAAGCGCGCAAAGAGGGCGAGCCGTTATCTTCGGCTGATGCAATTTCTACCTGTCAGCATGCCGAGATGCTGGCTCGTTTGCGCGGCCGGGCCACTCCGATACTGGATGACATTCATGACGCCGTCATAACTTGTTGTTGCAAAGGCGACCCTGACGATGTGGGTGGGCACTTGCTCAAAGCCATGACACATGCCGACATCGGCACCAGGATTGGGCGCGTCACAGATGCTCTTGGACAGCTGCCGATAGTCGACGATTTCTATAAGCAGATGAATGATCTGAAACTGGATGAATGTATGGCAAGAGAGCAGTTGATCAAGCTCAAGATTGACAAGCGAAAAGAACTCGAGAATAAACAATCGATTTTTCTTCATCGAGTCGGTTGGCTCGAGATCGGGTTGGCTAATCTTCTTGAAGCGCCATCAGGAGATTTTGCAGGCGGCACTCTCTTTATGGAACGCTGGGGCTTGAAGTGGTCGCCCAACGTCGAAGCTAAATTGATTGAACGCAACCTTTATGGTGACACAATCGAATCAGCCGCGATGGCCCGCTTTCGCGAGATGATGGCGTTTGAGGAGACTAATGCTGGTCAAGCGAGCAAGTTGCTCGTTGACGCTATTCACATGGACCTGCCCAACATTATTCAAGAAGTGGAGGAGGTGTTGGGCAGCGCTATAGACAGCGACAACAGATTCCCTTCACTGGCACAAGCGCTATCTAACCTGGTCATTTTGGAACGATACGCGATTTATCGAAACCTGCGCAAAGGATTTGTCGACGATTTGCTCGAGCGTTGTTTTGACCGGGCTTGTTTTTCAGTCATTGAAACAATTGCCGTGCCTGAAGAGCAGCAAGCGGCTGTTGTGTCTGGGCTGCTCACTATCGCAGAAATAGTTCAGCGTGGAGATCGACCCGAACTTGATAAGGATCTTTTTGTCGAGCACGTGAGGAATGCCGCCAATCTCTGTGACGTGCCTTTTCTGCGTGGTGTGTTTTTGGGCGTGCTGACTGAAATGCGAATCAACTCGACAGAAGATCTGGCGCGGGAATTATCAGCGCTGGCAAAGGCGCCTGTCGAAATTATGATTACGGCTGGTGATTTCCTGGATGGAATCATGGCAGCTTCGCGAACTTCAATAATGTTGGGAGCCAGTTCTCTGATCGCGGCTGTAGATGAGTTGCTGCGCGTCTCTGAGTGGGAGCCCTTCTTGACTATGGCTCCTAAAATGCGCGCTGCCTTTGAACGCTTGCATGATTCGCAGAAAGAGAGCGTTGCAGATACCGTGGCAAAGCTTTATGGTCTGAAGGATTCGGATTCGATAATGGAATTGCGCACCTCGCTTGAAGGCGCCGCCATGATAGTCGAAATCGACAGTCGCGTTGCCCAAATAATGTCTAAATGGGATTTTTAAATGACAGATCTGAACGATAGCGAACGACATACTCTCGCCCGTTGGCGGCTGGTGCTCGGTAAATCAGCCGAGCAGCATGGTATCGCATGTAGTGGTGATGATGATTGCTCTGCTGTTGCTCCTCTGTTGGGTTACTTGTTTGGCGATGATGGTGAAAGTGCCGGCACGGGTGCGGTCGGTGATCGGGGCGGCAAGGCAAAGTCTCGCCAGGGCGGTAGAGGACGCACTCAGTTGACTGTGCCCAACTGGGTTGACCAGGTAACGGAACTTTTTCCGCATAAAGCACGGGAAGTGTTGGAAAAAGAGCTCATTCAACGGCGCGGTTTGAATGAGATCCTCAATGAGCCAAAGCTGCTGGATAAAGTCGAGCCCAACGTCGACATTGTCAAAACTTTGCTGACGCACAAGCATTTGCTTAATCCCGAGACTCGCGTTCTGGCAAGAAAACTGATCGATAAAGTCGTCAATCAAGTGAAGGAGAAGTTGCGTTTACAGATTGAACAGGCAATCTCGGGTGCGATTCGTCGCGATCGGCATTCGCCTCGCAAGGTCTATCGAAATCTGGATTTGAAAACGACAATACGACGCAATTTGCATAATTACAGTGCTGAGCACAGACGATTGCTTGTCGATAGATTGTATTTTTTCGCCGCTGAACGCAAAAAGCGCCCCTGGCACATAATAGTCACTGTCGATCAGTCTGGGTCGATGCTTGATTCGGCAATTTTCTCCGCCATCATGGCTTCTATTTTTGCTGAACTGCCATCGATAAAAACATCACTGGTTTTATTCGATACACAGGTCGTTGATCTTTCCGGTCAGGTGGGGCAACCTGTAGACGTTCTTCTGTCCATAAATTTGGGTGGCGGTACTGATATCACATCTGCTTTGCAATACAGTCAACAGCTGGCACGAGAACCGGCTCGAACGATTGTCGTTTTGATCACTGACTTTTACGAGGGGCGTCCCGAAAACGATCTGGTTCGACAGGTGCTGGCAATGTCTCAGTCCGGCATCCGCATGATCGGGCTGGGAGCGCTTGGCTTCAATGCCCGTCCCGAGTACAACAAGCAGACGGCAAAAAAATGCCGGAAAGCCGGGATGGACATCCTCGTTTGTACACCTGAGGAACTAGCTGAGTGTATGGCGCGAATTATTCGCGGCTGAAACTCTGACCCGTTTATTTGTGCCTGGTCAATCTGCTGCAGTTCATCCAGCGGAAACACTGGTTGAAGCGGCTAATCTGCTGACCAAAATTTTGTCCTTATGCCCAAATTCTTGCCAGGTATCACATTCGGTGCTAATACTTTTCAACTAAATTTTCAATAGACTCTTTAATGAGCTTGAATGCCTCGCGAAATTCCTTTTCGGTCCCCTGATACGGATCTTTAATGTCGCCGACTCCCCGCAAAAGCCTGATTTTATTTTTGTGCTCAGGGCTGGCAATTTTTTCCAGAAGTCGAATATTGTGCCCGTCCATAGCCAAGATGATGTCGAAGCGATCCAAATCATCTTTCCGGATCTGACGGGCTCGATGCGAAGTAATGTCAAGTCCATTTTCTCGAGCAACGGCGATGGCGCGGTAATCGGCCGCTTTATCGGCGTTCCAGTCCATAAGTCCGACAGACTCGACATTGCCTGTGATTGCCCGCTCTTTATAGAGCTGCTTGAGGATGCCTTCTGCCATGGGCGAGCGACAAATGTTTCCAAGACATACAAATAACACGTTCATGACAACCTCCTGAATAAGCTTCCGGTTGATGTTTTCTGGCAGAGTTTGCTTCAAGCTTACTGCCTCATGTCGTTTAGTGTTGAGTGGGGTAGCTTGATGATGTAGAGTTGTTAGAAGTTCTCTAGTTTCTGAAGTTGTTTTTAAGGGGAGATCAAAATCATGCCGGAACCATTTAACAGCCCATTAGTTTTGACATGCGTCTTAGCGATGCCTTTGGCGATCATCGGTCTTGCCGTTTACTGGAAGAAGTTGAAAGTCAAAAAAGAAGAAGCTGGCAAACAATAATCCAGCTATTCGGCGAGAAGGATGGATTCTTACTAGGCCTGGAGATCCCGAAATGGATTCTCTGCGCCCCGCATAGAAGCTGTTCAACGAAAACTCAACAAGTCTGAAGCAATCCTTCAGCATCCTTTTTCTACGATGCGAAAAGCACCCAGAGCTTTCCAATTCGAGGAAAAAAGATGTGGTATTTCAGTCTTAGCTTTTTGTTGTTCGCTGTTGTCCTGGCGGCCGCGCTGCTTGCAGTGCAGCCGCTTTTCGTTCAGTATGTCGAGAGTTATGCAGTGCGCGTGCGCCCCCGTAGGGCGGCAGTCGAACTGGCTACTATCCAGCCAAAAGACTCGACCATACTGCTTTTCTGTCGTGCCATCGGCGACGCCACATTACGCGCCTTTCCTGCAGTCATGGATGCGCGTACCCTGGCATTGTTGACAGTCGCCAACTACCGCAGCGAGGCGCACCTGGCTACCTATGCGGGCATACGCGTTTTAGTGACGGGCTGCTGTTTGCTGTTCTGTATTTTTTGCGCACCCGGAAATGCTGCGGCTCTCTTGCTTGCTGCTCCTGCTGCTGTCATGTCATGGCTGCTGCCGAATTTTTTCCTGGCTTCCCGAGCCAAAAATCGGCAGGGGCAAATTTTGCGCGAACTACCGGTGGTAATAGACCTGATGCTTGTTTGTGCTCAAGCCGGTGTTGGTTTACTCAGTGCCATTGAGAAGATCAGCAAGGAGACTGAGGACACTTGCCCCATCATCAGTGCCGAGATGCAACAGTTGATTCAGGAGGTCAAGGTCTTTGCCAAGACTGCCGGAACAGCCTTTCGCAACATGGCAGATCGCTGTGGTGTTGATGAGTTGAGCAGTCTTGCCGCAGCACTGGTCGCAGCTGAGCAGAAGGGCGCCGACATTTCCTTTCCGCTCAAACAACAGGCGCAAGCGATTCGAGATCGTTTGAAGCGCAAAAAGGAAGAAGAGGCGGCGAAAGTGCCTGTGAAAATGGTGCCCGTGATCATGATATTTGTCATGCCATTGATTCTCGTACCAATGTTAGGACCGGCGATCTACACGACTTATATGATGCTGGCACCGATCATGGGTGTGAAGTGACGAGCTTGTAGCCTACACCATGGACAGTGGCAATGACGGGATCGTCTTCGGACGCTCCCAATTTGCTTCTCAGGCGAGTTATGTATGACCGAATCGTCTCTGGTGAAGAATCGGTCGTCGAAGGCCAGACACGCTGAATGAGAGCTTCTGCACTGAAGACTTGATTGGGATGTCTGACAAAAAATTCCATCAAGGCGAATTCTTTGGGAAGCAAATTTATTTCGATGTCGTTTTTCGTAATGCGGTGTTCTTTGATATAGAGACTGATGTTTCCAACTGTCAATATGCTGCTGTTTGCTGCCTGACCGACACCTCGACGTATCATCGCGTTGGCACGCAGGACCAGTTCTCGAAAGTGGAATGGCTTGCATAGATAATCATCTGCACCGGCTTCAAAACCCAACTCTTTGTCATCGATGGTGCGATTTCCCGTCAACATCAGCACAGGCGTGTTGCCCCCATGCTGTCTGAACGTTCTGCAAACGTCGATGCCGCTCAGACCGGGCAAATTGAGATCCAAAATGATCAGGTCATATTCGTACAGGCGAAGTTGATTGAGTGCCTCCGGTCCGCTTTGAACGCAGTCTACCAGGCATTCGTTGGCGGTCAGAGAGTCTCTGATCAGGTCGGACAATTCTTTGTGATCTTCAACCACAAGAATTTTTGCCATCACTCACCTTGCTTAGACGGGGTCTGAATTTCTGCGTTGTTCAAGCTTCTGTTTTGCCTACACTGGTTTCTGCATAACCGTTTCACGACTTTCAACTTTAATCGATTGCTGAGCGGCTTGAGTGAGCGTAATCCAGAAAGAGCAACCGCCGTTCGGGTTTGGGTCGACTCCAATTCCTCCACCGTGATTCTCCACGATCGCCTTGCAAATTGCCAGTCCCAGTCCGATTCCTCTTTCATTTTTAGCGTCTGTCTTATCAACTTGTTTGTAGCGGGCGAATATTTCTTCTTTCTTGTCCGGCGAAATGCCTCTGCCTTGATCGTTGACACGCAGTTCTATTTTTCCGTTATCAATCTGTTTGACCGTAACGGTTATTTTGCTGCCGTCTGGTGAGAATTTGATGGCGTTTGAGAGTAAATTGACAAGCACCTGAGTGAGCCTGTCTTCATCAGCCATGACTTCCAGATCGGTGCCGGCAAAATCGACTGCGATTTGCTTGTAGACGGCAAATCCTTCCAGATTGGCGATTGAGCGGTTGACCGCGGACTGAAGAGAGACAGGCTCAAGCTCGATTTTCAAATTGCTGTTTTCGATCTTCTCTATATCGAGCAGTTCGTTTGCTAGATGAGTTATTCTCTCGATGCTTTTTTCAGCCACTCGTGCTTTTTTTATTCCCACTTCCGAGATCTCGCCATATACGCCATCTGCCAGGAGTGTGAGTGTTCCTTGCACCGAACTCAGTGGCGTGCGTAAATCGTGACCGATCATCGCAACGAACTCTTTCTTTACACGTTCGGCTTCCTCTCGCTCAGCTCTCGTGCTTGTGATGGTATTGGCCATGAGGCGGAAAACTTTGTCCAGGTGCGCGATTTCATCGTCTCCACCGACGGGCTCGAGCAACTCTTTATTATGCGCCAACCGCTCCGCATTCGATACCAGCACGAGAAGCCGTCGTACTACATTTTGGCTGAAGTATAAAACAATCAGGGGGCAGACCAGAATATTTGCCGCCAAAAGCCAGGCTAGAAACTGTTGCACCATTCTGTCGTGCAGTTTGGCTGCATTCGGGTCGGTTGGCAGTGCGGCAGCATGTTTTTCAACCAACTTATTCAAGCTCTCGATCGCCTTTTCCAGTTCGATTGCAAGTTGCTTGTTTTTGTCGCTATTTGCCTGGTTCGATTGAATCGAAATTTGATCGATTGTCTTCAGTGATTCAGTTGCTACAGGCAGTGTGTCCGACAGCATCTCTTCATAATTTTTGTTGCTTTTGCTCAGCTCTATGAGTTTATCTACATCGGCATGCAGCTGTTTAACAGAGTTGTTCAGTCTGTCTTTTTCAAGTTTGTCGATCTGGAAATTGTTTTCCGCTGCCAACAGATTGCTTTTGAAGTTGAGGCAATCTCCTGCAAGTTTGCTTATGCATACTGACGAAATGGCGCTGCGCTCAATGTTTCGTCGTTGCAAGAATGATTGTTGCAGCTCTGAATTGAGACCGCAGGCGATGATGAATCCAAATAGCAGGGGCACTGACACGAGTATCAGTGCGCTGTGAATGAGCTTCAGCCTTGGTCTAAAATTTGGCATGTTCATTTTGCCATTATGCCACTCGGTCGCTGACTTGAGCAGGCGTATTTCGCGCCAGATTCTTCTTTCAACGAATTTTCAACAAATGATCAACGAACTTTCAACAATAAAGAACAGATCAGTTGAGAGGACCTATCTCGTCTTCAACCGCTTCCAGAAGACTTCCGGATGCAATCAGTTGTTCGGCAAATTTGATATCGACGCTCAGATCGCGATCTTGAGCAAGGTGAGAAATATGTTTTCGAACAAAATCGTAAGCCACTCTCACACCTGTGCCGGGATGCATGCCGGCAGTATCATGGCAAAAAGTAGGCATGTCGTTGTCGTCTGTCGTTACGTACGCACTGGTTCTCAAATCAAGTCCCTGACAGGCGCAAAGCAATTCGATGGCCAGTACGTGACGGAGATTTTTCATGATCTCACGCGCTTTGCGCGCTCCGATTGTGCCCATAGAGACGTGATCTTCCTGATTGGCTGATGTCGGAATCGAATCTACGCTGGCCGGATGCGCTAGAGATTTGTTTTCGGAAACCAGAGCCGCTGCTGTGTATTGGGCGACCATGAAACCTGAATTGAGCCCGCCTCTGCGAGTCAGGAAAGCCGGCAGCCCGTTCGACAGCGCCGGATTAACCAGGCGCTCTGTTCGGCGCTCAGAGATATTTGCCAGTTCTGCCAATGCCACTGCCACGTAATCCATCACGAGCGCCAGAGGCTGCCCGTGGAAATTTCCTCCGGATAGGACACAATCATCGAAAACGAGCGGGTTATCGGTGGCTGAATTAATCTCTATTTCCAGCACGTGGCGGGCGTGCGCGAATGCTGTGCGCGATGCTCCATGCACTTGCGGCATGCAGCGCAGAGAGTACGCATCCTGCACCATCGGGCAATTGGCATGACTGTCCATCAAAGCCGAATCTTGAAGAAGCTTACGAAGATTGGCTGCCGAAGCCAGTTGTCCTGGATGGGGGCGAGTGTTGTGAATTAACTCTGAAAAGGCTTTTCTCGATCCCAGCTGCGCTTCCAGTGACATAGCGCCGATGATGTCAGCCATTTTTGCCAGTCGTTCGGCCTCGAGAACTACCAGACTGCCAATGGCCGCCATAATCTGAGTGCCGTTGGTGAGAGCCAGGCCTTCTTTGGCCAGAAGCGTTACGGGCTCAAGGTTTCGACTGGCCAGAGCCTCAGAGCCGGGCAAAACAACACCATTCACCTCAGCTTCGCCCTCACCAATTAGAACCAGAGCAAGATGAGCCAGCGGTGCGAGATCGCCGCTTGCTCCGACCGAGCCTTTCTCCGGAATGCAAGGGTGTACGCCGGTGTTGAGCAGCTCCACCAGCAGTTCAACAACTTCGACGCGAATGCCGGAGAAGCCTTTAGCAAGGGCATTTGCCCTCAAAGCAACGGAAGCCCTGACTATTTCACGTTCGAGCAGCCGCCCGACGCCTGTAGCGTGACTGACGAGGAAATTCTTCTGCATCTGCATGCTGTCTTCGGGGTCGATGTAGACATCTTTAAATTTGCCGAATCCAGTGGTAATGCCGTAGACCACCTGTCTGCTCTCGAGCATTTCTTCGACAACGGCGCGACTTTTGTTGAGTTGTTTGATGGCCTGGTCGGAAAGCTTTACCGTGATGCGGTTTTTAGCGATTGCCTCCAGGTCTTCTAGAGTCAGTTTGTGCCCATCCAGAAGAATCGCGTTTTTGGTCTTTCCACCACTAGTAGCAGAGCGTGTTGCCATGTTTATCCTCTCCGGGCGAATCGCGTATAGCGCTGCTCCATGCAGCGATATCAATTGTTCCTGCCATAGCATAATCTGAATTGCGCCGGGATTGCCTGTCTTGACATCGGAAACAATGGAATAGATAGCTCGTCTGTTAACTTAACCCGGTTACCAAATTTTGCTGAGATTAGCTCTCTCTTTGCACCGTTATGGAAGCTGGAAAACCTGGTGAAAACCAGGAATCTGTGGCACTTGACGCGTGGTAAGATGACAGAGAAAGCCGACCAAAATAAGCGTTCATGACTTCTGACCAATGATCCAATGCCTGGAAGTGAGTAATCTTTAGTAGAGGTCCCGGCTCTGTTCATCTCTCGACATACGACGAAAATGAAGGGTAAGAATCAGAAACTATTAGCTCGTACGATTGGACTGGCAATGCAGTTTGCGCTTGTCGCTACTTTCTGGCAAGCTTCAATGCCTTGCTTCGCCGCCGATGCCGATAGTGCCGACCCGAATGTACCGAAGCTGGAAAAGAAGTTTTTTGAGCATACTTATCCGAAAGACCCTCTTCCGCAGCGTCTTGAACGCATTGAGAAGATGGTTTTCGGTGAAGCCAAAAGCGGTCCTGACGGCGAAAGGCTTTCCAAGTTGATTCAGGCTGTTCCCGGCTTGAACAGCGTGCCCGACGTGCCCGCGGCTGCAAGTGGCAGCAACACAACCGCGGCCGGTGACGCGCAAGACGTGCCGATGGCTCCACCGAGCAAGTCGCGTCCACCTCAGGCTGTTGCTGACGGCACTAAATACCCTCAAGTTTCAGCAATGGAGCAGCGGCTTCTCGGTAAAGAGTTTGCTTCTGAGCCAGTCGATCAACGTCTGGCGCGGCTGGAGACGAAAGTATTCGGTAAACCATCAAGCAGTACCGACCTGAGCGATCGGGTTGACGCCCTGAAAAGCAGAACCGGCGTGGATATAACCAAGCAGGTGCCCGCCGGTGCCGATTGGGCTGACGATGATGATACGTTTATGCCACCACCTACGGCGCAGCACAGAGCTCCTTCATCAACGCCGGGAGCGGACGGACGCAGCTTCAGTGGGCGTGACCTCCGCAACGATCTGAACAGCGCCTTCAATCGCTCCAATCGTTCCGGCAATTCAGACGATCAAGATGTTCCGTTCACAGGCAGTGGCAGCTACGGTCGCGGCTCATCATCGGCTTATTCCTCACCAAGCGCCAGCGGCGCATATGGTTTTGGTGGCAGTTCAACCGGTTCTTCCGGTGCTTCGGGATCTTACGGTTTTGGAGGCAGTGGCTATCAGCGCAGCACTCCACCTCGCACGGCTTATCAGAGCCCGTCAACCGCTTATCAGCCTGCACCACAGTCGGTGCCGGATATGTCTTCCGGTCTGGGGTTGAATCAACAAGTAACGGCACTCGAGCAGGAAGTCTTGAATAAGACTTACACGAAAGACCCACTGCCCGTGCGGGTTGACAGGTTGGAAACTAATATCATTCCGAAAGACAAGGTGACCTGGCAGGGCAAGCCTTTGCCGGACCGTGTCAGTCATCTCGTCAGCATCATTCCTATTTCGGCACCGAGTATGGTGAAAAATCAACGCGTTGCTCAGTCTCCTGATGCTGATATCGATCCAGACTTCCCCGACATGGCCAGCGCCGGTAATATGCCTAAACCTGCACCGCAGCGCTCCGGCGGGCTATCGAAGATCATGAATTCGCTGGGCAACATGCTTGGTGGCGGTAGTGGTTTCAGCACCGGTTACGGCATGTCTGGGAATCTCATGACCGATCCTCAAACGGGCTTATTGATGGACCCGAATTCCGGCAACTTGATTGATCCAACCAGCGGAATGGTGATCGGGCGCCGTGTCGTACAACCCAACTATGGCTACAATCCATATGGAATGGGCGGTATGGGAGGCATGGGTATGAACGGGTTCGGTAATGGCTTCTCACCTTATGGCAGTTCCTATGGTATCGGTGGCAGTGGCATAAGGATGGGTATCGGCGGCGGGCGTGTCGGTGGAATGTGGCCCTAGTTTGAGACCCTATCAGGACTTAGTCGTATGATACTTCTGCTTGGTGCTACTGGCTTGCTCGGCGGCCAGGTGTTGAGGCGTCTGGTCGATAAGAAGTATCCGACCAAGCTTTTTATTCGCGGTTCAAGTGATTGGAAAGACGCATCTATACAAAACCTCCGTCATCGCGGCGTGGATATTTCAGTGGCCGACGTTACTGATAAAGAAGCCGTTCTCTCGTCGTTGGTCGATTGCACTGCCATCATCAACATCGTTGGTTCGATGCGCCCGAGCAAAAATGTTGATTTGCAGGATCTGCATGTCAATGCTGTGCAGAATCTCGTTAACGCTTCGCAGCGACGCGGGGTGCAGCGCTTCATTCATGTCAGCTGTCTGGGTGCGTCAAGCACTGCTGCCAGCACTTACTTCAATACTAAGTGGCAATCAGAGAAGATTGTTAAAGAGGCTGAGCATTACTGGACGGTGTTTCGACCTTCTTACATGTTCGGTGAGAGGTTTCCGTTTCTTGATGTACTGATGCCGCTGATAAAATTTCGCATGTGCATGCCGGTTCTGGGTAGTGGGATGAACCAGATTCAGCCTGTCTGTGTCGACAACGTTGCCGACTGTATTGTCGACAGCATCTATCGAAAAGATTGCGCCGGGCAGACGTACGATCTTGGTGGGCCGGTAACTTACAGCATGATGCAATTTATGGAAAAGGTGAGAGCTGAGCTTGGCATCGGAGGCCCCACCTTTAACGTACCGACACCCACGGTTGCCAAAGCATCGGCGGCTCTAACCAGGCTTGTGCCTGGTTCTGCTATCAATGAGGACGTTGTAAAACTGATCATGGCCAATTCTTTTACTGACAGCAATGCCCTCGAGACGAGCTTTTCCGCAAAACCGATTGCTCTCGATCAGTGTTTCGAACGGATTATGGATACGTATTAAGCGACACGGCGAGCGGTATTGTGCTATTTTTTTGGGCGGTGAATCTACTGTTTGAGGTGCGCGATGATCAGGCTTGGCAAACCGGTAACACTCTATGAGTGGGGCGCGGGAACTAATACTCTCAACCAGATCTGGACCCCTTGCGGTAAGGGCACTTTGCAAGCCGGACCCAAAGTCAAGATGGGTGCGACCGAAGTGACTGTGCAAATTGAAGGTCAGTTCGAAAAGAAAAATACGCGCGATGACAGCATCAAGATCATGCAGCAAGGCGAAGGAATGACACCTTCATCGCAGAGATGGGGCGAGGTTGCCATGGGGCGCCTCAAGTCTGTTTCGGGCAATACTGTGGTCGTTGAAATTAAGTCGGCTATGAAAGTTGGCAAAGGCTCAGTAGTCCGTCCTGGTAAGCCTGTCAGTCCTGCTTAGGTCCAGTTCGGGTTTAGATGTCACAAGTCCAGTCCGGTCCTTGAAACGGAGTCTGGAGCCTTGAAGCGGAAAGTAACTCTCTAACCTTTGTTGTTAGTTGAGCGCTCATTGGCTGCACGGCGCTCTGCAAAAAATGATTCAGATACTGAAGTGACCGATGCGACAGCTTCTTTCTGAATGGCTTTCATGAACATCGAGCAGATTCCCTGCGGCACGATGCCCGGATCGACTTCGATTGTGTAAGTGACCCTGGTGTGGTCGCCGTCTTTGACTGGCTCCAGCGTCCAGATGCCTTCTACGGACTTGAAGTTACCATCGAGGAGCTTCCATTTGAGCGTTCCGGGACCCTTGCCAAGGTCATTGATGGTGTGCTGGCACGGTTTAATGAACAGTTGGGATTTCATCATGCTTTCGATGAATACGAGATCGCCTTCTCGCTTAGTCACTCGGCATGTTTTGATGCGCTTGAAAAGGTCAGGATACTTTGAAAAGTTGGTCAATGTCAGCCATATGACTTCTCTCGGTGCGGCAACCTCGAAACATGAGGTCGAGCGAGCCAGATGCTTCTTCTTATCTTCGTTTTCGCCTGCAGTGCCGGCTTTGGCGTCGGCGCTGACGTTCACAGGAGTTTCTTTTGAATCTTTTGCCCAGCCTGCACTGTAACTGGAGAGGAGGGCAACGAATGTCAAAGTGGCAATCAGGCCAGGGGCTGTCTTGCGCTGGAGCTGTGTTGATTTCAAAACGAAAAACCTTAAAAGATGAACCAGTGAGTAAAAGGGGTCAGCTCAGTCGAAAGGGTTACCTTTCCAGTAAGGACCAGATCTTTTTCCTGTCCCGACAGCTCTTTTATCCTGCCGTTCTGGTCAATGATAGCAGAGGGTCCCGTATTGGCTCCAAAAACAAAGCTGCGTCTGTTCTCGACTGCCCTGAAAACTGAAAAGGCGATCATTTGCTCGCCGATCATCGATCGATGAAACCACGCCAGGTCGCTGATATTGACGAGTAGCTGTCCGCCTTTTCTGACGCTTGAGGCACACAGTTCTGGTGATAACGTTTCGAAACATATCAAGGGGGCCACCTGTCCGCATGCTAACGGCAGAGCTACAGCCGTCTTGCCTGAACCGAAACCGCCGCCTGCTGGAGTGTTTGTTAAGCGCAATATCCATTCAGGCAGGTTGCGAACTGAGGCGGGAGTGTATTCTCCAAATGGCACCAGATAGCGCTTGCTGTAAACTTCGTTGACCAGCTCGCCACTGCTTGTAATACCATAGGCGGAATTGAAGGGTGTGTGATCGTGGTCATGGTACATGGCTCCTATTACCATGTCGCACTGGTGCCGTTTAGCGAACCCAGCCAGGTCAGCGACAGCGCCGACCTGATCGATGAGATAAGCGGGCAGGGCGTTTTCTGTCCATACGATCAAACCCTGAGGGCATTGCTCAAGCATTCTTGCATAGCGAATCAGCAGTTCGTCTAAGCTGTATCGATGCTTAGTGCGCTCCATCTCAATGTTGATGTTGCCCTGCAAAACCGAGACGGTGAGAGTTTCTTCTGCGTTGGCCGCGGAAAGCCTTTGAAAGCCGTAGGCGATGGTGCCAAGCAGAATGGCCGCTAGAGCGACAATGTGAATGATGGCGGTGCGCTTATCTTTTGCTTTGAGCGAACTGCCCTTGAACTTCTCGCTACTGGTGGCAATGTACGATGCAATCGTTGTGTTGCTCAAGGCAATCAGACATCCCAACCCGACACCGCCTATGATGCTTGCAATCTGAATGAGAGGCAGCTGTTTGTACTGGGAATACTCGAGCATCGACCATGGCACCCCCAGCAGATCGTGCGCATTACCGAGGAAGAAAGTGATCAACACCCAGACCACCGGCACCGTAATTAGTGCCGGCAGACGCCAGGAATTTTCCAGCCTGGTGGGGATGATACTTCCAGTCAACGGTAGTTTGCTGATTACCGCAGCGAAGACTGCGACTATGACCCCCTGTATCGTCGCCACAAATGCCCAGGCGGTGCCGGCTAGCAGCCAACCTTGCCAGCCGTTGAAGTTAAGCCAGTCAAGCGGCTGCAAGTTGAGAAACCAGTTCAGGTAGGTGAGGTTGTAGCTAAGACCGAAGCTGAATCCACGCAAGAGCGCCTGCCACAGTCCTTTGCTGGATGTGGCTGCTAGAAGTAGTGGCACAAGACCGAACCATGCCAGATACCACTGTCCAAACCCCGGCGCGGACAGTCCTAAAACTAGCCCGCAGGCGGCCAGGAGCAGAAGAATATTTGGTTCGAACGGCGGCTTGATCATAGAAAAAGCGGCAGATTTCTCTGCCGCTTCGATTCATCTTTTTGTTTATTCAGCGTCAGCGTCGTCTTTCGCTTCGGCTTTTGCTTTTCCGGAGCTGGGAGGATTCTTCGCTGACAGAGCGGCTCTAACTTTCGCATCGATTTCGGCCAGCATGGCTGGGTTTGCTTCCAGGAAGTTGCGAGTAGTTTCGCGTCCCTGTCCGATGCGCTCGTCTTTGTAGCTGAACCAGGCGCCTGATTTCTTGACGATTTCAAGCTCGGTAGCCATGTCGAGTACGCAGCCGGAGGTGCTGATGCCGCGTCCGTAAATAATGTCGAATTCGGCAATTCTAAATGGTGGTGCCACTTTGTTTTTGACGATTTTGACTTTAACGCGGTTACCATATTCGGTGCTGTCTTTCTTCAGCGTTTCGATCTTGCGAATATCGAGACGAACTGAAGCGTAGAATTTAAGAGCGTTTCCACCGGTGGTAGTTTCTGGATTTCCATACATGACACCGATTTTTTGTCTTAGCTGATTGATGAAGATGACGATTGTGTTTGTTTTGCTGACTACGGCTGTCAGTTTGCGCAACGCCTGACTCATCAAACGAGCTTGCAGACCAGGCAAGCTGTCGCCCATTTCGCCTTCGATTTCAGCTTTCGGCACCAGTGCCGCAACTGAGTCAACGATAACGAGATCAACTGCGCCTGAACGAACCAGCTGTTCGGTGATTTCGAGCGCTTGCTCGCCGGTGTCAGGTTGCGAGATCAGAAGCTCGTCAACATTGACTCCAAGTGCTCTGGCATATTCGGGATCCATCGCGTGTTCGGCGTCGACTATAGCTGCGATGCCGCCCAGTTTCTGCACTTCAGCAGCAACGTGTTGGGCGAGAGTCGTCTTACCTGAAGACTCCGGTCCGTAGATTTCGATGATTCTGCCGCGCGGCAGACCGCCGACACCAAGAGCGACGTCCAGTGACAGCGCGCCTGTCGGTACAGTCTCGATGCCAGCCTGTCTTGAATCGCCCAGGCGCATGATGGAGCCGTCTCCATAAGCCTTTTTGATCGAATCAAGTGCTAATCCGAGTGCTTTGCTTCGTTCTGGTGATATCACTTTGCTGTTTTCATCTTTATTTTTGAGTACTTCGCCAACAGAGCCTTTTATATCGTGTTTATCGGCTGTTGATTTACCATTTTTCTCTTTCGTGACTAACGCCATTGTAGTTCTTCTCCTCGTGTTGAATTAAGCGTTGGCGCCATGCCGTGCCCGACCTAAAAACGCCAGCGAGCGTTAAGGCAGAATTTGAAACGCTGATTTTCGAACAATCTAGTGCAAGCTCTGTGCACATACACAGCCAGATTATAGCGGTATGCGCGCCTTACACGCGAATTAAAAGTGGCACCATTATGCTGTGTAGGGTTTCCGCATATGCCTTTTGATACCAACTCGATAGATCCGGCTTGATTTTGTACGGTGTTACAAAGAAATGGTCGAGGGTATAAAAAGGTTGCTAGCCAACAATTTTTATTCATTAGCTAGCTTCTAACGGTAATACGTTAAAACTCGTCTCCGAGTTCAAATCCTCGGAATGCACAGCCAGGTACGAGTTCTCGGCAGCCAGGCGCTTGATATGGACTCGTGGGGGGAAGCGGCTCTATGAAAACTGCTCCAAAGCTCTTTAGCTTGAGGCAAAGCGAGATTTTTGAGTCCTTTAACCCGGTCGAGTTGGGTCGCTTGCTAGGCATCCTGGAAGAGCAAGACCTGCCCAAGCATCATGTGATCTTTTCTCCCGGTGTCGCCTCTGATGCCATCTACTTTATTGAAAAGGGGCGAGTGCGTCTGACTCGCCTGTCAGCTGAAGGCAAAACAGTTATTCTGGCCCTGCTCGGACCCGGTGACTTGATTGGTGAAGCCGCATGGGAAGCCGGTGAGCATGACAGCTACGCTGAGACGCTTGAAGACTCACGCATTTATCAGATCAGCCGGGAAGCATTCCAGACTTTGATTCGTGAAAATCCGGAATTTGGTTTGCGCCTGATTCAGATTATCGGCATGCGATTGAAACAGGCACAGGCTCGCATTGAAGACCTGGTTTTCAGGCAAGTACCCAGTCGCGTGGCGCGTCTGCTTGTGAGCCTGGCAGAGAGTCACGGCAGGGTTACTCCCAACGGCATAAAAGTAGAATTCCCTTTGACGCACCAGGAGATAGCAGACCTGGTTGGATCATCGAGGGTCACAGTTACTCAGATTTTGAACAGGTTTCGAACCAGTAATTGGATCGAGATGGAGTCCAAGCGCGTGACAATTCACAACCTTGATGCTCTTGAAGACATGATTCGGCATCCGTAATTATCCGTACAGCGTATATAATAGGTCTTCTGAGTGCCCGTAGCTCAGCTGGATAGAGCGTCGGCCTCCGAAGCCGAAGGCCTTGAGTTCGAATCTCAACGGGCACGAATTTTTTTGCAATAGCAGTTGTATATAAAACATGGCACCTGGCAGTGTGCACTGTTTTTTTGTTTTCTGGAAATAATTTCAACTGATTTGACATTGATCAGATCGGTCGAATGCAATGCGCTTTAGACATCTCCTGTTCATCGATTCTGATCTTTGTGTATATGCTTCTGGTGACTCCACCTATGGTGCCTAATTTCTTGTTGCTTTTTAAAGCGTCTTTCTTTATCTTCTAGATATCTGTGATGAAAAGAACGGCACTGGAAGCTAAGACGACTTCATGCCACCATATAAAAGGAATTACCAGGCGTGTCGTCAAATTGAATTACTAACTGATGAAATCGAGAGCAAGAGCGGCAAAAATAGATGATCACAGTGAGCAGGAGTTCACTGTCGTAGAAGGCGTGAGCGACGAAGAGTTCGAAGAAGAATCATCCGATCTTCAAGAAGAAAAATCATCTGCATTTGAACTTTTATCGTCAGATGACGTATTAGATAATGAGCGCCCAGTTTTAGCGCACCGTTCTGTAGAGGAGGATTCGGTCAGGATATATCTAAAGGAGATATCTCGGCACAAGCTGCTCAACGGTCGTGAAGAAATTGAGCTGGCCAGAGCAGTGCAGGCTGGAGATGCGATCGCGCGACGCAAGCTTATACAGGCAAACCTGCGCCTGGTTGTGAGTATTGCAAAAAGATATCGAAACCATGGTTTGAGCTTCCAAGATCTGGTTCAGGAAGGAAGCTTGGGTCTGATTCGTGCTGTTGAAAAATTCGATCCGGAAAAGGGCAACAAATTCTCCACCTACGCAACATGGTGGATCAGACAAGCTGTCACTCGGGCACTGGCAAATAAATCTCGAACCATTCGAGTGCCGGTGCATATGAATGAAGCAATTACAAAATTGAAGCGATCAGCTACTGCCTTAGCGCAGGAGTTGGGGCGCTTTCCGACGCCGGAAGAATTATCTGAAGCATCAGGTTTGTCGAAAGACAAAATTTCGCTCGCTTTCGATTCAGCAAAATTGCCGTTGTCGCTCGACTCTGCTTGCAGCGACGACTCTGATGGCACGCTCGCTGACATCATCGAAGATGCTGATGCACCGATGCCTGATGAAGCCACAGCTGCAAGGCTCTTGAGCAGGCACTTGCATGATGTGTTGAACGAATTGACAGACCGCGAAAAAGAAGTAATTCAGTTTCGATATGGGCTCAACAATGATCGCTCCCTCAGCCTGGAAGAGCTGGGTCGTCAATTGAACATGAGCCGTGAGCAAGTCAGACAGATTGAAATCAAAGCAATGCAAAAGTTGCGACGAACCTGTCAGGCTCATTTGCGCGAATTTCTGCACTAAAAGCAGACTGAATCTACAAACACAAAGTAAAAAGCACAAAGCAGATCAGCGCTGCTGACTGCATTTACAGCGTATCCAGCAGTGGAGAAATCTTGATCGTGTCTATTCCGGCACATCCGACCCAATCCATAGCCGCTATCAGCACTTCTGTCTTATCAACCGAAGGCAAAACTGCAATTGCTGATTTGATCATCGGACCCTATCGAGCCGGAAAAACGCTCGCGCTGCTCGATCAAATCATCGAATACTGTCAGTCCAATCTTTTCAGAGAGTCGATAATTCTCGTTCCATCCAGGCGTTATCAGCAGTTATTGGAACGGCGGCTGCACCAGGTTTTGCAGTCACGGACCGTCGAATCGGGTAAGTCCGGTTTGGTCGGGCTGAAGGTAGTCAACTTTCAAAAATTGTGTGAGCTTGTTTTGAGGCGTTCCGGCACGGCTTTTCGCGTTATCCCGCAAAATGTGCGCCCGGCGATTGTCTCGAGATGCATGGTGCGTCTAAATGAAGCCGGTGAATTAAAGCACATTGCCGGAATGGTAAATTTTACCGGCACTCACCAGTCGATTCTTGATCTGATTGATGAGTTTGAGCGTGCAGCGCTCACTCCGGATGACGTGATACGGCGACTGGAGAGAACTTCTCAATCTGATTCTCGCTATATGGAGCTGGCGAAAATCTATTCTGCCTATAAATCAGAATTGGCGCAGTGCGGCTTCGATGACGAAAAGGGTCTGGCATTTCGTGCTCGCGAGATTCTCTATTCGAACAGTTTCGCAATGGATCTAGGTCTTATTGCAGTCGATGGTTTCGACCGATTCAACAGCTTGCAACTGCAGGTTTTAGCCGGGTTGGCGCGCCACAGCGAAGCTTTGAAAATCTGTTTTGACTATCTGCCGCCTGAAGCAGACCTGGCGCAAGAGTATGTCTGGAAAGAAGCCAGCTACAACGATTTGCTGCGCACTCTCGGCTCGACCGTCAATACTATGGAGATGTCTGCTCCGGTAACCGTAACCCGACAGTGTCAGAAGTTCCGAGCCATCGACCGGCAATTCGAGATGGAATACATCGCTCGTCAAATCAAAAACGGAATCGTCAAAGCCGGGCGCAAAGCCAGTGATTATCTTGTTGTTTCACGCAATATCCGCAGCTACAAAGCTGCCATAGCAAGTGCGTTTGATTCAGCCGGGCTGAATTATCACATTGATGAAGCAATTACTCTCAATGCACTGCCCCTGGTGCAGTTTTTGAATAAGCTTTTCAACCTGGCTTTCAATAAGTTTCTGCGTGCCGACACTCTAGCGCTCTTGAACAGCCCTTACTTCAATCGAAAGAACATAGGACTGACGCGTCGTGACATAGAGGGACTAGATCGTGCCTCATTGCGCATGAACGTGGTTGGGTCTCGTTCGCAATGGGAAGATGTCTGGCACTGTCTTGATGCACCGCGTGCTGACGCTCGCAGCATCTTGTTTCGTTTTTTCGATATTGTCACGCCTCCAACCGTGGCAACTTATCATGAATTTGTGCGCTGGATAGAAGACGTGATTGAAAAGTGCCTTGTCAATCCAGAGCCCAATCTTGAGCGGGAACTATTCGATGTTTTAGAAGAGCAGAGGGCGCTTGTTGAGATACGTCGTGTCGTCGCCTCTCTGGTTCATGAGGAAAACATCCTCGGTGAACAGGAACAGTCGGTAGAACGGCTTCTTGGGCGCCTGGGCAATCTTATCGAAAGAAGCAATTTCCGGCGTACTCCACGCACTGCCAATTGTGTAGTGATCTGTGGAGCAGACCTGGCGCCGAACTTGCTGGTAAAAGAAGTTTTTATTGCCGGGCTTGCTGACGGCGAGTTTCCAAAACGCTCGAGCCAGCGGGGATTCGTCAGCAGTGATGAAGTGGCGAAATGGGCAACCTTCGACGTCAATATTCAAAATCCACGTTTTCACCCAGCCTTTGAATTCGCTCTGTTCAATTCGCTTGTGCAGCGGGCCGAGGCAAAAGCTTATCTCTCTTGCCCGCTTTCAGATATGAGTGGTGAGGAATTGACGCCATCGTTTTTCTTGACGGAGGGCAATTCAGATTTCGAGCACGAGACTCCCGCGATTGCGCCTTTTGCAGAATCCAATCTGGCGCCGCTGTCGGCACGCGACCTGATCGCGCATCATGGCTGGAAATTAGGACCACAATTAGCTTCGCACGAGCTGCCCGCTCACCCGGATGTTGAGACTTTGCGTGATAAGCTGGGCGCACCGCTTTCGGTGGCAATGGCGCGCGCCGGTAATTATGCTGCCAGTTCATTCAACGGCTATTTGACTGATTACGTCAAAACAAGAGCGATTTCAGTGGCGGTGCCGCTGCGATGGAGCGCCTCGAAGCTGAACGAATATGGCAAGTGTCCATTTCGCTATTGGATTTCACAAGTTCTCAAAGCCGCACCTCACATGGAGCCCGAAGACGAGCTCGATGCCAAGGCAATCGGAGAGATGTATCACAAGGCTCTGGAACTTTTCTATATTGAGCTGCAAAGCAAAAGCATGAACCTTTCCTGGGCCGATCATGATGCGGTCAGAGAAATCTTCGACCGCTCAGTTGATGCTGCTTTCCTCTGGTTGGAGGAGAAACGTGAATTGCGGCGCAGTGAATTCTGGCAGTATCAGAAAAACGAACTAAAGTTTCGCCTGCAGCGTTTCTTCGAATTCGAGTTGACCAGCGCTCAAACAGACCCCGACAAATACGCGCCAACACTGGTGGAAGCTAAATTCGGTTTCGATGGTGATGAGTCGTATCCGCCCCTTATGATTGCTTCCGGCAGCGACAAACCAATAGCTATCTTCGGCAAAATTGATCGCGTCGACATCGCCGAAGATTTGCAGGAACAGCCGCGCATCAGAGTCGTAGACTATAAAAAGGGTTCTTCGCCCGTGACAGACGCTGATGTAGTTGAAGGACGTAATATTCAGCTGCCGCTTTATGCACTGGCTGTCGAGCAATGTATTCTACCGGGCGCCAAAGCGGTGGAGGCGAAATATCTTAGCGTTCAGGCCGCAGCACCAATTGGTACTCACTTTTTCGATGGTCGGAAAAAAAGGCGCTCCAGTTATGGCTCCGGTGATGAAACACCGATCAATCTTTTGCAGGTGACTGAGGAGCATGTGAAGCGCATCGTTAATGGCATTGCGTCGGGAGATTTTTCAGTCTCTCCGACCAACAAGAGTGTTTGCCTTACCTGTGATCATCGCACCATTTGTCGGGTCAAAGAAATGACAGGTGAGCGACCTGAGTCTGAAGTTGGAGGTGTTGAATAGTGGCGGGTTTAACCGAACAGCAGCAGCAAGCCGTCAACAGCATCGACCGCAATGTTCTCGTCAGCGCCGGTGCTGGTTCAGGTAAGACTCACGTGTTGGTTGAGCGCTACATTGAGCTCTTGCGCTGCAACCCGGAGATGTCGGTGTCGAATATAGTGGCAGTAACCTACACTCGCAAAGCTGCTGCTGAAATGCGCACCCGCTTGAAAGCCAAGATCGCGCAACTACAGATTACACCTGATCTTGAAGAACGAGCCAGATGGAATCAATGTTACACAGAGATTGACGGGGCTCGCATTGTCACCATTCATTCTCTGTGTGAATCAATTCTCAAGGCTTTTCCTGTTGATGCTGCAATTGACCCGCAGTTCGAGATTGTCGATGATGTCGGTCAATCGCAGTTGTTGCGCAATGCCATGGACCATGCATTCCGCGAAGTTATTGATGACGGCGCAGAGGAGTTGGAATTGCTCCTGCAGCAAAATATCGAAGACCTGAGATTCTGGATGCAGCAGTGCATGAAGTCTTCGACACAGTTTAAGGAAGCGCTTAAGTCTATTGGTGAGTTGAGTGAACCAAAGCTCATTGCGTATGCCGAACAGCGATTGCAGGAGTTTCAGAAACGTTCTATCGAATCGGCGTTGTGTGACAAGCTCTTCAAGCGTGCTTTCGCGTATGTCGAGCAGAATCCATGGCGCGATGCCGCCAATGAACTGGAGCGATTGCGCGGTGTTATGGTGCAGTTGACTCATGACTTGATGTCTGGCGCCGGCGAGCATGATGAACGCTGGTCGAAATTCTGCCAGATTGCCTCGATTAAAGTTGGTCGTTATGGTCCCAAGAATGGAGACGCCAACGAAATCAAAGGGGCAATGAAGGAAGTGCAGACTATTGCCTCTGATCTGACGAAGAAAATTCCAGGCGCTCTGAATGAGGAAGATTTCAAAGCCTTTCGTTTGATTGTGCTTTTCGTCCGTCTGGCAAAGCGTGCAATGTCGCACTACGAGGCTGAGAAGCGCTCTCTTCTCAAACTTGACTACAACGACTTGATCGAGTTAGCCGTGACGGCGCTGGAGCGAGAAAAGTCGCCTGCTAAAGAGCACTATCACCAGACGGTGCGTGCCATTCTCGTCGACGAATTCCAGGATACAAATGTCATGCAATCGCGCATGATTAAGCTGCTCGCCAGCGACACCACCAATCTGTTTTTGATTGGTGACGACAAACAGTCTATTTATAAATTTCAGGGCGCCGACGTCGCCACCTTCAACTCCTGGAAACTGGAATTTCAAAGCGCTGATCCTGATTCGATTTTGAGTCTGTCTCAATCGTTCCGCAGTCATCCATCGGTAGTCGGCTTTATAAATGCCATGTTTGAAAACATCATGGATGATGCCGACGAAGTCTATAAAGCGCGTTTTGAAGCATTGACTGCGGCTCGTTCGGAAGTCGATGATTCCGAGCGAGTTCAAGTAATTGTCCTTCCTGAGTACGACAGCTCAGGGGATGCGCTCAAAGCAGCAGAGCTCAAGGCTATTGAGGGACAGGCTGTAGCAAGTTGGATCAGCACAAATGTAAAAAATGAGACGCCAGTATCTTTGAAGAGTGGTGGCGTAAGACCGATCCAGTTTGGTGATTTTGCGGTACTGGTTCAACGCAATCAGGATTTCGCCGATATCGAAATCGCTCTGGCTGCACAAAAGATTCCCTATGTAACTCTCGGCGGGCGCGGGTTTCTTGAACGTCAGGAAATCTATGATGTGCAAAACCTGCTTTCTTTCCTCGCCTATCCCCAGGACGATCACGCTTTGATCGGTATTTTGCGCTCGCCCATGTTTGGTATCACAGACGACATCTTGCATTTGATTGCTTCTGATAGAAGCGGCGGCAGGTCTCTCTGGCAGCGGCTCAAAGACACAGTCGAGCTGCGCAAGCCAGGCTATGAGAGCATTGCTAACGCCAAGGTCAGTCTCGCTAATTGGATTAAAGATGCCGCGGTTATGCCGGTTTCGGAATTGTTGCGTCGTATTGTGCTCAGTACGAGCTATGATCTCGTTTTGATGACAATGCCCAACGGTCATCAGCGCTCTCGCAATCTCTGGAAGGTTGTTCATTTGGCCACGGAAAACGAGTCTCTCTCATGTGCCGAGTTTGCCGACAGTTTGAAGCTGATGCGAGAGTTCAAAGTGAAGCAATCAGATGCACCTTTAGACACTGGCGATGTTGTGAAACTGATGACTATTCATAGTTCCAAGGGTCTGGAATTCCCTGCCGTCGCGCTTCCGGTTCTCGGTACGCCTGCCACCAGCAAGGCTACTAAGCTTAAGTTTCACCGCGATTTTGGAATTTCAATAAATACTTCTCGCGATACTGAAGACGATACCAAGCCAAGCTGGTACAGGCTCACTCACTTGCTCGATTCGGAGTTCGAGCTGGCCGAGAAGAAGCGCCTTCTTTACGTAGCAATGACGCGGGCGCGCGATCATCTAGCGCTTTTCGTTCAGCCTCAGGCGAAAGCCTCGCAATCCTTTTTGAAGTGGATTCATGAGTCATTGCAACTGGAAAGCATCGATTTTGAAGCTGCGACAGTTCACAATTTGAATTCACCAGGGCATTCTGCCCGATTCACGGTTCAGTGCTCTGTTGCTCCGAATCTAGACCGTGAGCCAGCTCTGGGCAGAACGGAAGGCGGACAAAAAATCGATTACAGTTTGATTGAGGCGCTGCCGGCCATGCAAATTGAAGCTCCGGCAGTTTGGGCTGACTGGTCGCGTGTCACTCCGAGCAATGATGTCAAACCTTTTGGCGCCACCGTATCTGGTACTTTCTTTCATGCTCTTATGGAGCATGTTACTTCTGTTCCAACCGGCTTGACCAGAGAGGTGATTGAGTCGCTGGCTTTTGCACAGGGCGACGTGGTTGCTCATCCGGATTCCCTGGCTCGCCTGGTTTCCGAGGGTGAGCGACTTCTGGCAGTTTTTCAAGACAGCAAACTATCATCACTGCTTAAGACATCCAGGCGACACTTTCATGAAATTCCGTATCTGCTGTTGGACGATGAAAACTCTTCCACCAAACGTCCGGATCTTTTAATTGAAGATGAGTCTGGAAAGTGGATTATTGTTGATTACAAAACGGACAAATTTCAACAAGAGAAAATGGTTCAGCAAGCCGCAAAACACCATGAACAGCTGACTGAATACGCTCGCGATTTGAATCGATTAACCGGGATAGAGGCTGAGACGTATATCTATTTCGCAGAGTTCGGCGTACTTTTTGATTCGACCAGACGCGCTGTTGTGTAGCCAGAGAATTTTGTCCTGTACATGATTAGAGATTGAATCCCTATTACAATTCGGGATATGACGATGGCAAGCCAGATTCCGCTGTAGCCAAATTCGAGTGTGACTGCGAAAAAATATGCCAGTGGCAGTCGACATAGAATGTATCCTGTGAACTGGGCAATGAGTGAGAGATTCGTTTCACCTGCGCCTTCCAGTGCGGCAATGAGTATTGAGCTTATGGCAATCAGAGGCAGTGATATGTTGGCCGACGCTGTGCTGATGAAGACTTGTTTCAAAACCGAGGCGTCGGCAGTAAAGAGTGCACCTAATGGCAGACCAGCGTTGCTAATCACGCTTCCGCAAATTAACATCCCCAGTGCTGCGGCGACTGTTAGTTGCCATCCAAGCCTTCTTGCTTGAATGAGTCGTTTTGCTCCAACTTGATGTCCTACTAGAGTGGCGCACACCGTCGATAACGCAAGTAGTGGAAGAATTCCAAATGTCTCTTCGATTTTCAAAGCGACTGTATATGCTGCTTGCAGTCTTTCGCTGTCGGGCAACCGGCCCAGGAGCGCATATATAGCGGCAAGTGACAACAGGCAGCAAGCTTCCGATAGAAGTACGGGAACACCAACGCTGTAGAAATTCTTCAACCTGGCCAGGCATTGACCGCTTTCCATGACTGGGTTTCTAGTGAACAATGTCTTCCCAAGGAAGTGTGCTGCAAGTCCCACACCAGCTACAGCTCCGATGTCCCACGCCACTGCCAGTGATGTCAGTGAGTTTGTCATTGTGGTTTCATTGCCGTAAAAAAGATAAAGTCCGCCGGCAATTGAGATGATTCCGATTAGACTCCAGAGTTTGAGACATTGTGCGGTGTGACCCATCGACCTCAGAATGGCTGCCTGGACAAGGACGATTGTGAACGGTAAATTGCCAAAGGCGCAGGTTTGCAGATATGGCAGTGCAACTGATTTCGTTGCCATTGTGCAGCCTGAAAATTCAATCAGTGCTTGGGCTCCCACGTAGCATGAGATAGATGCGAGTATCCCGATGCAAAGCGCCAGGAGAAGCCCATCGATTGCGTACTGGCGTGCTCTTGATGGCTGGTTTGCCCCCAGTGATTGGGACACGAAGCAACCAGTTGCCGCGGCTAAACCAGTGCCAATCAACATCGTCGCGAATATGCACTGGTCGGCAATGCCTACAGCGGCTTGTGCGGCGGCGCTTTGCCAACCTGCAATGGTCATATCGACGGCGCCAATCAAACAAAAAACAAATGATGTCGCTACTAGCGGCAGCGAAAGCCGCAATGCGCCAGACAGAGTCATATTGCTTTCGTCTAGATATGTCGTTTTGCCGATAGCCTTGCATTCCACTTCTGTTTCGTTTGGATGGTGTGTTTTTTCGTCCTCGAGCTCTTTCATTTCTCCTCCAAGACAACCTGTAGTCTGGGACCAAATCTGGACCCAGCCCGCAAAAATGTGGTATAACGATTGAACGTGGTAACGTTACCACGATTAATCGTTGTTGGCAAGGAGATCATTTCTGCCATGGCTGAAAAGCGCGTCGTGACCTGGTACGAAGCTCTTAACGAGCAGGTTGAGTGGAAAGACAGAGCCATGATGCTGGGCTGGCTGACTGATGTGTTTGGGCATGCGGTTGAGCCTGGTCCCGAGGCACTGGAGCAGTTCAGCGTTTCACTACGCCGCATGCGCCTGCAGCTAGGCGATGCCCACTTTGAAAAAAACTTTGATTTCGCCTGGTTGAACGAAGAGCTGAAGGAGTGTCGAATGCAGTTCGAGCGTCGCTCCGATAGTAAGCCTGATGATCGCCTGCCTGCTCTGATCGCTTCGCCGTGCACAGTTGACGATGTTAGTGCGCGCTCCGGCAGAGGCGTTAACTCAGATGTATGTTTGCGCAACCTGGATGCGGATTCACTGCTCGACATTTTGAGACGCACTCTGCTTTTACAATTCGCACAATTTTTTAGTAGTATCGTAGATGGTGGCGCTGATGACGCTCCGCGAATCGACCGATGCCGTGGACTTTATCGCGACGATTCAAGCGTGGCAGAGGAAGCGGCTTTTCCGCTCAATATTGAAAAGAGGTGGCGCGACGAAATTGAGCTGCTTGTACAGCATGAAAGAGTTGCCTCAGATATAGGGCGTTGCGAATATTTCTTTCCGCGCACGCCGAAGGGACGTTTCTGCTCTGACAGCTGTCGCTTCAGTACTTTCCAGATTACAAAGCAGCTGGAAGAGCCGAACTATCTGGCCGACAAGCAGAAGCGATATCGATCAAGCAAGAAAAGCTGATAGATATTGCGATCGATATCGCGATTGAATCAAGGCTCAAATATTCAGTAGCAGTTTATTTGACTGAGATTGACTGAACTACTTTATCGATCTCGTCCAGGTTCGGAGTGAAGCTACTTGACGGCAGAGCACTTAGAAAGGCTTTTGCCTTTTTCGATGGACAGTCTTTTGGAAAGCCGTTCGCCTTGACTGGAATTGAAAGTGAAACATAGTACTTCAGATCATCTGTAATACCCTGGTATGTGTAGAAGAAGTCTCCGTTATTGATCGGTGCTTCATCTTGCGCATATGCGGTCACGTAGGCGATGCCTTTGCCTTGCTTGAAAAGCAGATGTTTTACGTGTGTGTGAAATACTTGATAAGCTTCTATAGCTGGCAGCGCCGGTAGTTCTTTCATGCCGCCGTCTTCTTTTTTGGCAATCACTGTTTGTAGATTCCAGACTGTTTTATCAAATTGAGCTTTTTCTTTCCCTTTAAATAACTTGCCGTACTCGGCCAACGGGTAAACGACCAGCATCCGATCGCCAAGCCCTGTGTAGTCAGGCACTTTGTCGCTGTCGAATTGAACATAAAAGTGCTCTGGTTCGCCGTTCATAAAAGGCGGGCCGCTTGGGTCATTGGCGATTGCCGGCATGGTTTTTACTGTCACCTTTTTGGCGACAGTTCCAGGTGAAACCGTAAGGGTCACATTCTTGAGCGCCGATGGTTTTGCTGGAGACAAAGCCTGCACCATTGCTGGTGCGCAGTTGGCCAGCAAAATACCACTGCACAAAGTCAGCCAAATTCTCTTTTTAAGCATTGCTATCCCCCGTTTAGCATATCCAGAAAACTCTTGCTTTTCATCCAGGCTCCGCCATCTGCCGTCATTACATCGCCTGTAATGTAGCCAGCTTTCGATGAACACAAAAACAAAGCGAGGTCGGCAATTTCGTCTACCGTTGCCAGCCGTCCCAGCGGAACATTCTTCTCGATCACTTTCTGTGCTTGCTCGTTGTCGAACATCAGATTTTTGGACGCTCCCTCAGTCACCATAGCTCCCGGAGCCAGTGCGTTGACGCGGATTCCGTAGTGTCCCCATTCTGCGGCAAGCGTGCGTGTCATCGCCAATACACCAGCTTTTGCAGACGCAGAATGCACCACGCCTGGTGATCCCGTCATGGCATAGGTAGCAATGATGTTGAGGATGCAGCCGCTTTTTTGCTCAATCATCTGTTTGCCGGCTAAGCTGCTGCAAAACCAGGTGCCATCGAGAACGATTCTCACCACGGCATTCCAGCCGTTTGGCGTCAGTTTTTCGGAAGGTACCAGAAAATTTCCAGCTGCGTTGTTAATTAGAATGTCAATCCGCCCAAACTTTTCGACAGTTGTTTTGACGAGTGTTTCAACTTGACTATGGTCTCTCACATCGGTGGGCACTGCCAGAACAGTTCCGCCCTCAGCAGCAATGGCATTGGCTGTGGATTGTAGATGTTCCATACTGCGGCTGGCAATAACGACTTTCGCGCCTTCCCTTGCCAGTTTAAGAGACATTTCTTTGCCAAGACCTGTGCCGCCGCCGGTGACGATTGCGACCTGGTTGGCAAATTCTCTTTCTTTCACTGTTCGACCCAAATAAGGAAGAGCAGATCGTAATTTGCCGACGTGCTATGCGTCAAGCGCTTCATGCAAGGCGGAAAGTTGATGACTACTACTCAAATTCATGCTTTGATAGAGACGCTCATCTTAACGGCGGAGAAATTATGGACAGAATGTATCTCAAAAATACTTTGGAACTGCTGCAGCGCGAAAGAGATGCTCATGGAACCAAATTTGGAGACAATCCTGTTCATTCGAAATGCCTGCCAAATTTCGAAGCCGCGATCGCGAAACTGCAGAAAGAATTGGACAAATTCAACGACGAAAGTCCGTTACCAGGTTCCGGTGGCGCGACGGTCTAGTCGGCTTCGTCATCACCACGAGTTTCGCACTCTAAACCAACGGGTGCGGATAATCCCTGTTCGTCTTTTTTGATATCTTTTTTCGGTTCTTCAACTGCTTTTCGCCCAGCTCCCATCGAGAATGCTTCATCTCGCTCTTCTCTGGTTGGCTTTGGTTGACACTGCCCGGTTCGAGATTTGCTCACTTCGTCCATATCTTCTCCTCGAACGCCGTTCGCCTTCGCATCAGCGTTTCCACAATATTCTTCTTTGAAAGGGATTGGACGGATTGCTGCAACTATAGTTCCAGGCTGGGAAAAGAGCGGTTCGATTCATAAGAGCTGAACAGTTCTGACCAAATGAGTGAGTTCCTCAAAGCAGAAGAGCTCGACCGTAGCCGAGCTCTTCGGAATGTTTGAGGCGGCGCGAGACCGTTTAACGCATCATCTGCCACCAGACATGCTTGATTAGCCGCAGGAGTTCTTTGTTGATGAACAGGTTGAAGCCTCAGCCTTGCCTTCTACTTCAAAACCTTTTTCGGCGAATGAATTGAATCCGCCAACCAGTTCTTGCACTCTGTATCCTTTCTGAGCGAGCAATAGAGCTGCTTTTGCAGAGAGGTGGCAGGTGATGTCATAGCAGTAGACGATGGTATTTACGTCTTTGTTGAGTTTGGGCAAATATGCTTCGAGTTCGTCGTATTGTACGTTTACAGCTGTTGGAACATGACCTTTCTTAAACAGCTCTGGTGTGCGCAAGTCGATGACTTGTACCTTCTCTTTGTTCTGGATCAGATGATTCAATCCAACCGGACCCTGTTCATAAGCCAGTTTTGCTTCAAAAAATTTGACGGCGGCTTCGGTTGTTTCTTTTGTCAATGTGACAGACATTGTTCCTCCTTCATGAGCGATGCTCAGAGTTATATGTTCGAGTAACTGCAGCTGATCGTATGATCTTTGGTATCTATTCGCAAGCAGGCACTGAATTGTGCTGTAGTATGCCAATTGATACCAATGTGAACCTGAGCCGTATACGGGGTTTGCCGTAACGCGTCAGAAGTTGCCAGGGCATCAATATATCATGAATATGGTTTCAGAAATCAGTAAATTGCAACTTTCGATTTTGCGAAGTCTGGACGTTCATCCGCAGCTAGCTTCAACGATAAATTATCGAGATGTACAGGTTGCTTCGACTCGAGTTTGATTTCGAAGAATTCGTTGGGCTGGTTTAGAGATTCTCTGCTGAGGCTTCCAGAGAGTTTGAATTCTTTTCCGGTGATTGCTTTTATGCTGTTTGGAAGATTTAGATCGGAACCTAAATTTGTCATGTTGCGCACATCTACTTTGGAGAGAACGCTGACTGCTTCTTCTGCGAATGTGCCGCTTACAGTCACATTGATGAAAGTTGACTGGCCCAGTCCTTGAGGTACGGCATAACGTTTTACGAACGGATTTTGCGCTGAAATTATTATCGGAGATGATTCCAGCACAGAGTCCTGCAGCACTTTCGCTGTAGAACCCCCACCTTTTGACGGATTGGCGCCCAGGCACAAGAAGAGGCGATATTGCCCGGCCTGGTTTCCAAAGTCTGGTGATAAGTCATTGAATGAATCTTTGCTGTCTTTAGTCAGCCAACATTTACCCTTCGCAGCAGATGCAGTCAGTGGTTCTGAATATCTCGCGTCTAACTTGGGTTGAGTTTCACTGAGCAGCTTGCAGCCGCTGAATCCATTTAGTGTGGGGGCAACCAGCTTACCGTCTTCGGTGCGTATAAATGAACCATATATGGTGGCGTGCCCGTCTGGTGACGATATCGATATCGAATTCTCGCCGTTCTTAAGGAGGGAAAGCGGCACGACCACTCCACGCCATTGTCTCATCTGCTCGGGGTTCTTGTTGCTGACTCCGCCAAATACTGAGTAGTTGACCATCAAATTCTTGTCGGATGTGAACGTCGATAGAGGTGCAAGTGTTTCGCCTAATTTGGTTTTGTTTACTTCAATTACTGCATGAGTTATCGAAGTGTCTCCGTCGATTACGAGCATTGCCCAATCGGCTTTGTCGGGCGAAGTGAGCTGTACGGATCGATTGGCGATTGTGTTCCCTTTCAATTGACACTGCCACTCTGGAACGTTTCTGGCCGTGGTAGCAAAAGCACTGCAAATAATTGCCGCTGGAATAATTTGCAAGCAGAGACTGAGAGGAAACGCTTTCTTATTGCCTGTAACAGCAACGACAGCCGTGCTCATCGCTGCCGCCGCACAGACAAATAGCAACCAGATTACAAACTCTGTAAATTGCTCCAACTGACATGATTGCATGATGCTATGAAAGTCGAATGTGCATAGCGCAATCCAGATAGAAACTGCCAGTAACAGATAGCCGCCAACGACTTTTCTTTGTTTTGTCGATTTCACCGTCTGGTACAGCGCATAGCTGGCCAGTAAAACGATAAAGGGCATTGAAGTGAAGGCTTGCCGGGGACTGGCGTTGAAAATCATGTAGATCAGGTGGCTGACAAGGAGTGTAGCGCTCAGATAAATGACCGGGCGAACTAGTTTGTCTGTACTCTGGTCTTCCGTCTTGCCGTGAGTTTTGCTTTCATTTGGACTCTTCTTGAACATGATCAAAAGTGCCCCAAACGCTGCGAGGGACAAAATGATTTGATGCCAGATCCATTGCGCAGGCAGAGGCATGCCGAGGAATTTGCTCAGGCAGTCGTTCCATGGGCAGCTCCAGAGTCGGGCGACACGGCGTATGGCTATGTTCGAGAGGCGAGAAAAGTTCGCCTGCCATATACCAAGAAAGGTGCCGCCTTTATCACCATTGACGGTGTCGAATAGCTTGACGAAACCGGTTTCTGGATTTTCCGACCAGCCGTCGTTTTCGCTATTTCCACCGATGACGATGTTCAAAACCGGCTCGCGCTGAGCCGTGACTGAATAGCTACCGGTTGCTTCTTTCGTGAACAATAACCATGGTGCGAGAACAAGCATCAACCCGATCGCTGCGGACATCGCATGTACTAACAGCCGTTTGCACGTCCACGCTGCATCAGCTTCGCTATCTCTCCAGAGAATAAAAGCTACGACGATAAATCCTGCCAGAAGTCCCGGCAAGAGAGCTGCTTTGAGCAGCACCACTGTGGCTGCTATACAGCTCAGGGCGAAGCTGCGCAGATATCTGTCCGAAAGCCTGGAGGGAACCAGGCACGCAGCGGAAAGCAGCAACGTAGATGTGATGTTCTCGGTCATGAACCTGCCCGCACCGAGTACAGCCGACGGAAACGCCGCCCAGAGGAGCCCTGCGAACAACGCCCATCTGTTGTTGCGCAGCAGACGTCGGGCCGCTAAGTACATGCAGCACGCAGATGCCGCGTGCAATAAAGCTTGCAAAGCAAGCGCAGCTCTCATGTCGAACAGATCTGGACTTTTGTGGATGAGACTGAACCAGGCTGCGCCCAGCAACGGCAATACGGGACCATCCATCATTAGCGGTTCTTTCAAGGCGCTGCAAATCGTTTGCCATTCCTGTAGCGTGAAATGGTGAATGAATGTTGTTGCATTCATCACCATCTGAGTGCTTGAGATGTATTTGCCTGAATCAAACATCGGTGCTACGTCGAGAGCTGCATGCGAGAAGTTGGTTCGCAAACACAGAACCAGACCCGTGATAAAGCATATGCTGAGCCCCAGCGCATTGAATTTCCAACCGTCTAAATTTGTGTTCTTTTGAAATGGGGCAGTCGCTCCGTCACTGTATGTAGTGGCGGATGCTTTGGCGTTGGTATCTTCCCTG
This sequence comes from Candidatus Melainabacteria bacterium, assembly GCA_003963305.1. Taxonomy (NCBI): domain Bacteria; kingdom Bacillati; phylum Candidatus Melainabacteria; species Candidatus Melainabacteria bacterium. The sequence continues at coordinate 510,397 of RXJR01000001.1, read as the reverse complement.
GTTTCAATCATTTTGATTTTCGCAACTCGACATGATTGGCTACCAGTGCCTGACTGAGCAGATCGAAGAAGCGCATTCCCCCCAGACCATTCAGATGTGCGGAGTCGGCAAAATATCCTCGATTGAAAGTACCGGGTAAGTTCATGTCAATCAACTTGCTATCGTATTTCGCCGACAGAGTTTGTATTTGCGTTAGATAGTTCTGGTAGAAACCTGGCGGCATCAGCGCCACGTTGTCGGACGTAAGAGGCATGTTGATCAGAACGACGTTGATTTTCTGGTCCTTGCCATACTGCAACAGCTGCTCCAGATAACCCAGTTGATTTTTGAACATCCTGGCATTCATGTGCGCGTAGCGCTGCCTGTATTCAGCGAGATTATCTAGATAAGGAACTGGCGGATCGCCATAGGGGCAAACCATTGTCTCGTTGCTGGCTACATCTTCGAGCAGATCCTTAAGAGCGATTCGACGTAATTCGAACGGCACCTTGTATGTGTCCAGGTTGCGGTGACCGATGCCTTCCAGCAACGACTTGAATGCATGCTGCTGCATGCACAGCAGATCTACCCGGTGCTTATAGATGAAGCTTATGTTTTCCAGCCCGCGGTCCATGACCTCAAAGAATGATGGCTTGGCAGCTGCGAATGTTTTCGAAAGATCTCCGACTCGAGCCAGATATCTGAATGTCTCGGTCGTTGTCACGTTTGTCAGCGTGTTGTCCATGAAATCGCGTGGAGCTATTCCATAGACGATTGTGGTTGGTTTGTCTTTTCCCCGCAGCAGGGTTGACGCAATCGCGTATGCGTCTGATGCCATTTGCCCGGCAATGGCGAATGAGAATGTGTGAGGCTTGTAGCCGAGTTTTGCTTGTAAGTCATCTTGCAGGCAGGAGCTTGTGTGGTGCAGTGAGACATTCTGCGCTTTGTGCAAATATGTCGCGTCGCCTGTATTAAGCGCCTCCAGCATCAGTGAAGATCCAAGCAGCACTATATCTGGTGTCTGTGGTTGTCTGTGAAAATCGCTGACCGCCCACCATATCCAGCTCTTATTGGGCGAGTCGAAGCGGTCGATATTCCAGTATTGATATGACAAGCGGGCGGATAGATCCAGAATAAAGAGAGCTGCCAGTGCCAGCAATCCATAGCTCAAGTAGTGCTTGCCACCAGCCGACTTCGCTGGTGCAGCCGGTTTTACTTGTGTTGGAGCTTTGGGAAGAGCCTGAACCATCTGTGCTTCCTAGAACTGGAAGTAAATAAAGCGAGGAGATTTGTCTGGCGAAAAGATCACGATGAGTAAGATCATCGCTACACACCATGCTGCTTTGACTAGCTTGGGCGAGTTTTCGACCAGATTGGTTTTATCGATTTTGCCCATAAGTATGTGGGCTATGGCCAGAATCGGAAGCACGAAATAAATGGCCGGATAAATGAGCGGATAGTTGATTGCTGGAAGACTCATAGCAAGCGGTGAGGCGTGCGCCTTCAGTGCATCGATGAAGAAGAGTTTCTCGAGAATTTGTCCGCAGCTTGCAATATCTTCAGCACGGAAGAGAACCCAGCCGATGCATACTGTATGGAAAGTCAGAAGCATTGAAAATGCTTTGCCCAGCCCGGTATCGAAGGCCGCGGAAACTGCTTTGACGGATTCTCTGAAAGTTGAGAACTCTTTGTGGGCAACCAGCAGAAGGCCGTGAAAAAGACCCCACAAGAGAAAGTGCATCGCCGCACCGTGCCAGAGTCCGCCGAGCGTCATGGTGATTACTAGATTACGCGCGTTCATCCATTTAGAACAACGGGAACCGCCCAGTGGAATGAACAGGTAGTCTCTCAGCCATGTTGAGAGTGAAATGTGCCAGCGGTGCCAGAATTCGGCGATACTCGTCGCCAGATACGGCAGGTTGAAGTTGATTGGCACCTTGTATCCGAACAGCATCGCTGAACCGCGGGCGATGTCTGTGTAGCCGGAGAAATCGAAGTAGATCTGGAAGGCAAATGCATAGGTAAAAATCCACAGATCGAGCCCGTGGAACAGTTCTGGATGGGCGAACCCGCCCTGAACAAAGAAGGCTAGATTGTCGGCGATCAAAACCTTCTTAAACAGTCCCAGCAGAATCAGGGCAATTCCATCATCGAAATGCTGAAGGCAAAATTTCGCAGGTGACATGAACTGCGGAATGAAGTCCTGGAAGCGTTTGATGGGACCGGCGATCTGAGTTGGAAAGAAGCTGGCGAAAAGTGCAAAGGCAAAGAACGATTTGATTGGTTCATTGCCTCTATAGACGTCAGTGCAGTAGTGAATGAATTCAAAGACGAAAAAGGAGATGCCGAGGGGCAAGATGATATCAAACGGTAGCTTGCTAACCGTTATACCAAGCGGCGCCAGGCAGCTGGCTGCCAGGTCGTCGAAGAAATATGCATATTTGAAGAAAGCCAGCGTTGCAAGATTAAGAACGACTGAAACGGTGAGCCAGAATTTTTTTCTGTTTTCACTTTTCCAGATGGCATTTGCCAGCAGGTAATTCACTACCGTAAGCGCGATGATCAGTACGATGAATGCCGGGCGCCAGCTCATGTAGAAGATGTAACTGGCGATGAGCAAAATCGGCACGCGCCACTTCTGAGGACTTGCCCAGAACAGCGCCACTACGATTGGCAAAAATATCGCGTACTTCAGTGAGTTAAAAAGCATGGCACCGTTGGGTTTAGCGACTCGCAGATAAGCTTGTCAATAATACCGACCACGGGCACGCGCCGCCTTAACCTAGTTACATCTAAAGGTTGTTGGCTGAAATCGATTTAAGGTGACGCTGGTACTAAATACGGTGCAACAGCAAAACCCGGTCTTGTGGACCGGGTTTCGAGGGAGGAGGGGGGTAAAACTGTTTGATCTGTAAAGCTGTTCAGGAGGTTAACGGTTCGTGATTTATTTCTCGCCAGCGCCCTGACAGCAGGCTGCACAGGTGCTCGAAGTGATGACGTGCTGATTTGACTTCGTTTCCATCGATTCGAATTGTCGGTGAACCTCCGATTTGTCCGGCTTCTTCCACCATCTCGATGGGAATCGGTAGTCGCTCGTCGGCGATCGCCATTTCCAAGGTCTTCCGCGCTTTTGCAAAGCTCGTGCATCCTGGAGCATACAGAAGTTCAACACGCATAGATTCGAACCCTCCTTTCAACAGTGGAAAAAGGGATGCCTGAGCCGCTCTCGGGATGGAGAGCTGCGGCGAGAAAAATATAAAGGAATCCTGAAAATCTCGCTTAACAGAAGTATAAGCGAACGATGTCCAAAGGCAAAATTAAAGCGTATCCAACGTCGGTTAACATTCACTCATAGTCTGCGGTTGTTCTGTTCGTGCCGGAATGATCTGAAACTAACGCCGCCGCTGAACAAGACGCGGCCGGCATAACTGCCAGGAAACTTTGATGAACACTGATCGTCAGTAGGTGAGTTGAGAGGTTTTTTTGCGCTATGAGCAAGCCGAGCATTGTAAGTTGTGCGAAAGCTCTGAGCTTGTCTTCGTTTCTCGCGGTGACAGCAGTTTCGGCTGCCAATTCTCCAACCGCTCCATCAACAAATCTGCAAGCTCAAAAGCCTGTTCTAGACATGTCCTTGCCGGCATCTTCATCCGTCCCAACGCAGAGGCGTGTTCCTGCTCCCAGTCTGGATGACCAGAGTGTTGCCGGACCAGACTATGGCAAGCCTCTCGGTGAAACAATCGAACGTGAAGCTGCGGCGCCCGTCTCTGAGCCCTCCAGTGTTGCGTCCGCAGCATCTGTACAAGCCGATGGCGCTACTCTGGCGCCATTTCATCGAGCCAACAATTCATTCGCACCTCTTCGTGGCATGCAGCTGCCGCGTCCGCTGAACATTCCTCGAGATGCGAGCCCGGCGTTGAAAGAGGCTGCCTCAATGATTTCCAATATGTCTGTGGTCTCACCTCATTTAATTCGCGGTGCGCAGCCTACGGTACCGGCGCTATCAGTTTTGAAGTCCGCGGGCGTGAAGACGATCATCAATCTGCGAAATGAACCGATTCTCGTCGCACAAGAAGCCGGAGCTGCAAAACGCGCCGGGCTCAACTACATCAATATTCCGATGGCATTATTCGAAACGCCGACTAAGCAGCAGTTTCAAAAATTCTTGAGCGCAGTCGACAATAATGGTCCCGTATTCGTGCACTGTCAGATGGGCGAAGACCGTACCGGTACAATGGTTGCGGTCTATCGTATGGCTCGAGAGGGCTGGGACGCTAATCGTGCTTATCAGGAGATGACTTCGATGGGCTTCAAGACCTTTCTCGGTTCGCTTAAGGGCGCCGTTTTCGAGTATTCTGCAATGCTGGGGCGCCCGGCACGTCTTCCTGCACCTGATTTCGGCGGTTTCGCTTCCATCTTGAGGCACTAATGCCTGGCCCATGAAGACATGAAGTTCTTGTGCCCTGGTGTTATTGATCACGTCTTGACCGCTGTTGACGTTGTGTCTTTCTGGCAGGCTATGCGCAATGAGCCGATATTCAGAGAATACCGGCTCATCTGCGTGAAACCTCACAACGAAGTGCATTACGGCGTTAGTCGATTTCTGTCTCTCGGAAAGAGGACCGCCAACTTAACTGTCGGTAGCCCGAGAAGCTGCTTGGTCAGCCGTTCCAGTCCGATCGCAAGACCGCCATGTGGTGGCATGCCGTAGCGGAAGCATTGCAAGTAATCGGCGAAATTCTCCGGCTCCAGTCCACGCGATTGCATAGACTCGATCAGTTCGTCGGCTCTGTGCAGGCGCTGCCCGCCCGTTGTTACCTCCAGTCCTTTGTAGAGCAAGTCGAAGCTGTGGCTCAGACCTTCTGCCGTCGGCATGGCGTAAAACGGACGTACGCTGCGAGGGTAGTGCGTCAAATACAAGAGATCCGAATTCTCCTTCTCTGCGAAGTATTGGCACAAGAGTCGCTCACCTTCAGGGTCGAGGTCGGTCGTATCGGCGCTCGGTTTCCAATTCAACTTATTCCGCAGAAGCTCCTGTGCTTCATGCAATTTCAGTTGAGGGATAGTTGAAAATCTGGGCACCGTCGCGCCAAACATCGCTAATTCGGCAGCGCACGTTTCTTCTACATGAGCGAAGATGTGCTGCATCAGCCTGATTTGCATGGCAATCAGGTCTTGTTCGCTCTCGATGAATCCCATCTCGAAGTCCAGGCTGATGTACTCGTTGAGATGCCTGGTTGTGTCGTGTTCTTCGGCACGATAGACCGGACCAATTTCAAACACTCGCTCAAAGGCGCCCACCATCATCTGTTTGTAGAATTGGGGACTTTGCGCAAGAAATGCTTGTTTGCCGAAATAGTCCAGCTTAAACAAGTTGGCACCACCCTCGGTTCCTGTTGAAACAATTTTCGGCGAGTGAATTTCAACGAAATCCTCGCTGGTCAGGAAGTTCGCGAAGGCTCGCCCTATTGCCGCTTGCACCTTGAAGACGGCGCGTACTTTAGGACTTCGCAGGGTCAGAGGACGGTAGTCCAACATCGCTGTTAGAGACAAGGTATCCATTTTCGATTGTTTGGAAATTTCCACCGGCGGCACTTCTGTCGGTCCTGAGAGCAACTCGATCGAGTCAGCGCGAACCTCGACTGGTGCATTCTTCTGAGGCGATTGAACGACGGCGCCTTTGATTACGACGGCGGTTTCTGCAGAAATGCCGCTTGCTTTTGAAATCAATGCTTTGTCATCAAGCACAACTTGAACACAGCCCGTGCGGTCGCGCACGGTGATGAACATCAGGTTGCCCAGGTCTCGAACCGCCTGTGCGTGCCCTTTTAGTTCGACTCTTTCACCAACGTGCAGCTGTATTTGTTGACTTTGAATTTCTACTGTTTGCATGATGACCTCATAAGCAAAAGACCGCAAGCTCTGTGTCTTGCGGTCGGAATATTGTTTGGGGTTTATAACGCCAGCAATCCGACCGCTAGAGGCGGTTATCGTCGCTATTGTTATTATTATTGAATGATGCAGGAGCAACTATGGCTGCCGTTTCTGGCAGCTCGCCGAGTTTTGCGCTAGTGATGTGCACTTTCACAGTTCGGTCCTACATAGATACTCTGCCCCTGAGGGGCGTTCTCGAATACTAGCCTAAGATGCAACCAGACGTCAATGAAATATCTCTTTCATTGCGAAAGAGGGAAGAGTTTTTCTTTCGCAGTGCAACAACTATTCGTGTGCGATTTTATTGCTGGTCTGATCAAACTGCAAAAGGTCGGACAGCATCCAATCGAAAATCTGCTTGGTGCCGGCGCCCGGGTCCATTTCGTCGCGGATCTCTGACGATGCATTCAACGGTCTGTAGCCGTCGATAAAAGTCAAATGGTCGATATTGCGAAAGACTCGAGCCAGGTAGACGTCTGTCGATGCTTTTAGCTTGGGCAATTCGTTTTCGTGTACCAGTGCGGAGCTCGCACAGGCGTCAGGGGGCAAGAAAACTGCGCTCGATACAGGCGTGATACCGTCGTTCAGTTGGTATACGAAATTCGAGCCGGTTTTAGTCCGCACCTTCTTGTCGGCAACTACAGTGCCCATATCGCGGTTAAGCAGCTTCAGCACAGGATGTTCGCGACCAAGGTGCGATGGGATTTTTACCGAGAGCAAGGTGTATGGTGCCGTCAAGGTTGTATCAATTTTGCGTTTCGCGTCAGGCATCATGTACGGGTTGAGGAGATAGCCGCTGTAAGTAATCAGTTTTTTCTTATCAAACGGCTGATTGTTCAAATCGGCCAGCCGTTTGTTGACATCGTTCTCTACAGTTAAATCGCCCTTAGGACCGAACGGCAACAGCGAGCGGAAAGATCCGACGTCTGGAATCGATTGATCTGTGTTGTCCCAGCCAAAATCTCGCACCAGACCATTGTTCTTGTGGAAATAGAATCGATATGCAAGTGAGTGATCTATGCGCGTCCATGGGAAAGAAAGATTCTTATAGACGCTGTATTGCAGCCAGTCCATGCAGAATATGGGTGACCCTCTGAATGGCGTCCCCAATGTGAAAGCAAGTCTGATAGCGTTGTCTGTCGCCTTGTCGTGCATAGCCTCGTAGACTAAGTTGCCGCCTATACTGAGCGCCAGAACGGTTATAGGGCGCTTCTGGCAGGCGTTATAGAGTGTGGCGATAGACTGCTGAAAGTCTGGAATTGAGCGAACCGTGGCGAGCGAGTCATGTCGCATTAAGTAGACTTTGTACCGACTGTCGAATTCCGGACTGCTCGTAAATTTCTTGATAATTTTTGCCCAGCGGAAGGAGCGATAGTACTCCCCTCTCAAACCGTGCACGAAGAGGAATGGAGCGCGGTTCCCCAGCGGCTTATCGTCCCATTGATAGATCTCCGCCCTGGTCGGTCTCTTCTTAAGCGCTTTCTTAACAGGCAGCGTGGGGAATTCGTTTTGAACGAAGCTTAGATTGCTCGAAAGGGCAGGCTGGCTTGCCGCTACAGAAGTAGCTTCTGCATTTGCCGCAGTCGATGGAGCGGCTCCGAATAAGGTGGCGCATGCAAAAGACAAGATCGCGTTGCGCATGGTGGATTTGTTTGCAGAATGGTACATTAGGCTAGGATTTGCATAAATAGGGAACAGAACTAGTGCAGTATCCTACCGTGCCTCGAACAAAATAGCCAGTTGGCTGCATTGGGGATTCTTTAGAAACAATGGCGAAATTCAAGATCGCGTTCTTTTTCTCCGACACTGGGGGCGGGCATCGAAGCGCTACAGAGGCGATCGAAGCAGGCATCAGAGAGATTGCCGCTCATGACGCACTTGGTCACGAATTCGAAATAGTAGCCGAGAACATCGTTGAGCACAGTCACCCGCTTAATCGTAAGTTTGTGGATTTTTATAACTACCTGTTGCGTCACAATCAGCAGGCGATGCAGTGGTACTACTGGTTCATCAACGCCTTCAAGCCGAATGATTCTGAGTTTGGCTACAAGCTCTGCGGGCAGTATGTCGAGAAAGTATTAATTGCGGCAGAACCAGATGTGGTTGTCTCAGTTCATCCGATGACGAATCAGTTCATCGCCCGGGCGCTTCAGGAAACCAAGCTTAATCGCACTTCAAAATTGGTCACCGTCGTTACAGATCCAAATGGTGATTTCTGGCGCGGATGGGCTTGTCCTTCGGCCGATTTGACGATAGTGCCAAACGAACTCGGTCGCCAGCAGTTGATTGCCTGGGGGGTTCCGGCGGAGCGGATCAGAGCACTCGGCATGGCGATCAATCCGGATTTCCTGAAACCTCCATCTATGGGGCGCGAAGAATTCAGGCATCATCTCGGACTTCATCGCGATAGATTGACCGTCTGTATCAATGCCGGATGGGCCGGCGGCGGCAATATGATGGAAATTTATCGAGAGCTTGCTCATGTAAAACGACAGATCCAGGTGATTTTTCTCTGCGGTCACAATCGCACTCTATACGAAAAAGCTAAACGCGAAGCTCGTAAATCTGACATTCCTACTGCAGTGTTGCCGTTTCACGACAAGATCTCTGATTTGATGAGTGCGGTAGATTTGATGGTCACCAAGTCTGGTGGCTTAACGACTTTTGAAGCTGTTGCTAAACGGTTGCCTATGGCGCTGGACATGTTAACTAAGCCGATGCCGCAAGAATTAGGAACAGCTAAGATCTTGATCGAGAATGGACTGGCGCAAGCGGTGCAGCAGAAGCAAGATATCATCAAGATCGTCGAGGAACTCGTTCCCGTCGAAGATCGAACGCAGGTTAAGCTGCCTACTAATTTGTGTCTCGATCGTGCCGGCGCTGTCTATGACATTGCCAGAGCAATCATGAGCTATTGTGATCCGCTCTATCAACCGAATCCCGAGCATCGACCAGTCGTCGAGCGAATCACCCCATAATTTTTCCGTGAAGCTGCACGTAACGACCGCTGGTCACCTAGATTTCAACAAAGGTAACCGCTCGGATGTGATTCTCATTCACGGCACCGGATCTGGTGCTGAGATGTGGAAGCCGCAAGTGGACATGCTGGTGCAAAGGGGATACCGCTGTTTCGTTCCTGATTTGCGTGGTCACGGATTGACCCATGACCCGGGTGAACATACTGACATTGAAGTACATATTGAGGACGTTCTTGAAACGTTTAAGGACTTAGATATTGAGTTTCCCTGTATTTTTATAGGGCATTCGCTGGGCGCAATTATTTCATTGACGCTGGCGGAGCGCCAGCCTGAGCTGTTTCAGCAGGTATTTGCCGTAGGGATGCCCGGTCGAGTATTGCCACCAATATCGATGGCATTCAGGCTGTTTCTGAATTCGCCGTACGAAAAATTGCGCGGCACAGCATTGCATGAAGCTATGTCATGGCGCCCTAAAACTATGATCAGCACTCACCGTAACGCACTCACTCAAATCGTGAACAATTTCGGTCAGCTCGACTATGTTTCCCGCGCATTAGACGTCAAATGCCCCGTGCACTTTGCCGTGGGTCGGTGGGATCCGGTTGCACCCCACTATTTCGTTGAAAAAATGCATCGTGCGCTTCCGGGCTCGACATTGCACGTTTTCGAATGGGCTGGTCACAACATGATGGACCAGTATCCACAACAGTTTAACGACTGGCTTTCGCGCTACTTAAGGGACCACAGAAAATCCGAGACGCACACTAGAGCTTGAGCGCGTCTTTCATCCAGCCCCAGAACCGTTGAGATTTGCCCATCAAGTCGTTGACTTCGAAAGGCGGCTGAGGCACTAATGTTTGCTGTGTTTTGCCGTTAGTTCCCGTGGGTTCGGTCTCACTTGCTTTTGGCATCAGCTTGGCCAGCAGAGACAAATTGTAGAGCAAATCGTCCGGGGTCAAAATATCTGGACGCCGCTGTTTCACGACTTCCTGCGCATCGCGCGGCAGGTATATGGTGCGGCGAACTGTCTGTCCGTCGGCCAGAAACAGTGTCGCTTCGCCGGTCTCTTCCGAGAACATGAAAGCCTCACCCTCTTTCAGAGTGCCCGTGCCGTGATCTGCCAGATAACGTAGTCTCACCGACCATGGATCATCGCTATTTGGTGCAATGATCGGTTTGTAAGGTTTGGGCTCTTCATTCAGTGGAGGTGCAGGTACAGGCTGCGCTGCCACCTCATCTTTGTTCTCGTTGCCGATGTTGTGTGTGTTCAACAGAGTTGAATTTAAATTGGCAAGATTTGGAAATTGGAAGTTGGTTTTGGCTGCGCTTGAAATTGCCGCGTTAGCCAGAGCTGCTACCTTTTCGACAATTTGTCGGGGCTGGTCAGGCTTTTCGAATGTCTCTACTTGTGTTGGAACCACGGGCGGTGGCTCCGGCTTGAGGGGTGGTATGCTTCTGACTATGGCGTCTCCGGGTTTGGAGTCGTCGTCGGCTACGATAGGTGGTGGTGCGGGCGGTGCCTGGTTTTGTTCTTCCTGGCTGGTATCTAGTGCCGTCATGATGCGCGAAAACCAGTTCTTCTTCGCGCGTTTGTGAGATTTTGACGTGCCGTTTCCGGCGCTTTTGTCAGGCTTTGATTCTCCCGGCGGCAAAGACGGAAGATGTGCAGCGTCAAGGTTCGCCGCTTCCTGAACTGTGTCTGCTTTTGAATTTGAATCGCCGCTCCACCCAGCCGAGTCTGATGGTGTGGAGGAGCCATTTTTTTCGTTGTCAGGGAAGAACATTCGCAGCGTATTGGGCAGGGCGTTGGGTAGCTGCGCCACTAAAGAAGCTGCGCTATTGTCGCTTCTTTTGGGCTCCATGATTTGAACTGTGTCTTCTTGAACTTTCTCAGGTTTGGGTTTGCTATTTTTGCGGGATTTTTTTGTGTTGCCCTTCTGTTCAGCTTTGTCTGCGGCTTTGTCGATGGAATTGTCAGATTTGCCAGAATTTCCAACGGTCAGTTTGCCGATGCCTTCAGCGACATTCTCTGGCAAAAGCGTATGCAAGGACTGCAAAACTGTTGATTGAGGTAATTCTTCCTCCTCATTGGTTTTGGGAGCTACGCTGATGCCCAGCGATTGCCCGAGCTGTTGCATTGCTCCTCCGACGTTGCCCTGCTGAATCTGAATGGTGGCAAGTAGGATGCGCCCTTCGTGATAATCCGGCTTCAGGGCAAGAGCTTGTTCTAATGCCGATTGTGCCAGTTTGAGATAGCCTCTTTCTCTGAAGATCAGAGCCTGCTCGTAAAAAGCTTTAGTCAAACGAGGATTTTCTTGAGTGGCTTTGAGAAATTCCACGAGGGCGTGTGACTTGTCGCCCTTCTGTTTGAAGTACATGGCCTTCTGGTAGTGGCTGCTTGGATATGCCGCCCGGGCCTTTTTGCGCAGTGATCGTTTTAGCGGCACCGGCGCACTCTTCGGCAGCGCAACGCTCTTCGGTAGCACCATGTTCGGTGCAGGCGCAATGAGAGTGCCGTTGGCGGCCAGTGATCGTTTGCTTGTTGAGGCTGATGGAGCGCCAAGATCCTGCGCTATAGCGTTTGAACATGCTAGCGCGCACGAAAATGATATGAGGGTATATGTGGTTGGCCTATTCAACGGAATCCCGCATGATTACCGGTTTTCAAACGTCCAGAGAAGCGTTTGCGCAACTCCAAACTAACTCAATCTGAAACTATTTTCAAGCGGAGAGTTTCATCTCACGGCTTGATAAAGCATCTTTCCAGTTTGCGGAAAAAGAGAACGTAAGACGGTTCGTTCATTGTCTTGAGCGGCCAGACGAGGATCGTTTTCATACCGGCGCGGTGACCACCCCAGACATCGGTAAGGGGGCGATCGCCTACGACAACCACCTGGTCTGCGGGCAGTTCGAACTCGTCAAGCACGCGAAGAAACAGTTTCCGACTTGGCTTTGCCGCCCTGCCAAGCACTGTCATGTTGAGATGCTCTTGCACCTTTTGTATATATGGATCGTTCTTGTTGTTGCTGACGACGGCAAGCTTGAAGTTTTCGCGAGCGAGTTCCAGCCATGTGGCGGTTTCGGCTGTAATTTTGCCCGAATGCGGCGCCATGATGGTGCTGTCGAGGTCGAAAATAATGCCTTTGATGCCGTCTCGTGTGAGCTGGTCGAGGTCGATATCGGTGACGTCACCGTCGATTAGATAGGTCGGGCGAAGGAATACCATGCACCAAGAATATTAATTGGCATCGCTAATGTCCAGAGCTGTCGCACCTTGTAAATCGTCGTATTGAGCATGTTGTTGTGCTGGAGGCTCGGGAAGCCTTTTAGATACACGAGTTGAGAGATTCTTTATTCTAGGATTTTTTTGAAACAGTCTGTTCACCAGACAAAGCATGGTTTTGCTGAGCCGGTTACAATGACATCGGAACTAATCGAGATGGGCAGGGGCTTGGCTAAGGCACCATCAAAACAGAAACCTGACAACAAACCCAATGTCGAAAAGGTGCAAGACGGCGGCGCTTTGCCGCTTGACCACGTCGCCATTATTATGGACGGCAACCGACGTTGGGCCGCAGATCGCCATCAGCCTCGCATGATGGGTCACAAAGCGGGCGTAAAGACTTTGAAAGAGCTCGTGCGTCATGTTGGACGGCTGCGTCTCAAGTTTTTGACTGTTTATGCATTCTCGAGTGAAAACTGGCAGCGTAGTAAAGAAGAAGTCGGATTTTTGCTCGACCTCTTTCAAAACGTCCTGGTTACCGAACTCGAGGAATTGTCGGAGAACAATGTGCGGCTGACTTTTCTCGGCGATCTCATGCAATTGCCTGAAAATCTGCAGGCATCGATGCGCCGAGCCATGGAGAAGACCAGCAACAACACAGGTCTGTGCTTGCAAGTAGCGATCAATTATGGCTCTCGTCTGGAAATCACCGAAGCGGTCAAGAAAATTGGTCGCGAGATTGCTGCTGGGCGGCTGCAGGTGGAAGAAATTACAGATGAGTTGATCAGCGCTCACTTATATACGAGCGGAATGCCTGACCCGGCTTTGCTAATTCGGACGGGTGGCGAGATGCGCCTGTCCAATTATTTGTTGTGGCAGGCGGCTTACACTGAGCTGTATGTGACGCCTATTCTCTGGCCGGATTTTACGCCTGAGGCTTTCGATAAGGCTATTGTTGAATTTTGCTCGCGCCAGAGACGCTGGGGCACGTAAACACGCTGGAGACAGCAGCAAGGGGCTGGGCCGGAGCAATACGCGGGACCAGTAGCAAAGGCGCCGGGCCGGTGGCGAGACTCTCGAGCGCGCAGAAAGTCTTGAGCCCTCGTTACTGCTGAGGTGGAGGATAGTAGCCAGCCGGTGGTTGCTGCAGCGGATACTGCGGACCGGGGTAGGCTTGTTGCGGCGGTGCGTATCCTTGAGGGTAGCCACCATACTGCGGTGGAGGTGCATAAACCGGCATCGCAGCAGTCACTTGCATGTTGTCGGTAAGTTTGACCGGTAAGGAAGAGCCCGCTTTGATTTTGATTTCGGAGCCCTTGCGTACGCCGGCTCCCACCAGCCCTACTCCGCCACCAAGGGCGGTGCCAAAGGCGGCTCCCATACCGGTTGAGCGACCTACTTGCCCGCCACCGGTAGCTCCGACGATAGCACCAAGAGCGGTGCCCAGAGCGGCGCCGCCACCGGCACCAACTCCTGTTGTGAGCAGGCTTTTGCCTACGCGTCCGCCGGTAGTGCCTCCGCTCAAGCTGAGAGAGTTTTCGTCGATAGAAGCACTGAGAGGAATTTTGCGACCGTCGGGCGTTTCGACGCTAGTGAATTTGATGTCGATTTTTCCGTTGGCTCCAAATTTGAAACGCTTTGCCGACACCACATTTGTGACGCTGCCAAGCACTTTGCTGCCTGCCGGAACTACTTCCACTCCGCCCTGCAGAATAGGCGCTGCGAGCGTCGCCTCTACCGGTTCACCAACTACAGTTGTTTCGGAGTCGAGACCATTTTTTAGTGTTGCCTGAAACTGTGTGCCGGAAGCGACCGTTGTGACGCGTCCTTGCAGCGGTGCGCCTGGTGGCGGATATGGTGCTGGCTGGGCATAGCCACCTTGCAGCGGTGGATACCCGGGCACAGGCTGTGCATAAGCGCCGGTCTGGTATGGCGCAGCAGGTGGGTATTGCGGCTGGTATTGAGGCGGTGGCAGATACTGTGGTTGAGCCTGGGGTGGATAGATGGGTGGTGGACTGGCAGCTACCTGTTGACTGACTCTCGCCTGGAACTGCTGGGGCGGATAGCCGTAACCATTAGCACCATAAGGAGGAGTGCCGCTGTAGCCTACCTGGGGTGGCATGCCGGCTGCTGTCTGTGTCGGCGGCACTCCATTTGACGGCGGCGCTCCAGCTGCTGGCTGTGGCGTTTCTGCCGCTGCCAGTGCCTGCTCAGTCGTGTCTTGAATAGTCTGATGTGTTACATATTGATTGAGGCGGTAGAGAAGACCGGCAGCTTCGCCTCGCGTACAAATCTTTGTCGCTTCAATCACTTTCGGATTGGGACCAACGATGATTTTCGCTATGGTTGCCTGGGCGATACCAACCTTAGCCCATTCTGGAATTTTGTTCTTGTCTGTATACGTCGAAAGAGTTTTATCTATCGCCGCTTTATCTGGTGTCGGTGCATTCAAGGTGCGGGCGATGATCGAAATCAGATCTGCCCTTTGAATTAGCTGGTTGGGCCGAAATCCATCTGCATAGCCTGATATGTAGTTGTTCTGACGAATGATTTCGATCGGCTTGTAACACCAATCAGTCACTTTCACATCAGCGAAGCTTGGCTTTCCTGACACCGGTTGAGTATCCAGACCCAGGACTTTGACCAGCCAGTAAGCAAAAACAGCTCGCGTAACGGGCTGATTGGGCAAAAATTTGCCGTCTGGCTCGGCGCCGATCACACCTTGATCCGACAACATGTTGATGTATTTTTCGGACCAGATTCCGCTCAGGTCTGTGAAACGGGCAGCTTGAGCCGACTGCGCTATCAAAGAGATGCAAATTGCTGTGGTTATCGACCTGAACAGAAGGGCTGAACGCATTTGCAGTTCTCGCGGCGTGACATGCTTCGACACTGTGCATACTTACAATATACCCAGCAGGTGCGGGTTCATGCTTGATGAGTGATGATCAAGCTGCGACAGTGCGGCATCGATGCGGAATTAGATCTCTGCTCTAGACCATGCGTGAAAGAGACTTGCCCTGCTCTTCCACTGAACGAATCAAGCCTTCCAGATTGATACGCTGACCCTTGGCCGTCAGGACAACGAGGAAATGTCCGTTTGCTTCGTAGAAGTGCAAGATTCCCTGATCGGTGAGCAATGTCATCTGGACGAGATTGCCGCGATTCATACGCTGGATCGAGACGTCATTGTTGGAGAACAGAGTGGCACTGAGAGCACCAATCATATGCACGTCGACTTCTGCAGGCAGCGACGATGAGACGACCGTGCCGTCTTTGGCAACCAGCAGGCAACCTAGAATGCCGTGTTTGCCATTCAGCGAAGTTAGAAGCTGCTGGATTTGCTGGATATCTGACATGTACATTCTCCTGAAACAACTTGTTCGCTGCGTGTCCTCACATATTGTAAGGCCTTGCTCTGCTATTCGTAGGCGTCGGTTTCGAACTAGGGCTTAACGTCTTTGCCTTTGATTTCGACTTCGGTATCGCCCGCTTTCTTGTCTTTGTCCTTATCTTTCTCTTTTTCTTCCGCGATCTTCTTGTCGTCTGGCGCTGCTTTCAGCAGTTTCAGGCGAAGCACGTCGACCCAGGGTTCGTCGAGCGCAGTGCTGAACTCTTTGCCTGTGATCTCAAGCTGGTCGCCATCTTTCAGTTTGGCGAGAAGGGTGTTTTCGGCGTCTTTTTCTTTCGGAATAGGCATCGCCAATTTCAATTCTGATAGCGGAATGTGTGAACCGTCTTTCAAAATCAGGAATGACAAGTGTGTTTTTGCCGGTCTCAACGCAGGCTTGTAATCAAGTGCCAGACTGCTGAAGGCAAAAAAGTTGGCGACGAATTTGACGTTCTTGTTCAGATAATCGTGAGGCTTGTCAACGAGTTGCTCGGCAGTCACGGTCACGACATTTTCAATGACTGGCTCCGGAGCCGGTTTCGTGGTTTTGTCGGCGGCTTTCTCGGGAGTCTTTTCTGCGGGTTTCGCCGGAGCTGGTTTCGCTGCTGGTGCGGGTGCGGCATAGAGTGGAGCTACACCTGTCGCTGCTGCAATCATCGCCACCGTCAATGTGGCCGCACGGAAAGTTTGTTTATTCATCATTTGTCGCCGTAAATAAATGCCTGAGCCATCTTTAATCATCAATGTTTTTGATATGCCTCATCGATATGCCTGAACCTTTCATATTACCAGAAGCTTATTATCGAAGCCGCGTTTCAGACTGTAATATTGAGCCTTGTGTCCGAGTCTGTCTTGCCTGAAGCAGCGGGGCGCTAAGAAGTTTCAAGTAGAGGATAGCAACGTGCCAGACGAGCCTGCAGCCAGCGCGCAGCTTTCGCCATTAATGCGTCAGTATTGGGATATTAAGTCGCAGAATACCGATGCGCTTTTATTTTTCAGAGTAGGCGATTTCTATGAGATGTTCGATGCCGATGCGCACGTCGCCTCTCGCGAACTCGACATTACTCTGACCAGTCGTCCTGAACCGAGCTATCCCAATGGCCGAATGCCAATGGCGGGTGTTCCTGCCAGAGCTGCCGATCTGTACCTGGGGCGCCTGGTTGCAAAGGGTTATTCGGTAGCTATCTGTGAGCAGGTAGGAATTGTCGGGGCGGAGAAAGGTCCTGTCGAGCGCCAGGTGACTCGAATATTGACACCAGGGACGGTGCTGGAGTCGCATTTGCTGCCGCAGCGCGAGAACAACTATTTGCTCTCCCTCGTCAAGGGCGGCGATTTGTGGGGATTGGCTTGTGTTGACGCTTCCTGCGGTGAGTTCTTCGTCACACAGCTGAGCGAAGAGCAATTGATTTTAGAAGTTGGACGCCTGGAACCAAAGGAAATTTTGGTGGCCAAGAAAATGGTCAAGCCTGGTCCAAATGAAGTGATGCCGCGTGAAGTGCTGGAAGTTCCTCAGTCTCTGCTTGCTTCTTCGTATCGATTCACCGGGCGTCCAGGCATGTTCTTTCAGTTCGAGCCTGCGCAAAGACGTATTTTGCAGACATTCGGAGTTGCCACGCTGGAGGGCTTTGGCTGTCAATCTCTGCCTCTTGCTGTCAGTGCCGCCGGTGCCGCGCTTGAGTATCTCGAAAAGACACAAGCGGCCGAGATGCCTAAATTCGCCGGTATTTCTGCCTATACGACAGATGGACATCTGACTCTCGACAGCAATACCAGGCGAAATTTGGAATTGACTGAGACTTCGCGAGATCGTGGATTTGACGGCAGTTTGCTGTGGACTCTCGACCAGACCCGATCCGGCATGGGCAGTCGTATGTTGCGCAAATGGCTGCTTAAACCGCTTTACTCGGTGCCCGCCATCTGGGAACGTCAAGATGCCGTTGCCGAACTTTCGCGCAATGCCCAGCAACGTGACGAAATAGGTAATGCTCTCGCCAGGTTGTCTGATGTGGAGCGTCTTTCGGTCAAGCTCACATCCGCTACGGTCTGCCCGCGCGATTTGATGGCAATTCAGTGTTCAATCGACGCGCTCGAGCCAATCAGCAAGGCTGTCAAAGATTCATCCAATCCATATTTGAGCTCACTGCAGGCGGTGCCGGCCAAACTGACTGAGCTGGCTGGTCTCATTTCACGTGCCATTGCGCCTGAACCTCCGCGCGAACTGACTGAAGGCGGTATATTTGCTGATGGTTACAATGCGGAAATCGATGAAATTCGCGCCTTGCTGGGTGGTGGCAAACAGTGGATTGAAGACTTCCAGCGCCAGGAGCAGGAACGCACCGGCATCAAGAGTTTGAAGGTGAACTTCAACCGCAACTTCGGCTATTTCATTGAAATCACCAATTCCAACAAACAGAACGCTCCTGCTGATTACATTCGCAAGCAGACTCTGACTAATGCCGAGCGTTTCATAACGCCCGAGCTGAAAGAGTATGAAGCGAAGATTCTCAATGCCGAGAAAAATCAGAATGATGTTGAATACAAGCTGTTCTTGGAATTCAGGCAAAGTCTCGTGCAATACGGGCAGGAATTGCTGCACTACGCAACTCGCCTGGCCAGTCTTGATGCGCTTCTTTCACTGGCGCAAGTGGCCGTTGAGCGCAAGTACGTGCGACCTACCGTGGACGATTCGCTTACGCTCGATATCAAGCAAGGGCGTCACCCTGTGCTCGAAAAGATTCTGCCGATGGGTAAGTATGTCGCTAACGACACGCGTCTCGAGGGCGACAGCGAAGATCATCAATTGATCATTCTCACCGGGCCTAATATGTCCGGTAAATCGAGCTTGCTGCGCCAGGTTGCGCACATTGTCATTCTTTCGCAGATGGGCTCATTTGTGCCTGCTGAATCAGCGCACGTGGGAGTCGTCGATCGTATCTTCACTCGCATCGGTGCGGTGGATGATTTGACTCAGGGCCAGTCGACATTCCTTGTAGAAATGGCTGAGACGACGCAGTGCTGCCTCTCTGCAACGCCGCGTTCGCTCATCTTGTTGGACGAAGTCGGGCGTGGTACGAGCACATATGATGGTGTCGCGATCGCCTGGTCAGTGGCTGAATATCTTGCTCGCGACGTGCGGGCACGCACTATTTTCGCCACGCATTATCATGAGCTAAACGGGTTGGCGAGTTTCTTTCCGCAGATTGAGAACTATCAGGTACTTGTGCGTGAGCTGGATGGACACGTTGAATTCATTCGATCGGTCGTACCGGGTGGGGCAAGCCGCAGCTACGGAGTGCAGGTTGCTCGCATGGCTGGTTTGCCTGCCAGTGTCATCGATCGTGCTCAATATCTGATGGGTCAGATGGAGAAGAAGGGCGCCGCTGCAAAAATTCTCGATGGACCGAAATTCCGCAATATTCCCATGGATGAAGTGATGCAACTATCGCTTTTCGAGCCAAAAGCAAGCGATAGGGTGGATAATGTGGCATTAATGAGTGGTGTGGAAGAAAAATAGTGCTGAGGGCTAGATGACTTCAAATGAACTAAGCAGCAATCGTTTGATCGCGAGGGCTTTAAGTTATGTCTTGACGGTTGCGACGCTGGGCAGTTGTCTGCAACCGCTCGCTGTTTATGCTAAAGATGAGCCTGCTGCGCCGACTGCACAGACAAGTGCAAGTCAGTCCGGCGATAGTTCCGATAAGAAGTCTAAGAAGAAGCATAAGTCGGATTCTGCTCAGAAGTCTGATAAGAATGACAGCTCCGAGACGAAAGACAAGCCCGAGACGACAGGCAAGTCCGAGAAGAAAGACAAGAAAGAAAAGTCTGCAAAGAAAGAAAAGTCCAACAAAAAGAAGACTGCAAAACACTCCAAGTCTGCACCATCCAGCACCGGACTTGACCAGCAAACGTTGAGTCTGATCAACCGTGGAGAATGGAAAGCGGCAGCCGAGCGACTCGAGACAATTGCTGCCGCACGTACCGAGATTGGCAAGCCCGAATCGTGGCTTGCTTTCGCTTACATGTTCTTAGGCAAATGCGATCCGCTCAAAGAACTGGCCAAGAAGGCTGGTATATCAGACAATCCGGATGCCCCCAGACCGGATAATATTCACGCCGTCGAGATCAAAGCCTACAATGAAATGTGTCAGCAGAAGCTTGATCTGGCCGACAAAACTTTGCAGAACATACCTGACACTTATGCCAACGATCCGACTGTGTTTTTCGCTCTGGCAGCCGTTTCCGGTAAGCAGGGTAAAGCATCGAATGCCATTGATTACACCAGGCAATGCGTCGATCTGGCACCTGACTTTGCCTGGGGCTATCGCACCATAGGCTTTTTGGAACAGCGCTTTATCAAAGACAACAAAAAGGCTGATGAAGCTTTCGCCAGGGCTTTTGAAATCGAACCTAATTTGAAAGAGGCGGCTGAAACGCTCATTGATTTGCGCCTTTCCAATAACAACTTTGATGGTGCGCTTGATGTTGCCGAGAAGGCTCTTCAAGCTAATCCAAATGAAGCATCAAATTATTATCGTATCGCTCAGATCTTTATTCAGCAGTGGCGTTTGCGGGAAGCTCTGGACGAGTTGCAGAGCGCCATTTCAATTGACCCCAACGACCCGCGCTTTTATCGCAGTCGTGCTTCGATAAAACGTTTTCAGGGTGATCTGAGCGGTGCCATCGCCGATCAGACTAAGGCTGTTGAATTCGGTAAAGATAAGGCTTTCGAGTTAGTTGAGCTGGCAAACATGAACTTGCTTGCTGGAAATAAGACGCCTGCCATTGCAAATTTGCAAGAGGCGTTCAAAATCGATCCCAAGAATTTGAACACTCGAGATAAGCTTGCCACGCTGCTCATGAGCGAGAAACGCTATGAAGATCTGGCAGCTTTGTATAAGCAGGAAATTGCCCAAAATCCTAAGGACGCAAAATTGCATCTTGGCTATGCGAACACTCTTGCTTTGATGGATCGCCTTGATGAAGCCGTGAAGGAGTTCGTCGCTGCTTCCAACCTCGATCCTCTCGATCCTGAACCGCATCGCTCCGTGGGCTCGCTGCGTATTAAACAGCGAGATTATTCTGCTGCGGCTGAGGAGTTCAAGAAGGCGCTCAGCATCAATCCTTCTGTCTCCGACCTGGTTGCGCTCGGTTACTGCTATGCCTTGAACCATGATTATGTCGAAGCGGAAACGGCACTTGTCACATCGCTGGCGTTGCAGCAATTGACGCAGGCGAATACACCAAACGCGGTGCCGACTCGTATTCAAATCAATCGCTCCCTTGCCGATCTGTGGTTGACAGAAGGACGCTACAGTGACTCAGTGGTAAGTTTTGAAGCGATTTATGCGACGACGAAGAATACTTCTGACGGACCAATGGACAATTTCGCCTTGTCTGAGGCCAAGGCATTGCGTGACCGCACCGCCAGCGCAGCAGACGCCCTTATATCCGCGTATGGTGCATTGAATGATAAGCAAAAGGCAGACAACAAGAACGCTGTAGTGGCAACTCTGCTCAAGCTGGAAAAAGTTCAAAACGCTCTTGCCATTGCCGGTGATTCCGAAACCGACGACCCGAATCTTAATTTGAGTCTGGCCAAAGCGGCTCGGTTGTCCAAAGATTACAGCAAGGCGGAAGCGATTGCATCGCGTGTGGTGGCATCGAGTAAAGTCACGGCTGAGCAAAAATCAGCCGCACAGGAAGAACTGGCCCAGATAGCGCTGGCGCAGGGAAACATCGACAAGGCTGATGAACTGGCTCGCAAAGCGGTGGAAAGTTTTTCGAAGAATTACGAAGCATACGAAACTATCGGTCGCGTTTTTATGAAGAAGAACGACTATAAGGGCGCTATCGATTCCGCTCTAACAGCCTCCAAGCGTAACCCGTACTACGCTAACGCGCTGATTTTGCTGGGCGATGCTCAATTGGCGTCAGGCAATACGAAGGAAGCATCTGCGACGTATCGCAAGGCTTCTGAGCTGTACCCGGGTTTGCTCGAAGCGCATAAATCATTGTTGCAGACTCTGGTCAAGCTTTCGATGAAAGAGGAAGCTCGTAAGGAAGAAGAACAGATTGCTCAGATGGAAAAGCAGCACTGAAAAGGCAGCAGCACTGAACAAACAGCAGCACTGAACAGGTAGCAGCACTGAACAAACAGCAGCGTTGAATCGGAAGCAGTATTGACCGAGCTTTAAGGGCGGCTGACTTTCTCTTTGATCCAACGAGCGCTGGACTTCATATGTTCCGCTTCCGCTTCGCGGTAGGTAAGCGAGAGCAGAGTGCCGTAGCCCTCAAGTGATTGTGCTACGTCTGGATGGTTCGGCCCGAGCACTTTCTGTCTGATTGCCAAAGCTCGCTGGTAGAGTGGTTCCGCCAGGTCGTAGCGGGCATCGAATCGCAGTGTTTCAGCGATATAGTGCAAACAAGTTGCCACTTCGGGATGATCTGGTCCGTATTCTTGCTCCCGCACATCGAGCAATGTGCGCCACATCGCTTCTGATTCTTTGTATTTACCTTGTTGGAATGTTGCGATAGCCAGGTTGTACAGGCAATCGTTGATGTCGTTGGGACTGGCCAGCGTCTTCTCTTTGAGCGTCTTCAGTCTGCGCCAGAATGGTTCTGCTTTGGCATATCTGCCGCTGCGTTGATAAAGCATGGCCAGATTCAAAACCGCAGTTTGCACATCAGGATGTTCGGGCGAGAGTGTCTTTTCACAAATGGTCAGGGCTTCTTTATACAGCGATTCCGCCTGGGCAAATTTTTGCTGCGCCTGATAGACCATGGCGAGATTGGAAATGTATCCGGCAATTTGTGGATTTTGCCGCCCCAGAGAGCGTTCCTTCATCGTCAAGATGCGCTTGTACAGTCGCTCTGCCTCATCAAGCCTGCCTTGATGGAAGTGAAATATCGCCAACTGTTCCAGTGAGTTGACCACATCCGGATGAGTCGGGCCCAGATTGATTTCTTTGATGGCAACAAGCTGCTGATAATAAGGAGCTGCCTGTCCTTCTTTTCCTTGAGCTTTGAGCACTGCAACCAGATTGTTGAGCGTGTCGGAGAGATCGGAGCTTTCCGCTCCCAGTGCCGCTTCAAGAGT
The DNA here is from genome assembly GCA_003963305.1 of Candidatus Melainabacteria bacterium. Taxonomy (NCBI): domain Bacteria; kingdom Bacillati; phylum Candidatus Melainabacteria; species Candidatus Melainabacteria bacterium. Next base: position 487,799 of record RXJR01000001.1, on the reverse strand, counting down.
GGTCAGGGCGCGCTCGTATAAGAGTTCCGCCTCGCTAAATTTATTCTGCTCGTGATAGAGACCAGCCAGATGATTCAGGCTCACGCCGACGTCTTGATGGTCCGAGCCGAGAGCTTTTTCCATGATTAAAAGGGCACGTTTGAATACCTGTTCAGATTCCTGATATTTGCGCTGTGCTTTCAGCAGAAGGGCGAGGTTGTTTAAGCTGGTTGCCACTTCCGGGTGGTCTTCGCCCAATACGTTTTCATAAATGGCGGTCAGTTGACGGCAAAGTGGTTCGGCTTCAGCGTGCTTTTCCTGGAAGAAGTAAAGAGCGGAGAGGTTGTTCAGGCTTGCCACAATCTCTTCATGTTCAGGCTCCAGCGTGCGTTCGCGGATAGTCAGTGAGCGCTGATAGAGCGGCTCCGCTTTGTCATATTTGCCCTGCTCAAAAAATACTTCAGCGAGATTGTCCAGGCTGAGCGCCAATTTCATGTCATCGCCCAGGGTCTCGGCTTCCATGACGGCGGCGTGCATGAAGTTTTCAGCGTCGCTGAACCGCCCCTCCTGGAACGCGGTGGCGCCGAGTTCGACGTACTCTTCCCAATTTTTGCTCATAGTCACCGTAGAAACAAAGACCTAATAACCTAAATGCCCGGTTCTCGACGAAATTATTCCCAGAGCCTTGGGCACTCAGCCGGGCGGCAGTCGCGCCCCATACCAGCCTGATGTGGACCTGGAGGTGCTCACACGCAGTGCGTGCGCCATCAGGATAGATTCTGGCATATTTCGCAGCGCTTGCCATCTGTTTTTGCAGAACTGATTCGCCTTTCGACGAAAATGGCACCATTTTTAGTTGTTGCTACACTTGCATTGTGAGTCGAGAAACATTTGTCTTTAAATCGTTGATACCGGCGCCCGCCCGGGAAGTTTTCAATTGGCACAAGCGGCAGGGCGCTTTTGAACGGCTGTCACCGCCATGGGTCGACTGCAAAATTCTCAGCCGCAGTGGCGGCATTGAAAACGGTGCGCAGGTCACCCTTTTAATCTCCAATGGACCGATAACTGTCAAGTGGTCGCTCGAGCATAAAGATTACGTGGAAGGGCGTCAGTTTTGCGACTTCCAAAGGGAAGGTCCATTCGCGTTCTGGCAACAAATTCACCGTGTTGTGCCTGAGACCGACACCTCGTGCTATCTGGAAGACATCGTTGAATACGAGCTGCCTGCCGGTGGACTGGGTGATCTTGCTGGTGGGCGTATCATTCATCATGAACTGGAGAGTCTGTTCAATTACCGCCATCGCACGCTCATTCAAGATCTTGTCTATGCCCGAGAGGCGAACATCAGACCGATTCGAGTGCTTGTCTCGGGCTCCACAGGTCTGATTGGCTCTGCGCTCGTGCCTTATCTGACGTCTCAGGGGCATGAGGTGGCACGACTGCTTCGACCGGGAACGGTCGTGCCCGACACTGACCACAACGAGCGGATTCGCTGGGACCCCTATGAACCCAAAGTCGACACCAGATTGTTGGAAGGTTTTGATGCCGTTGTGCATCTTGCCGGAGACAATATCGCTTCAGAGCGCTGGACTGATGCGAAGAAAAAGAAAATGATTTACAGCCGGCTGAAGCCGACTCAGTTTCTCTGTCAAGCTCTGAACTCTCTCAATAAACCACCGGCGGTGCTCGTGGCTGCATCGGCGATCGGCATTTACGGCGATCGAGGGCTTGAGGACCTTACAGAGGAGAGTCCGCACGGTGAGGGCTTCCTGGCTGATACCTGTGTTCAGTGGGAGGCGGCCGCGAGGGGCGTGGATACTGACGTGCGTCTGGTCAACCTGCGGCTCGGGGTTGTGCTCACACCCAGAGGTGGGGCGTTGCAGAAAATGCTCTTACCTTTCCAGATGGGTGGCGGCGGTCCGATCGGCACGGGGCAACAGTTCTTCAGCTGGATTGATATTGACGATGTTCTCGGTTCTATCTTTCACTCGATTGTCACCGGCACCGTATCTGGTCCTGTAAACGCAGTTGCACCGTATCCGGTGCAGAATGCAGATTATGCAAAAGTGCTCGGCAAAATCATTGGGCGTCCTGCAATCGTTCCAATGCCTGCTTTTGCTGCTCGTACAATGTTTGGTCAGATGGCCGATGAATGTCTACTTGCCAGTCAGAGAGTGTTGCCTGTGAAGCTTACAGAAACGGGATATGAGTTTCGTTATCCATACCTGGAAAAGTCTCTCCGTCACGTGCTGGGCAAATTCGCCGACTAGTTTCTGGTGATTGAAACTCGTGTCAAAAGGGAGCCACAATTACTGTGGCTCCCTCATGTCTCGTCGAGACGCGCTCAATTGAGTCTTACTTCGTCGGCACAGCGATCACGTCTTTCTTTGAACCGGACCAGGCCTCTACTTCATAGGGTGGTGGCACGGGTGCACCGGCACTCTGGCCGGGTGTGAGCAGCAAGTTTGGCTCCGGGGTTTCACCGATTATCGGGCGAGGCAACGGTGGCTGCGTAGTCAGCATCGACAATTCGCTCTGTTGAGCAACTGGTTTTGCGAACAGCGATGTCACGTCAACTGTGGCTACTGGTGTGTGATCCGAGTTGTTTCGCAAGGAGAGGTAGATCTTGCTTGCGAGGACAGCTTTGATCAATTTCTGTGCATCGTCTGGTGCGATGGCGACAGTGACGGAGCTGGCCGGCGCCGCCTGGGAAGCACCAGGTGATTTCTGGAATGTCTGTCCAACAGCAATTACTTCCACGTCTGAAAGTATAGGTTTCGCTTTGGTATCCGGACCTGAGCCCACCATGCTGATGATGTCGACGTGACTTTCAGGTGCTACAAATCCGGCGACACCGCTGTTGTTATCCACGGCGAACGTGACCGCTCTCATACCAGCTTTCAAGCGGGCTTCAAAACCCATCGAGATGCCTACTGCCAGCAGATCGTGCTGTGACACAATCGTTCCAGCCGAGATCCCATATTTGCAGACACGTCCGGCTGCCATTGCCGAAGAAGCTATCGCGTCTGCCGGTTGCTTTGCTGCATCGATCTGGCGCTCCTCAAGCGCTTCTGATGGAATTGTCTGTCCTTCCGGAATATCTCTGACTGCATAGACTACTGTAGATTTTTTCGACAGCTCTGCGGTCATAGCGTCCGTTTTTTGTTTGTAGGCATCCTCTTGTTGCTTCAATCTGTCTGTAACGAGAAAGGTGACACCAACTGCAAGCCCGATGATTGTGGCGAGCATAACGGCTGGTGGCATGCGCGAGATGCCAACGAACAGTGCGCGTAATGGATTCATTACGATTCCCCCTTGGGTTAGGAGAAAGACTAACCAATTCCATTTTTCTTCTCCGGTTCTCAAGCGATAACAGGGTAAACCCTGGGAACTGTCTCGTGTTTGATAAATCAAAATTCATACTTGTCTGTGCATGTTATGTCGGTGCATGCTTTCGTGACTGCACACCTGCTCGTCTGAAGCGGGCTTCGGATACGGCTTTTGTGCCCAGGCATAAAGTCAGAAAAAAAGCACGCCTTGCGAGCGTGCTTTTGAATTTCTAGTTAGCAGTGATTACCGTTCTGGAACGGTGATCAGGTCTTTCTTTCCACCGGACCAGGCTTCGATCTGGTGATTTTGTCTTTCCGGTGCAGGTGCTGAAGCCAGTTGGGGACCAGGACCGTCTGGTTCGTCGCCCGGCTCATAGTGGTGTTCCATCGGCATTGCAGGCGGCGGTGCCGGCACGCCGAAGTTCATGTTAGCTACAGCAGCCGTGTTCTTGCTGTTGTACAGCTGGGTCACGTCGACAGTGGCTACTGGTGTGTGGTCGTTGCTGTTGCGAAGCGACAGGTAGAGCTTGCTTGCCAGAACTGCTTTGATTAGTTTGGTTGTGTCTTCCGGAGTCACTGCAACGGTCACTGAACTGGCCGGGGTGGCGGTGGTGGTGCCGTTAGTCGTAGTGCGCTGGTATGTTTGCCCTACTGCTATCACTTCAACGTCGGAGAGAATTGGTTTGGCACGAGTGTCTGACCCTGAGCCGACCATACCGATGATGTCGATATGACTTTCGGGACTGATGAAACCGGCAACGCCACTGTTGTTATCGACGGCGAAAGTAACAGCGCGAAAACCGGTCTTCAAGCGTGCATCGAAGGAAAGGCTTTGACCTTGCGCTTGCAGGTCATGTTGCGAAACGATCTGACCGGCAGCGACACCATATTTGGTGACTCGTCCGCTCGCCAGTGTCGCTGATGTAATCGCATCCTCGGGCATTTTAGACTGCTCGATTTGGCGCTCTTCCAGAGCTTCAGAAGGAATCGTCTGGCCTTCAGGAATATCTTTGATTGCGTAGACGACGGTTACCTTTGCTGAATACTTGGCATCCAGTTCCTTTTGCTTTTCGGCATACATCTGTTCGCCTGAATTGATCTTGGTCGTCACCATCCATGCCACCACGAAGGCGAGCAGGACGATACCTGCAATCATGACAGCGGGAGGGATTCGCGTTAAGCCCATAAAGACTGAGCGTAGTGGTTTCATCGATGTTTTACCTTCTAGAAACTGGAAGACAAGAATTACCCACACATTGTATATCGACAAGGTGTGTCAGAAGGTGTGAAAAAGCCAGGAGACGGCTATGGTAAATAAATTACTTATCAGTGAAAGTAGTACAGCAGACCGGCAATGCCGGAAATGACTACGAACAATGCCCAGAATGCAGCTGCTCGCAAGCGCATGGTTCTCGCTTCCCAGTTTTGCAGTTGAGCGAATGTATCCTTGTCGATGAGCGCTTCTTCACTGGGTGGCTGACCTGCTTCGAAGCTGCGCATACGATTGAGAGTGTTAGCTCCCATCAGTTCTTCCAGGCTGACTGGCAAATCTGGAAGCTTGTTGATTAATTGAGTTAAACGAATCTTCAAGCCCTGGTTAAGATCCGGCACATCAACTTCGCTGTAGTCGAGATATTCGAACTTTCCGTCTTTGAGCATAAGGAGTGTGCGGATGGCGGCGTATCCATCAGCTTTGCCGTTTTTCAGTTTGCCGCCGACTACAAAAATTCCGTTGAGAATGCAAATTTCGCCTTCTATCGTGTCGTGCGGTCCTAACACGTGCAGAACGCCGACTGCGACTTTCTTGTACTTCATCACACTCCAGAGAATCTCTCGCGTCGTGCGATTAGCCCAGATTTTTCCCTGAGTTAGCAGTCGAACTTTCGGCATTTTGTTGGTTACCCTGGTCGCTTAGTCAGTATATGCCCACAACTTGCGTCGCTGTATGTCGCGCTTAACGGGCAGGCGGTTTTAGCGCTGTTAGGTTATTTAAACCGATTGAATGGTCAGGGCATAGGGGGCAACGTTTAATTCTTACCTGCACAATGAGAAAGAGCGGTGAGTGCTTACTCTCCGCTCTTTCTTTTAGTTTGCGTTTCTTATCGAATTGCACGTCTGCAACAAGCAGTTAGCCTTGCGACCAGACTGCGCGTGGCGAGATAGAACCTCAGGCTGTGACTGGCACTTTGCCGCAGGCTTCTGCAACACCGGCGTGAACGATTTCACCCTGGTGGATGTTGACACCGCGATGCAGTGAAGGATCATCCAAAACAGCCTGGTAGCCGAATTTGGCGAGCTTCAAAGCATAAGGCATGGTGGCATTGGTCAGGGCGCGGGTCGATGTCCATGGCACAGCACCCGGGATGTTCGCTACTGCATAGTGGAGAACACCTTCTTCAACATAGGTTGGAGCTGAGTGTGTTGTGGAATGGATTGTTTCGATGCAACCGCCCTGGTCAACGCTGACGTCAACGATGACCGAGCCCTGTTTCATCTTCTTGACCATGTTTCTCGTGATGATTCTCGGAGCTGTCTTACCAGGAATCAAAACGGCACCGATGACCAGGTCTGCTGTTGGCAGTACTTGTTCCAGATAGTGGCCGACTGAGAATACTGTGCGCAGTTGACCGTTGAAGATGTCGTCGAGATAGCGCAATCTTTCCAGTGAACGATCGAAGATTGTCACGCGTGCGCCCAGTCCCAGAGCGATTTTGGCAGCGTTGGTACCAACGATGCCGCCGCCGATGATGACGACTTCGCCAGGTTCAACACCAGGAACGCCACCGAGCAAGACTCCTCGACCACCCATTGGGCGCTCCAGGTAGTTCGCACCAATTTGAGTAGCCAGACGTCCGGCGATTTCACTCATCGGGGTGAGCAAAGGCAGATAGCCATTGTCGTTTTGTACAGTTTCATAGGCGATACAGGTGGCGCCTGTTTTTGCCAGGTCCTCTGCCAACTTCGGGTGAGCGGCGAGGTGCAAATATGTGAACAGCAATTGACCCTTTTTAAGGAGCGACACTTCTTTTGCTTGTGGCTCCTTAACTTTCAGGATGAGGTCTGCTTCAGCAAATACAGCTGCAGCGTCTGGCAAAATTTTTGCGCCGGCTGCTTTGTATTCTTCATCGGTGATACCACTGCCAACACCAGCATTTTTCTCAATGTAGACGGTGTTGCCGTCTGCCACGAGAGCGCTTGTCCCAGCCAGTGTCAATGCGACCCGGTACTCGTTATCCAAAATTTCTTTTGGCACTCCAACCTTAGCCAAGGTTCAGCCCTCCATTTATCAAAGCTTGTAAAGAAAGTTAATTCTAGCTCCATAGTATGACGTTTTAATATGCTCTTGATACTTGTTTTAGCTTTCAGTTCTGGCTGTTGGCAACCCTTTGGTAAAAGTGAGGCATTATGAGCGGCGATCTGGTTATCGTAAATGGCGCCCGTACGGCGTTTGGCGCATTTGGTGGTGGTCTGGCAGGTTTGAGCGCCACCGACCTGGCTGTCGCCGCTTCAAAGGAAGCCATAAGCAGATCGGGTGTCGACCCAGAGGCGGTCGATCAGGTGATCATGGGAAATGTTCTGCAGACGAGCAAAGATGCCATCTATTTAGCGCGGCATGTTGCCTTGCGGTCCGGTCTGAAGACCGAGACTCCGGGGCTTATTATCAACTTGCTATGTGGTTCGGGCATGCAAGCTGTGGCTAATGCTGAGATGCTCATCGATGCCGGTCACGCGGAAGTGGTCCTGGCCGGAGGCACAGATAGCCTGTCGCAGACACCATATATATCGTGGGGCACTCGCTGGGGCGGTCGCATGGGCAAGATGGAATTGTGGGATGGGCTTGATATTCGCGACACCTACGCCGGTTGCTCGATGGGCGAGACGGCTGAAAATCTGCGGGAAAAATTCAATATCAGTCGCGAGGAACAGGATAAATTCGCTCTGGAAAGCCAGCAGAAAGCAAAAGTAGCGATGGACAAAGGTCACTTGCGTGAAGAGATTGTGCCAATCGAGATCAAGGAAAAGAAAGGCGTCAAGACCGTTTTGCAAGATGAGCATGCCCGGCCCGATACCACTCTGGAGGGCTTAGCCAAACTGAAACCGGCTTTCCGAAAAGACGGAACTGTAACCGCCGGTAATGCCTGCGGTATTGTGGACGGTGCAGCAGCGTTAGTGGTGACAAAGGCTAAAACCGCTGAAAAATTGAATCTGAAACCTTTGACCAGAGTGGTGTCATGGGCGGTGACGGGTGTGCCGCCTGAGATCATGGGAATTGGTCCTGTACCAGCCATTCCACTTGCTCTTGAGCGGGCTAAGCTGACGCTCGATCAGATGGATTTGATTGAGATTAACGAAGCCTTTGCTGCTCAGTATCTGGCCTGCGAGAAAGAATTGAAATTGGATCGCAGCAAGGTGAATGTGAATGGTGGTGCCATTGCCATCGGACATCCTTTTGGTGCCACCGGTGCACGCTTGCTGCTCAGCACATCGCTTGAACTGCATCGCCGGAAGGCTCGCTATAGTATTGTCAGTGCGTGCGTAGGCGGTGGCATGGGCATCGCCATGATTCTGGAGCGCGTTTAGCAAAAAAGCCGCTGACGCGGCTTTCTATTAAATCTATTTGCCGGTTTACGATGCGTACCTTATGTTTTGGTATGCAGGTAAGTGATCACGTTGCGGTTTTGGGTTTTGCCATATTTGATCACTCGCGGCATATCGCTGGCGTCACGGGTGAAAATGTACTTCCGGTAAGGATTCTCAGGTGGTTTTTCTGCTACCTCTGCGTTCTGTTCAACACTGTCAGTGGTGCGTACACGAGAAAGATTCTCGGGCAGTATTGATGGCGCATATGGTGGCGGTGGCGGCACGAAGTAGGCTCCGCGTCCGGTGGCAACATGTTTTTTCGTTTTTGCTAGTGCCGGTTGATTAGTTCCGACCGAGACAAGCGCCGAAGCGACAAGCGTTGCGGAGAGAAGCATGGTGAAAAGATTCCGTGCCATTAAAAGACCCCCGTATTTCGGATTCGAGGCAAGCGGTCATAAACCAGACCTAGGAGATCTTACCACTGACAATCATTTGTCAAACCCGGGGTTTTTATCGAACCACTTTACTTGGCGAGCTTTATTGCGCTGGTCGTTATGCACATTTTTGCCATTTACATCGGGATCCCAAGTGGCCAGGGAATCGCCCCACCAGGATTTAAGATCGTGCACTGTGCCGTCTCCGGCGCGTTTTGGCTTCTGGTCGGCTGGCTGTTGTAAAGCCGTTTCTTCCTTCTTTACAGCTTTGGCAAGATCATTAACCAGCTGTGTTATCTCATCATGTTCTTTTGGAGTTGTCACGGAGATGACTTCATTTTTTCGTTCGTTGGCAAGCCTCATCAGGTCGGCTTCCCAGGGATTGACAGCAGGCGTATGCGCCTCTTGTTTCTTTCGGGCCGTCAGCGCGCCTTTGATAACAGCAACGGAGCGGATTAATTTCACGCGAACAAATCTAATCATGGGATGTTTCTCCAGAAACATGAGCCTTCCACGACCCATCATCCAGAGATATGCCCATGTCATATAGGCGGTAACGCAGGAGACTAAGATTAGCGCTGATTTATATTAACCATGGGGATAATATCGGACCTGAGATCATCTGTTGGTCCAAAATCCTCGACGAGCGACAGTTGTGGAGAGTTCGTGCGCTCGTTTCTAATTTCTGGTTGCAGAGCTTCCTCTGGCAGGCTGAGCTTTAGTTGGAATTCGTAAGGAGCTTCAAAGCAGTGCAAGCAGCGTGCTTCATACTGAGCGTCGCCTACTAATATTTGTTCGCTGGAATGGACCAGGCGCTGGGTGCGGCAGGCGAAATCAGACCCGCACTTCCTGCAGACTGCCAGAAGCTTGTCGACCCGGTCTGCTATTGCCAATAAATTGGGAACTGGTCCGAATGGTTTGCCTTTGTAGTCGAGGTCGAGACCAGAGGCAATCAGTTTCTTTTTCTGGCTGAGCAGAATTTGCACTACATCAATAATGTCATCGGAGAAAAATTGGCATTCATCTATACCTATAACGACGGCTTGAGATGAATACTTGAGGATGTCGCGTGGCGTATCGACTGAGATTGCCTGAGAGGCTAACCCATTTCTGGATTCCACGAAATTTGGTTTAGATCTGGTATCCATCGTCGGACGTACGATGATGGTCGGTAAGTAGGCCAGTCTGGCGCGTTCGATGCGACGAATCAATTCGCTGGATTTGCCGGACCTCATACAGCCGACAATCATTTCGAATCGATATCCAGTTAGCATAAAAACGTTTCCCCGCAATCGAAAAATGTGATTCTTGCGTTCTCTATATCTTGCGTTTTATCTTGCAAATATAGTCTAAATATCCTCATCTCGAAGAGATTCAGTGAAGAACGTGCCTCATATCGTAACCAAAAAGAATCGTGATCAGCTGATGCCTGAGTTTCACATTTCTTTATGTCTGATTCCGCTCTTATCTAGCAGTTCGTTGCACCTGCCCGTATTGGCTGAGACTCCGGCCAGGCATTTTTGATTGAAGGGATGTATGGCGTTTCTTAAAAGATCGACTGACTGCAGCAGATTATGGATTATCAAAGGCGTCATTGAATTTGATTCTAACTGCCCTGATTGTGCTGCCAGCGCAATTGTGTAGTCGTTGCCGAGAACTTGATAGCAAGCCATTATCAGGCATTCCGGCAAGTGCGGCAGTGTCTTCTCGGGCCAGTGTCCGGGACGCAGCGCTGTTGGTTGCGGTTGAATCGGCGGCAGAGAAATTTCACCAAATCCGCCACCAGGACCCGAGGAAAGCAATTTTAAGTCGTTGCATATCTTGATCAGGTCAACTGCCAGTCCGCGCAGGGATGACGAGAAGTCGAGAAAGTCAGACATGCTCTGGCTGACGCGGAAAAGATCTTCCGCCTGCCGCAAACGCAGATTTGTCATTTGCGAAAGACGCTCGATCATTTTTTTGCTTAAATTTGGATCTGCACCATATCCGGTGCCGGTCTCGGCGCTTCCTAAATTAAGCTCGAGCAAGTTCTGGCTCGATTCCTTAATGCGCCTTACGGAGCGCTCTACCGAGGAGCCGTAAGCATTGAACTCCTGTCCGAGTGTTACCGGCGAGCAATCTTGCAGATGTGTTCGGCCGACTTTCACGACACGGTCGAACTCCAGCGACTTTCTCCGCAGCAATCTTTCCAGGTCGACCAGTGTCGGCTCCAACTGTTTCAAGCTTAGCAGAAGAGCAATGCGCATAGCTGTCGGGTAGACATCGTTGTTGCAATGCCCAAAATTTACGTGCGTGTTTGGATCGAGGAAATCATAAGTGCCGACGCTGCCACCCACGATTTCAGCTCCGCGGTTGGCCAAAACCTCATTCACGTTTGCGTTCAGTCCTTCACCGGCGCCCCAGTGAAAGGCATCTGCGACGAATTGTTCTTTCCACTGCCCGCTGGCAATTTCATCGCAAGTTTGGGTAATCGCTCTGCTGGCTGCTGTCTCTATTGCATTCAGTTCACCATTGGTGATGGCAGCCGCTTTTTTTACGAGCACAAGGGCTTCAATTAACTTTCGATGTGTAGACAGACCGCTGACAGCACAATGTTCTTTCGTTCGTGCCGTTTGAGCACCCCAGTAGGCTCCAACTGGAATTTGTACGTCGCCAAGGCTGTCACGTTCAACTCTCAGGTCCAGTTTCTTGTTGACCATTATGTTCTCTGTGTTCTCTGCTGGGATTGCGGAGTCTTGCCGGTAATTGAAGTTGCCTGGATTGAAGTTACCTGGATTGGAATTGCCGGTGATGGAGTCTCGCCGGTGATTGCGCAGGCACCGGCTTAAGTGCGATACCAGGCGGCGATGTACGACAACTTGAATCCAGCATACATACAGATTGTCCGGCGGGTGGTTAAAAGCACTCAAGGTTGGGCGAAGCTACGGTCGTTTCAGCTCTGCTTCAAGGGCTCGAGCTTTTTCCATGACCGCCGTATTTTGTAATGTTCTTTGATTAGAGCTTATGAAAGTTTGGATCTGCGCCAGCGCCTCTGCTTTTGCTCCTTGCGCCGTCAGTGCAAGAGCGCGCAAATAGTCGATTTCAGGACTTGTAATCGAGTGGGTTGTGCAATAGTCGAATTCGCGATTGGCAGCGGGCCAGTCTTTCGTTTCAATATAAGTTCTAAGCAGGCCGATGTGAGCAACAGTCAAACTCGGATCGATGACCAGTGCTCTTTTGTAGTCGAAAATCGCTTCTTTATAGTAATTCAAACGGCAGAGCGTATTGCCAAGATCAACGCGCAGTTCGGCTGAGTCCATGCCGTGCATTTTTGCTGAGTTGAGGCAGTCGGCGTAGGCCTTGACTGCACCGTTTAAATCGCCGCTGCGCTCCAGGCAATAGCCAATCCAGAAATAAGGTCTACTGTCGACTGGTTGTATGCGCTGGGCGGTGCGAAATGTTTGCAGGGCGCCGACCAGGTCGTTTTTTGCGACTAGTTGCCGTCCGCGAATGACTGCCTCGTAACAATCTTCGTCTGCGGTGGCGAAAGCTTCTGTTGTTGCGATCAAGCTGACGGTGAGGACTGCAATCGATATCTTAGCGACGTTCCGTATTGTCGGGTTTTGCATCTTGCGCTGCCAGAGTTGAATATCCAACAATCGAAGGCTGGGGACGAACTGAAATGTCTTTGTACACTGGTGTGACGTTGTTTACGCGTCCTTCGACTTTCGAATCGACCAGAGGATTGAGTGAGCGCCCCTGGATGTGTTCGCCGAGCAAATCGACTTGAGAAACCTTGATCGGCTTGGCATTCAACTTAGCATAGATTTCGTCTTCAGGCAGAGTATCGCCGAACAGACCCGCCTTGTTCCATTTGTCTACGGGATGGAAGCGTGTCACCACTTTGTAAGCGCCGCCATCTTGAATGGCTTGATAAGAACCATCGGGCATTCTTACGCTCACGTCTGTAACGCGGTTCCACGGTTGTTTCGTGAGATCGAAGGAATATTTCATGCCGCTGACTTGAACAAAATTTCCAGGCTCGTCGAAGCGCGAGTTGGATGTATTTCCAAAGACTTGCGAGAGGCGCTGTCCGAGCGATGGGTTTTCTGCCAGTGGATATTCTCGGATACCGTATTCGAGCGCGTCTTTGATGTTCTTCCCGCTCAATGTGAGCATGACCAGCTCTTTCTGCTCGCCTTCCACATTTCCTGCGTTCATGAAGACGTTGGCGATTTCCTGCCTGGTGAGCGGCTGTCCACCTGGAATGGATGAACGGATGCCACCGGAATGCACCATGGCAATTTGTGGTGCCTCATCACCCATGCGTTTTTGCAATCCCGTTAGTGTTGCGTCTGCTATCAAGTTACCCAGAGCTGTTTCACGATTTCTGGCATTCGCCAGAGAGTATGATTGACTGGCAGTGGCGTCGTACCTTGTTGCTTTGAGTTGATTGATTTCGGCCGTTTGGGATTCAATGAAAGATTTCAGACCGGGATCTGGTGCAACATCTCTTACGCTATGCAGGCGCCCGGTAGTGAGCCAGCGATTGGCTGAGCCGTCCGCATTGAAGACGATGTGATTCTCAGCCAGATAGTTGCCGCTCGATCCTGCTTGTGTAATTGGAATTTCTCGAGGCGCTTTCCAGAATTGCAGTTTGTCTGCAAGCGTTTGTTGTTCTCGCACCCAGAGCGGGCTTGCGATCACATCATGTGTGTGTCCGCCTGAAATCTTTGCCACAACGAGGTTGTTGTCGAGCAAAGCTTGGGCTAGTTTCTTGTCTTCATCTAAACCTAAGTGCGTGAGCAGTTTGATGTTTTTGATGCCTTGATCGTTTAACTCACGCACTGTTTTGATTGCCGTCTGCGCCGCATCTTCATAGCGAATTTTTCCGACTGCGCCCTCTTCAGTGATCAATCCGACTGTGGCAACCTTTTCAGGTCCGTTCGGTCCCGGTATCTCGTGCACCACATATGGTTTGGTTAGTTTGGCATAGTCAGGATAAGCAGAAAGGTCGAGATTGGCATTGAGCAAGGAAATCTGTGGGTTTTCCTTGAGGATTGGCTCCATCACAGTCGGATATCGCTCCGGTATGAATTTACCGCCTGCAGCATCGTATTCATGATTGCCTGGAATTATGTTTTTCAAGCCCATTCTGGCCAGTGCTTGATTCTCGACTTCGCCACCTCTTGTGTAAGCGAAATTGACGTGTCCAGAGAGCGCGTCGCCAGCCACGTTGAACTCAGAAGATACGCCGCGGGCTGCAGACACTGCTGTGCGTTCATCGAGTTTTGTTTTTAATTGGGGAAGGCGGTCGAGGTTGCTGTGGAAGTCGTTGATGACGAACTCATTCATCTTCAGGTAGCTCTGGTCGCCTTTGATACCGGCCATGGTTCTGCCGACAATTTCTGGTGACCGGCGCAGTGCTGTCAATCCACCGCCGAAGACTCCACCTGTCGCGGCGCCGATAGCCGTATCTATGCCGACTCCCGTTAGAGTGGATGCAATGCCATCAACCGGGTTGCTTTTGATTTGATTCCAGTTGTCGTGTGTTTCGTGGAATGTGCTCCATGTTGCACTACCGGCTGCACCACCTGCCAGTCCCCGGAACACGTTGTATTGAATTCCTTTCCAGGCGTGCCCTTCCACTAGTTGTTTGCCGGCCAGCTCGGCTGTTTCGAGCGATGTTTGTGCACCTAATTCTTTGCGCCCCATGTTTCGCAGAAATGCTCGCGAAGCTCCCTGATCTGCCAGGCTGGCGCTTATTCCGGATGAGCCGTCTACTGCGCCCCAGGCTAGATCGGCACTGGAGAGCGTGTGATCTTTGTCGTCTAGAAATGCTTCTTGCAGTCCGCCTTTGGCACCATATTTGGTGACGCTGCCGGCCAGCATGGCGACCGGAATGCTCAGTGCCTTACCGTATGGTCCTGACGCTGACAGCAATCCATAGGCGACTGCGCCGCTGGTGCCGGCGGCGATGCTGCTCACCACTTCCGACGCGGCTTGTCTGAAGTGAACGCTGCCCAGTTCGTCGCGCCATTTCTGGCTCGAGTCTTTGGTGTCTAGCTGAGGCAATTGGTGTTCTTGAACAGTCAGCTTTTCGGCTGCCATCTTTAGGACTCCAGAGGTTGAATGTAGCGTATGTGAATTATTGGTGAGCGTATATCGGGAAAGTACGAACAGGAAGGCGTAAAATGCCGATCTGCCGTCCAGGTTTGAAAAATGGCTGATCAAGTAGAAGGGGTTCCGGTTCAGTGCAGCAAGTGCGGCGCTGCTCTCTGTCTTCGCAAACAGGTAATTAATTTGGCTCTGGGTAATGTCGAGGTGGTCTACTGTCTTGATTGCCTGGCTGCAATAGAGCAGGAAACGCCGCAGAAGCTTGTTTCTGGACTGGCCGGCTATATAATGGGCCGGGACTGCTTTCGTAAGGAATGGGTGCGCTACAAGGGCGTTGAGGATTGCCCGTCTCCTTCGACATGTATCCCTGAGACCTGCTTCAATAAGAGTAATGACTAAGCACGATCTCGATTTGCGCGGCGTCGCCTGCCCAATGAACTTTGTTAAGACCCGGCTCTTTCTCGATAAGGTGCCGTCAGGCGACGTTTTGGACGTTTTACTGGACGCAGGTGAGCCCGTTGAGAGCGTAACATCCAGTGTGGGTGCGGAAGGGCACACGATCGAGGCGCAGATTAAGTGCCCGGAAGGTCACTATCTCTTGAGTATTCGCAAAGTATGAGTGGTTTCCTGTTGACAAAAGACCAAAAAGCTAAGAGGATAAGCCGCGTTCGCGATTATTTTTCACCGGTTCAGGAGTGCGAAAGCCTTGCCCTGTTTACGTAAGGCAAACGATAGTAAGAGCAATTTGTGGGGGTCCGCTTTGCGGGGCTCCTTGTTGTCGTTTGCCTCTGGACTGATCGTCGTCGGCACGACCGCCGGGACGTTCGCAGGCACAGTCGCAGGTTTTGTGTTGGCCACATCGACCGTTGCCTCAGCTCAGCAGCAACACTCGCAATATTCGCAACACCCGCAGTCGGTTGACCCCGAAGCCGCCGTTGAAGCTGCTCGCCAGGTTGTGCAGCAATCGCCCGAAAACGCCAAAGCTCGGTATGAGCTGGGTCGAGCCCTGAGAATTGCCGGTAAGAATCAAGAAGCCGCCTCCGAATTGCTCGAGGCGACATCGATGGATCCATCTTTGTACGTTGCCTATCACGAGTTGTCTTTGACCAAAGCCCGTCCTCAGCAACTGGATGAAGCAATCGACCGATTGACGATTCTCAAAGACCAAAAACCGAAGGACCTGCTTTTGCGAGTGGCGCTCTCAGAGTTACTGGAAGCGAACGGCAAGGTTTACCAGGCATCGCGCATTCTCGTGGATCTGGTCTACCAAAACGCTGTTCCCGAAAAGTATGTTGCTCGTGTAAATGCGCGTATTCACTATCTTTTGTCCAAGGCGAAGGATGCGCACGCTGCAGAGAAAGTTGCTGCCGAAGATCCCACCGAAGAAGATTCGCTGCCTCCACCGTTGCCGGAGTCTAGCCTGCGTCGCAATCTTTCAGCTTCAAAAATCAAAGATTCAAAGTCAGTGCAAGGATTTGGACACGCTCCACTTCTGCCGTAAAGCTAGTTAGCGTTAATCTGTAAAATCAAGCTTGGAGCGCCGCTTCAAGGTATGCTTTAAACCGTAGGGCAATGCGTTTTGCCTGTTATTGGACGGTCACATGAAACGAACAAGCCTGTGGTGCTTTTCGGTTGCAACTGTGCTGCTAGCCGGCGGTTGCTCTAAAACCCTCACTACATCAGAAGCTACGAGAAAGGTAGAAAAGGGACAAAAT
Source organism: Candidatus Melainabacteria bacterium (assembly GCA_003963305.1). Classification (NCBI taxonomy): domain Bacteria; kingdom Bacillati; phylum Candidatus Melainabacteria; species Candidatus Melainabacteria bacterium. Next base: position 471,665 of record RXJR01000001.1, on the reverse strand, counting down.
CTTTACTACCGATCCGACGACGCTGCAAATCCGTCCAGTTCGTCCAGTTCGAGAGAAGCATCAGCATTGGTCGCTGCCCAGAATCAACAATTGAGTGGTTTTAACGCTGAGGTTGAAACTGCAGTTGCTGAGCAAAGCTTGATTGCCTGGCGAAAGGCTTTAGCCGGTGATGAGAAGGGCTCGCTTGCGATGCTCGACAAGCTTGATGAAAAATATCCGGATGTCTTGACGTTGAAGTTTATGCGTGGGCAGATTCTCGAGCACTTCGGCAAGAAAAAAGAAGCGCTGAAGTACTATCAAATGGCTGTAACAGGCAACGAATTCAGTTCCATTAAGTTGTTCAAGTTGGCTGAGATTAAGCGCACCACTGGTGATGCCAAAGGCGCCGTTGAAGACTATCGATTGCTCGTTCAGCGAGCACCAGACTTTGCCCCTGCCAAATTGGGATTGGCTCAGTCACTTTTGGCTCTTGATAAAAATTCTGAAGAAGGAAAAAAGTTGGTAGAAGAAGTGCTTGCAGCCGAGCCTGCAAACAAAGAGGCGAAAGCCATACAGTTGACGTTCAAAAGCAAGTAAGAGGATTGGTTAATGGCCAAAAATTCGGCGGAACTTGAGAGAGCTCAAGCAGTAAATGAAATCTCGGTTGATGGATTCGACCATGTCGAATTCTATGTCGGCAATGCGCTACAGGCTTGTTACTACTACTACCAGGGTTTCGGGTTCGACCTGATTGGTTACCGTGGGCTCGAGACTGGGGAAAGAACCAAGGTTTCGTACATTCTCAAGCAAGATCATGTGTTTTTGATTCTGACTGGATCTCTGAATGCTACCAGCGACGTCGCTGAGCATGTTCATCAGCATGGTGATGGAGTCAAATCTGTCGGGTTTAGAACTCGCGACGTCAAAGCGGCGTACGAGGCGGCCATAGCTCGCGGCGCAACCTGTGCCGGCAAGCCCGTTCAATTCGAGGATGAGAACGGTAAATTCATGTCGGCATCAGTCAGAACCTATGGCGATACAATCCACACGTTCGTGCAACGAAATGAGTGGAATGGACCATTCATGCCAGGTTTCAAACCCGTCACTAACAAGAAGGGCAAGTCAGTCGGTCTGGCTGCAATCGATCACATAGTTGGTAACGTCGAAGTCGATCACATGGAGAAGTGGGTCAAGTACTATCAGGACGTTTTTGGATTCTACGTCTATCAATATTTCGACGCCAGCGACATCAGCACGCAGTATTCAGCGCTTGTTTCCAAAGTTATGGCAAACAAGAGCGGCTCAATCAAAATGCCTATCAATGAACCTGCGGCAGGCAAGCGCAAATCACAGATCCAGGAATATCTCGACTATTACACCGCCCCTGGTGTGCAGCACATTGCCATTTCAACGAGAGACATCATTGCGACCGTTAGCGAATTGCGCAATCGAGGCATCGAATTCTTAACTGTGCCACAATCGTATTATGATGCGTTGCCTGAACGCGTCGGAAAAATCGATGAGGATATTGCGCAGTTGGCACCACTGGGAATTCTTGTAGATAGAGAATCTGATGGATACTTGCTGCAGATTTTCACAAAGCCCGTTCAAGATCGTCCGACTCTATTCTTTGAAGTAATTCAACGAAAAGGCGCTAAAGGTTTTGGAAAGGGTAACTTCCAGGCTTTGTTCGAATCAATCGAACTTGAACAAGAAAAACGAGGAAACTTGTAATTCAGAGACTTGCAACTCGGAAACTTGTTACTCAGATGATTGTAGTTCGGATGGTTGTTGTTCGGATGGCATATTGGGGATGGTCATAGTTCGCATGTTTGGTATCAAGCACCAGATACGCTGGTTGTTTTCGGTTCTGTACGCCTTCAGCGTATTTAGCGCCATTGTTGGATTTGCTTCGCCCGCGCTGGCAAATCCAAAAGTGCCGCGGATTTTTTCTGATGGCATGGTGCTGCAGCGTGATAAACCGATCCGTATCTGGGGTGCTGCGGAGCCGGGTGAGCTGATTGGTGTAAAGATTGCTGACCAGGCCTCTGTCGTCACTGCTGATGACAAAGGACGGTGGGGCGTAACATTGAAGCCCATTGCCGCTACCGGCACGCCGCTTGAACTGGTCATCCATGGGAAGTCAGAGATCGTCATTCATGATGTTCTGATGGGCGAAGTATGGCTTTGTGCCGGACAGTCGAACATGGGCTTGCCGTATCGCAAAATCGATCATAGTGAAAGCGATACTAATTTGGCCATGAATTCGACGCTCAGACTTTTCAAACTCAACAACGATGAAAGCGCCTTCGTTCCCCAAACTGATCCTCATGTTCACTGGACTGCTCCAACCAAAGAAGAGGTGGAAAAATTCTCGGGTGTTGGGTTGTTCTTTGGAATGGATTTGTATAAGAACCTGAATGTGCCGATCGGATTAATACAATCGGCTCACGGTGGTGCGTCGTTGGAGACTTTCGTAAGCCGCAAGTCAATCGATACTTCCAACGAATTCAAATCGATTGGTACCAATTCCGATAAGAGTTTCGCGCTCTATCAAGATTCGATGGATCAGTACAAGAAAGATTTGCAAACCTGGTTTGCAAACGGCAAGACAGGAAAGCAACCCGAAGAACCTTCTCCGCCAAGAATGAAGAAGGCATCGGTGGCTTTTGATACACTGTTGGCTCCCGTAGCACCGTTTGCCATGCGCGGAGCGATTTTCTATCAAGGGGAAGCAGACGTTTATCTATCTGCGTTGCGTTACAGAAGATTGTTTGCGCTGATGGTGTCAGATTGGCGTAATCAATTCAAAGATCCGACGTTGCCTATTATTTTTGTGCAGCTCCCTAATTATGGTGCCAAACAAAAGGCGCCTGAGGACAGTGATTGGGCGATTATGCGTGAGACGCAAGCGATTTGCCGCCGAATTCCATACACTTATATGGTGGTCACTCTTGACACCATTCCTGGTGCTGATGCCGGTATGCACGCCACACAGAAAAAGGAAATTGCGCGACGTCTGGCTTCCGTAGCACTGGCGACTCAGTATCATATTTCGAGACCCTATGCCAGTCCAATCTACGATTCCATGCAAATCGACGGCAATAAGGTACGAATCAAATTCAGATATGCAGATAAGGGTTTGATTTCAAATTCGTTGCCAATCACAGGTTTTGAAATCGCCGGCGAGAATAAGCGCTGGACAAATGCTGATGCGCAGGTCGATGGAGATTGTGTGATCGTCTCGAGTCCACGTGTTCCTTCTCCGACAGCTGTGCGCTATGGATGGGCTGATAACCCAACGGTGAATCTGTACAGCGCCGACAAGTTGCCGGTTACTCCTTTTCGGACTGATGATTGGCCGCGTCTGACTCAGAAGAAGAGCTACTAAGGAGCAGATGCACCAGATAGTTCTTTTAGAAGAAGAACCACTAAGGATCAGGTGCACCAGTTAGTTCTTTCATGCTGGTAGCGCTGAACTCGCCTTCTTTTGGAAATCCCAGGTTGCTAATCATCTGCTCGAACATGTGCCGGATTTCTGGATCCTTGATGTCTTCGATGTTATACGTAATCAAAGTCATCGGGATCTCCTTCCCATGGCGCACTACTGTCAATTCGACTGGAGTACCCACCCTTTTGAAAGCCACCGACCACAGTGGTTGGGCAGGATTTGCGCGTGCTTTATCTTCAACTGTTTGTGAGATGTGTAGATTCGTCACCTTGTCGCCGACTTTGATTCCGGCGCGGTCAGCAGGCGAATCTTCATAGACGGCTTCTACTACGCCTTGATTCTTGAAAAACTTACTGTAGACCTCATATCCCGTGATGCCTACGCCCAATGCTCGGTATTCTTCGGCATTTAGTTCTTCACCAGCCGTCAGTTTTTCCGCGGCAAGCTGAAACATCTGAGTGTGATGCTGATCGGTGGTTGTCTGGGCCGATCCACTGATTTCGGTTTCGGCATCGATTTTCTGGGCAGAGCCGAACAACCGATTTTCGACAGTTCTGGCTGTGTCCAGCTTCGCAGTTTGAGGTACTAAAGGCGTGGTCCGGTCAACCCGTTGCTCGCTGTTATGAGCGCAAGCAGCTAACTGCAACTGCGTGCAAGCTGCGGCTGTCAGGCTTATCCACATTGCGGTACGGCTCAGGCTTTTGTCGTAAATCATCAGGACCTCCGCCACTTCTGGCCTTTACACAGGGTATAACGGCTCTGCATGATTAATTAGGCGTGGCGCGCGAATCCAGATAGCTTGAGTTTGCCCAATGAAAAAGGCAGCCCGAAAGCTGCCTTCCCATTAATTTCGCTTGCTTACAATTACTTGATGAAAGTGATTGTTGCTTCTTTTTCGCCGAATTTGACTTCGCCTTTGAAGCCGAAAGCTTTAGCGGTTTCCATTACGCAGTTCTGGAATGAAGCACCAGCTTTTTCTTGTTGTTCTGGTGTCATGCAGCCCATTTTCTTTTCCATCTGGTTCCACATTGCGCATGAGAGGTAGTGGAGTTCAGCTTGCTTGTCGTCGCCGAAGATTTCGATCTTGCTGCCGAAAACGTTGGTTTCGGTTTCCGCCATGGCTGTTACCAATTCGATCGGGGTCTTAACACCGAGAGCTTTGTAGTGCTCGATCTTGCCCTGGCGAACTGTGTTTTCATACTTGTTCAGCAAAGCCATGTCGCCATGCTCCTGGAGAACTGACTTAGCTGAGAAACACATGTTTGCAGCCATTGCAGCAGCTGCTTCTTGGATCTGTTTGGTTGTCCAAGTCTGCTCTACAATTTTCTTTGTTGGTGTTGTTGTTGTCATTTCGTTTACGCTCCAATCTGGGGTATGTGCAGATTGTATGCCGCTTTCATGTTTAATGAGCCCGCTTTAAGAGATCATTCTGTATTCTTCTTGGCAAGCCTTGTCACTTATTTACTGCAAGCTCCATTCGCTTGAAGTTTTGATGAGAACTGGGTTTACTCTTCGCTCAGCAATTTATGAATGTCGATTATTGAAGACATAAAAGTACCTGGTTCTTGCTCAGTTCAAATTGCCAAAATCACTGAAACGTCGGCAACATCAGATTTCTAAAGGTATTGGTTTTTTGCCGTTTTATATGCCTTGTATATGCGAGCTGTTTGAGTTGGATACTCCGATCGCCTGGGAAATTGGTTGACGAACTCTTTACGACAATGTTGGAACGACGTTGCGCAAAGCTTTTACAAGCAATTCGTTCTCTTCCGGTTTACCTATTGTTATGCGGACGCATGTTGGGAGTCCGAATGCAGTCAATGGGCGAATCGCGATGCCGTGACGCAACAGTCCCTCGTGGATCTGTGCGACGCGCTCTGCTGTATCCATTTCGACAAGGATGAAATTGCCATGTGAAGGTACGCGCATTAATCCCAACTGATCGAGTTCTTGTTCGATCAATTTCATTCCGGCTTTATTGTTTGAGAGTGTTCGTTCTAAAAACGCGTCGTCAGCAAGTGCTGCTAATCCGGCAGCTTGTGCCAGGCAGTTTGGCTCAAACGGCAATTTGATGCGGTTGACGAAATCGATCAAGTATTCGTGACCGAGTCCGTATCCGAGTCGAATTCCGGCCATTGCATACGCCTTTGAGAATGTTCTCAGCGTAAGGACGTTGTCGAGTCTGTAGCTCATTGAATCTGGGAAGGCAGGGTTATCTCCGCTAAATTCGTAATAAGCTTCGTCCAGGATGACGAGAACGTGTTCTGGCACCTTCTTGATGAAGTCATCAAATTGGTTGCGAGTAATGATTGTTCCGGTTGGATTGTTCGGATTGCACAGATAGATAATCTTGGTGCGGTCGTTGATTGCTCCAGCAATCGCGTCCAGGTCGAATGCATAATTCTTCAGCGGCACCATGTTGAGCTTCACGCCCTGAGCGCGAACCAAAACGTAAAGACCAATGAAAGTGCCTTGAGACGTAAGTACTTCATCGTCGCCATGAAGGAATGCGCGCACGATGTTGGCCATGGTACTTTCCGAGCCACTGCCTAGCGCGACGTTTTCTACTTTCACGTTGTAGCGTTCAGCCAGGGCTGAGCGTAAACGCATGCCTCCCATCTCGGGATAGCGGTTCATGTCTTGCAGCGATTCTTGAATGATTTTGAGCGCGCTCTCGGGTGGTCCAAGAGGATTTTCGTTCGAGGCTAAGTTGATAAATCGGTCAATGCCGAGTTCTTTCTTGAGCTGCTCAGGAGGGCGTCCTGGTTGATAGGGTTTCAGGGCTTCGATGTGCGGAGGCACGAGCCGTTTAGGTATTGGCTGACCTGCGTTAGAAGCTGATATTTGGCTTGGATCTGACATTGCCGCGAGGCGTTGGATTAACGTGACCATGGATACCCTAGCAAGTTGAAGGTTCTGAGACAGCAAAAACCAGCCGCCTGGAAGACTATCTTCCCGAGCGACGTTCATTCAATTGATATACGAAGGCTATCATCCTAGAGAGCCGCAGACAAATTAATAACCTGCGTTTTCGGGCTTTCTCATAAATTCTTAAACTTGTTTGTAAAGCTAGAGATTCTCTCCACAAGCGGCGATCGAAGCCTTGATGTCAAGCCAATTTGTGTAAAGTAAAAACTGGTGCGAGTTTTGCAACTTTCTGTGTGGCTTTACAACCACTACTCGCTATCTATATGATACGATTGGCACCTATGCGGGTGTAGTTCAATGGTAGAACGGCAGCCTTCCAAGCTGCACACGCGGGTTCGATTCCCGCTACCCGCTCCAGTATTATTGTTGATGTGTTACTCGAAGAGTTGGTGTTCCACCTTCTCGAATTTTTTGTGAGCTGAAACATGTCAGAAGAGAAAATTTGCCTGGGCGATGTGCTGGTAGCTAAGAAGCGCATCGGAAAGTACATTGCCAACACGCCGCTCGTCAAAAGCAGCTGGCTGAGTAACCTCACTGGCGCCGACGTCTATATGAAGTTGGAAAACGTTCAGGTGACTGGCTCGTTCAAATACAGAGGCGCTCTGAATGCTCTCTTCTGGGCGAAAGAAAATCACATCAATAAGGTATTCACTGCCTCAGCCGGTAATCATGGACTGGGCGTTGCGGAGGCTTCTGTTCACACCGAAGTTCAAGCGACCGTCTGTGTGCCTCAAACTGCTTCGCCGTTGAAAAAGCAGAAGCTGCAGAGTTACAGCATTTCCCTGATTCAGCATGGCGATGAGTGCGATGTGACTGAAGCATACGCCCGTCGTCTGGCTAACGAAAAGAAAGGATTCTACCTTTCCCCATACAACAATAAAGAAGTAATCGCCGGTGCCGGCACAATTGCTTTAGAGATGCTGGAGGAGATTCCGACGCTGTCGACTCTCGTGGTTTCGGTGGGCGGAGGCGGATTGGCCAGTGGTATTGCAATTGCTGCAAAGTCCATCAATCCTGACATCAAAGTTATCGGTGTGGTTGCAGCTAACTCTCCAGTGATGAGCACATCAGTTGTAGCTGGTCGCGTTGTGCGCGCTTTCCAGGACAAAACGATTGCAGACGGCATTGCCGGAAATATCGAGCCTGAATCAATAACTTTCGACTTTGTTCGAGAATTGGTCGATGATTGGATTACTGTCGACGAAGAAGATATCGTCTCGACCGTTTTTGAATTCCTGGATAATGAAGGCATGTTGATCGAAGGTGCGGCTTCTGCAACCGTTGCCGCTATCAGTCGTAAGCTTTTGAAATTCGGCGCCAAAGAGAAAGTTGGAATTGTTATTTGCGGCGGCAATATCGCGCGTAATGATTGGCGTGAGATCTTAGTTCAGCATTTAGTCGGTGTGACGAAAGCCTAGAATTTGCGATGGCGGCTTTGCTGTAGCGTCTTACCAATATTTCTCAAGCCCGTAAACAACTCCGTCCACTTTGTTATTCTTGATTTGGAACCCGATGAGCTCAATGTACTTGCCGGTTTTCACTAAGTCTCCCTGCTGGAGCCGATAGAACAGAGTATTTGAATCGAACTCTTCTTTCCACGGGTCACCATCAGGCGAGCCAAGCAATCGTTCAAGTTCTGCCTGCGTGAGTCCGATGACTCTATTCTTCGTCAGCAAATCATGTTCCATATTTAGTCGCAGAGATACGTTCGATTTCCATAAATCTGCCTGAAAGTCTATGGGCAAAATGACTGCCCTGCAGCGTAGCATGTGAAGGCAAATGAAAGGGCTTAGCAGGATGAGAACGGCGAGCTTTGCTGGGAATTTGGTTTTCTCCCCCTTTCCTGCTGTTGCTCGAAGCAGTAATTGACTAATTGTCATTAAATTCTGCTCTGCCACCTGGTTTTGAGCGTCACTGCTAAACAGAAGCGTTTTTCGATATTAACATACTGCTCTGAACTCTTTCTTCAAAAGTCCTGTCATTTCTGGTTTGCTCGTTTTGATGTTTGGCGATTTGTCTCGTGTAAGACGAAGCGCTGGGCGAGGGCCCGCCGTCCAACAATTCGAAAAGTGTTGATCAGGAGAGCACTGAGGTTCGTTTGCGGTTACGCTGCAGAAATGAACCAAATCCCCAACATCATCACTTTCGTTCGTTTGTTTGCGGCAACAGCCATAGCTCTTGATTGTACGAATCCATCGTGCTGGAAGTCGTTTATTTATTGGTTCGTTGCTGCAGGAATTTCGGACATGCTTGACGGCGCTATAGCGCGACGGTTTAACTGGTGTTCTCAGTTCGGTGCGCGGTTGGATAGTATCTCCGATCTGGCGCTTTATATGGCGGTAACGCTCGCTATTTGTGTCAGTAGAGGCTATGCAATCAGTGAGAACTGCTTGCTCGTTCTTGTCGGGTTTGCTCTTCAGATTCACCATATATGGTACTGCTGGTCCAAGTTTCGGACATTCCCCGCCTATCATTCTGATTTGGCTAGATTGAGTGCGTACGGTATTTTCTTTCTTGTCGTATTTTTCTGGTGCTTTGGAAATACTTTGTTCATCACAGTTTCGCTGGCACTTTGGGTGTTGTGCTCCGTTGAGGGGGTGTTGATAACGCAAAGGCTACAGGAATCGCGCGAAAACGTGCCTGGATTGTGGGCTATTCAGTCGGCGAATTCGGAATCGAAGATAGGGAATTCGGAATTGAAGGTAGTGAATTTGGAATAGACGGATTCGGGCTAATGTGTCAGCTGGTGCCGTTCAAAGAATTTCCAAATTTCTTCGCTGGCATCTATCGCATGGGTCGTCTTGCCTACCAGTTCCTCAGGCAAATATTGCAAACCTGATGGCCAGGTGTGCCCGCCATTCTGTACCGTCAAGAGGACAACTTCTGTACCATTCTTTCCGCCTGCATACGCCGTCTTGACGATATGCGTTCCGTCGGGCGGCTTGCAATCAGGCAGTTTCGTAGTAGCAGGTTTGCTGCTTATCGAATCGGCTTTGGCCCAGTAGCCGACAGCTTGCTCGGCAGACATGGCTCGACGTGAGTTTTTTTCCTCCAACGTGCGTTCGACTCCGATTGAGCCCCCGGCGTAAGGCACGACGTCATCATCATCGCCATGAATAAACAGCACAGAGATTGGACCTGGCGGTTTGAAATTCTTGTATGTCGATTCCTCGATACTGGCTGCGACCGACGCTATTGCAGCTAGTGTTCCAGGCATGGTAATGGCCAGAAATTGGCTGAAGAAACCACCATTGGAGATGCCGACAGCATAGATTCTGTTCTTGTCAATTTTGTACTTCGATTGGATCTGGGCGACCACTGCCTTTGTGTAGTTGACATCCGTCAGTTCCGCCTCGGTTGTACCGCCTTGTCCTTCGTTCCAGCGCGTATTTTGACCTTCCAGATAGGCGACTATGAATCCATGTTTGTCGGCACAATCATTGAGATTGGTCAGTTGCGGCATAGCGCGCGCATGACCTCCTGCCCCGTGAAAAGCCAGTACGAGCGGCGCTGGTTTTGTTGAATTATATTTTGCCGGCATGTGCAAAAAGTACTTGCGCTGCACGCCATGAGAATTGACGGCGAACTCTTGAAGCATCAGCTCTTTGTTGCTTGTTTTGGGATCTGAAATGCCGTTCCGCAATGAATCTAGCAGTGGCGTGAAATTCTTTTTTGCTAAATTTGGTTGTGCCATTGCCGGTGGTGCCCAGTTTGAAATTTGACCGAGAAGAGTGGCGAGCACAATAGTAGTCAACCTTGACCTATCTAAGTGGCGATGTCGTTCATGCATATCAGGTCTCTAATCCGTCTGCTCCAGATTCCCATATCTTCGCACTAACGTGGACATTTCGTTCTTGCCCTCTGCTAGCAGATTTTTGTCGTCAAAGCTAAACATATTAAGACTGGCTGGGCACGATGACGGCTGCGCCCTTGATTTTGCCGTGCCTGAATTGGTCGATTGCGTCGTTCAATGCAGACAAGGGAAACCTTCGCACGTGTGTTTGGATTTGTACATCACTAATTCGTTTGAAAAAGTCGTGACCATCCGCTCGCGTCAAGTTTGCAACAGACCTGACAGTTCGTTCGCCCCACAGCAAGTCATAGCTGAAAGATGGAATATCGCTCATGTGAATGCCGCCACAGACGACAGTTCCACCTTTGCGAATGGCTTTCAGCGCCGTCGGAACAAGAGCGCCCACTGTAGCAAAAATGATTGCTCCGTCCAGCTCTTCTGGGGCGTTTTGATCTGAGCCGCCTGCCCAGGTACATCCGAGTTCTCTTGCGAATTCCTGTCGCTCTGTGTCGCCTGGAGAAGTGAAGGCAAAGACTTTTTTCCCTTCGCTCAAGGCGACAGGAGTAATCACGTGCGCCGCAGCGCCGAAACCGTAGATGCCCAGTTTATAAGCATCGCCTGTGAACCTCAACGAACGCCAGCCGATCAGTCCGGCGCACAGTAGAGGCGCGGCGTGTACGGAATCATAGTTATCGGGGATCCGAAAGCAAAATCTCGAGTCGGCTATTGTGTATTCTGTGAAGCCACCGTCTACGGTGTAGCCTGTAAATTTCGCTTCATCGCACAGATTCTCTTTGCCGTTTTTACAGTAGTCACATTGCAGGCAGGCAGAGGCAAGCCAGGGAATGCCGACTCGGTCTCCAACATGTAATTGATCGACGTTCTTACCAGCCTCTTCAATAGTGCCTACGATTTCGTGACCCAGTACGAGTGGATATTTGGGTGACGGCAGGTCTCCATCTATTACATGCAGATCTGTTCTGCATACAGCGCATGCGTCCACTCTGACCAATACGTCGTGTTCTTTTACCTTTGGCCGTTCTGCGTCTGTTAACTGTGGCTGTTGGTGCGCTTTACTCAGGATTGCTGTCTTCATATATGGTGGCGTCCATTGTCCAGATGCGTTTGGTAGAAACATCTCATTTGCTTGTACCGACCTGTGATTTCAAATAATGACATAATGAACAGTGATTTGGCTGTCATTTTACTCGTATCATGCCACCGTTATTGCATCCAGTTGAAGAATCCCGATTGAACGCTCTGCAGGAGCGACTCGAATCAATCAGCAGGTTGTCTGTTGACTTCCTCGTGCTGCTCGCTGGAGCAACTTTCATCGCCACCTTTGGGCTTTTTCAGAACAGTCCAGGTGTGATCATTGGCGCCATGATTATTGCGCCTCTAATGCGGCCGCTGGTTGGTCTTTCGCTCGCTACATTGACGGCGGATACCAAGCTGCTCGGGCGGGCTTTTCTCACGCTGGTGGTGGGAACGCTCACTACGATTCTCATCTCCGGCACACTGGGCATGGTCTTTCGATCTCTAGAGCTGACTCCGGAGATCCTCGGTCGCACGCAGCCGACGCTGTTGGATCTGGGTGTGGCAATGTTTGCCGGTGCTATCGGTGCTTATTGTCAGGCAAATGAAAAGCTTGCTGATACTCTGGCGGGGGTAGCGATAGCTGTTGCCCTGGTACCGCCCCTGAGTGTTGTCGGTATTGGTCTGGCTTTTGCTAACGCTGCCGTGTTCTCTGGCGCAGCTCTTCTTTATGTAACTAACTTGATTGGAATCACTGTATCTGGTGCGATTGTTTTTTTGTTGATGGGGTTTACGCCTTTGCACCGGGCGAAGAAGGGGCTTGTCATATCCGCTGTATTGAGCCTTTTGCTCGTAGTGCCTCTAGCACTGAGTATGAGAGAACTCGTCCTGGAGAATCAAATCAATGCCAACATCAAGCGAATTCTTCAAGAAAGGACGCATACGTTCCAGGATGTTGAGCTTCATGATGTTAGGGTGGAGCGATATAAGCGTCCTATGACGGTCAGCGCTACGGTGTTGTCGCCGGGGCAGCCGATTACAGTGAAGCAAGTGGCGTTAGTACAGGATTTTCTGATCCGCGAAACGGATATGCCACTTAAATTCCGGCTGCAGGTTATCCCCTCTATGCAGATCACCGCTGATGGAGTTTCCAGCGCTGACACTGGTGCTGTCAGAGATAAGTCCTCTGGAGAAGAGTCTCCAGATAGTCAATCTAAAAGTTTAGAAAGTCGATAACTGACCAGGCTAGCTCTTTATTAGGAACACCCTGGAATGCCAATGTGCCGGAATATTTAATATGTTTGATATATAACCAGTCAACGATATAGTGATATATTTGATTTAGGAAGAGTTGTAAAAGGTCCCGGCTAAAATGAATGTTCACTCGCTCAAAAAGCAATTGTGCTTTCTTTCAGCGGCAACCCTGCTGGGTCTATCGTTCGGAGTTGCAAACGCCGAGAACTGTTCGTCGCAGGTGGTTCCGTCGAAAGTTTCAGGCGTAAACTCAAGCGCTTCGAACAGCAAAACTTCAAGCGCCTCGTCAGACAGTGTTGGTGCTCTCTGTAAGGAAGATCCCTCGTGTGTCGTAGTTGGTGGAACGCATTTCCTGGAGTGGAAAAGTCCGACCCCCGCAAAAATGATCGTTGTTTGCATCCACGGCTTGGGTCTCTGTGCAAGGGCTTACAAGCCGTTAGCAAAGGAACTTTCTGAAGCTGGTATCGACGGTTTTGGTGTAAATGTCCGTGGGTTCGGGCCCGATCGCGACCAGCCCGATAGGGTCAAGCTTGATTGCGTCGATACAGTCGGCGATGTACGGCAGTTGTTGGAATCGATTCATAAAGCGCATCCAGATTACAAAGTATTCCTGGTTGGTGAGTCTATGGGCGGTGCTCTTTCCATTCGAATAGCGGCTGAGAACCCAAATCTTGTTGATGGCGTCGTGTGTTCAGCGCCAGCCTGGAAGTTGCTCAAGACTCATCGTACTGCCGCTAAGGGAATTGTTGAGCTGGTTTTCTTTCCGCATAGTGCGCCTGGTCCTGCCGGCAAAGCAATAATCCATCAGGCGACAAGCAATCCTGAGCTGACCCGGCACTGGCTCAACGATCACTCTCATAAGTTGAAGCTTACATTGGGGGAAGCGACGGCATTTCTCAACTTCATTTCGAAAACGGATGGTTACGCGAAGCAGTTGCAAACGCCGGTTCTGGTCGTACAGGGGCTTAACGATCACCTGGTCTCTCCAAAATCGGTTGCTCGGCTTTTCGCCGACATACCGGTTGGGAACAAAACTTTTCTTATTGATGGAACCGGTGAGCATCTGGTTCTTGAAGAAGGTGGCTACACTCCTGCCGTTATAGAAAAACTTGTCACCTGGATGAAAACCGGCGCAGTGAAAGAAGCGTCGACGCTGCAAATCGAATCTGTAGATAGTCTCGATTTATCCGCAAAAGAGAAGAAAAGGCTCTCTACATTGATGCGCATTGCTGGTAATTCGAAGCGCTTGTGAATCTCGGAGCCAGATCAATGCTTGTCGATTTCTTGTGAGATCCAAACGTTTGTGAATTTCGCAGCCAATACTACTTTAGGATGATTTGCTATATAACCAATTAGCGATATAGTAATTCAGTCCGGGCCGGAAATATAAGGAGCTTGAAAAATGTCAGCGAAAGAAGCCGCAACGAAGAAAAAAATTGTCATTGTTGGAGGTGTGGCTGGCGGCATGAGCGCGGCGGCGAGGGCGCGTCGTCTTTCTGAGCAGTCGGAAATCATAGTCATAGAAAGAGGCGCGCATGTTTCCTTCGCGAATTGTGGATTGCCCTATTTCCTGGGCGGTGAGATTGAGTCTCAAGATCGGCTGTTGGTAGTTAAGGAACCTGACCTCAGGAGTAAGTTGCGACTTGATATTCGTGTCAATAGTGAAGTTGTGTCTATCAATGCGCAAGAAAAATCAGTAGAAATTCGCGAAACGAAAAATTCCCGAGTTTATCAAGAGACCTATGATGAGTTGATTCTGGCGGTTGGTGCCGCGCCGCTCAAGCCTCGAATACCAGGAATTGATCTACCCGGACTTTTCACGATTCGTAGTCTTGAAGATGTAGAAGTGATTGAAGATTGGGTGCGCCGCCAAAACCCTCAAAGTGTGGTAGTTGCCGGTGGTGGTTTTATAGGGCTTGAAATCGCTGAGCAATATGCGAATAAGGGAATGGATGTAACTTTGCTCGATGGGCGAGATCACGTTTTGGCGCCACTAGATCCAGAAATGGCGGCGCTTGTTCAAGACGAACTGGAGAAAAATAAAGTCAGTCTCGTTTTGGGCTCTCCGATCTCAAAATTTCATGCTGCAGATCAAATCGTAAGCAAAGGCGTCAGTCCTAAATCCTGCTGGGTAGAGGCGGGAAGTCATGCCCCTATTCCTGCGGATATGGTTATTCTGGGGCTTGGTGTGCGTCCTGAGACAACGCTGGCACGTAGCGCCGGTCTGGAGATTGGCGAGCGAGGCGGAATTAAAGTCGATGCGCACTTGCAAACAAGTTCTCCTCATGTCTGGGCTGTTGGCGATGTCATTGAGGTGCGCCAACCGATCACTGATACACAGACTCTCATTGCTCTTGGAGGACCTGCAAATCGACAAGGACGAATAGCCGCAGATAATATATTCGGCAGAAATGAAAGTTACGATGGCACCATCGGCACGGCAATTCTCAGAGTCTTCGACCTTACTGTTGCCTCAGTCGGGCAGAACGAGCAGACTCTGAACGAATTGCGGATTCCGTACGAGGTTGTCTACGTACACCCCAGTCATCATGCCGGTTATTACCCCGGCGCGGAAAGACTAGATATGAAAGTGATTTTCCATGCCGAATCCGGAAAGTTGCTGGGCGCGCAGATAATCGGCAAGCACGGTGCTGATAAGCGCATCGATGTTATAGCGACTGCTATAAAAGCGAAAATGACAATCCGAGATCTGGCTGAGTTGGAACTGGCTTATGCTCCGCCGTTTGGATCTGCTAAGGACCCGATCAATCTCGCCGGTATGGTGGGGACAAATATTCTCGATGGTTTGGTTGTTCAAGTTGATTGGCGCCAGGCTGCTAAAGCTTTGAACGACAGCAACTTCGTGCTCGTCGACGTCAGAACCGACGCCGAAAGAAAGAGGGGATTCATACAAAACAGTATTCATATCCCTCTTCCTGAATTGCGGAACAGAGTTTCAGAGATCCCGAAAGACAAGCAAATAATTACGTATTGTCAGAGTGGGCAACGCTCATACATGGCCTATAGAACACTCAAGCAAATGGGCTTTGATGTGAAGAATCTGGCGGGTGGCTATTTTACCTGGATGTCCGCAAACCCTAAAAGCAAATTGGTTGATTCTCAGCGCTGCGTTGCGATTTGATTGATTCTTAACAACTGTGCTGCCGACTTGACACCTTCTTGCTGTGAAATGTTGTCTCATTGAATATGCAATACCAGTCGAGATACAGGTGTTATGAACGAACCATTTACTGAGGCAATGTTGCTTTCATTGTTTTTTCTTGGGGCCATGAAGATTGTTCAGGACAGACTCGAGCAGCTGGCGGAGGGGTATGTGCGACGATGTCAGAAAAAGCATGCGGCGGAGGGGGATGTACAACGACGTCAGAACAAACATGCGGCGAATGCGTTGTCACAATCGTCCTTTCAACATTCCATCCCAGTAGAAAACTGGTAAAACATAATTTTTCAACAGATACATAGAGTATCGCTCCTGGCTCTGGTCGAATGGAAATGTTTCTTGTGGTTGCAACGCATAGTCGAATTAGGCCAGGATTATACTTTTATAGCCTGTGACTAGAGGGCATGATGTGTAGCCGTTTCGGCACCGAAAAGCGATTTTCGCAGTCTGGCTGCGACCGAAATGCCGACGGTGCCACCGCCAACGATGACAAGTCGTTCTGCTTTTCTCATTCTAGTCACCCGGTTTAGATTGAGTGGCTGGGCTCTTTTATGCTCGGTTCGCCTCGAGATATATCGAAACCACTATTATTCCACGCTTTCATTCCTCCCAGCACATTCATCAAATTTGTAACGCCGGCTCTTTCAAGAATACTTTTGGCAATTGATGAGCGATATCCGCTGGCGCAAACAATTGCAAACTGTTTGTTCTCGGGAATTTCCTCACTGTGTCTGGGCAATTCAGCTAGCGGTATATTTCTGGCACCCGGTATGTGTCCTTCTTCGAACTCTCCTTTGCGCCGTACGTCGAGTATGTAGATATCCTGGTTTTCCTTCAGCTCCTCGTGCAGTTCCTCGACCGTAATTACCGGTGTTTGTGTGATTTCGAAGCCCCCATCACTCCAACTGATCATTCCTTTCTCCAGATAACCAATTACGTGTTCGATGCCTATGCGAGCCAACCTGAGGATTGCTTCTTGGACGGAAATTATGTCGTTCGCTAAAAGAACAATTGGCGCATTGATGTCGATCATAGTTCCGGCCCATGAGGCGAACTGACCACTCAGTGCAATGTTAAGCGAGCCTTTGACGTGACCGCTGGCAAATTCTTGTCCGCTTCTGACGTCAAGCAAAATTGCACCGCGCTGCATCTCCTTGTTGACCTCAGTGGCTTGCATCGCTTTGGGTTTGACCAGCTCATTGAGCGCATTCGCTCCGCGCTTATTCAGTTCGGCGTCTTTCGGGAAATATGCCGGAACCTCTGGAAGGTCGGTAGTCACCAACTCTATGAATTGTTCCTTTTTAATGCCGGGCTTGAAGGCATAGTTAAACTGCTTTTGTTTGCCTATTGTTGATGTTCGTTCATCAGAAAGTTGTTTACCGCACAGAGAACCGGCGCCATGGGCGGGATAGATTTCTGTTGCATCGTCGAGTTTTGCCAGTTTGTTGTAGAGGCTGTCGTACAGTAGAGAAGCCATTTCATTTTCTGAGTAACCTTTGACTGCCACCAGATCTGGTCGTCCCACGTCGCCGATAAACAAGGTGTCACCGGTGAATAATTTTGCCGCCGCACCCGTACCCGTACTTTCTTTTGCCAGAATACAGATGCTTTCAGGGGTGTGCCCGGGAGTTTCTAGTATCTCAAGTTCTACGTTGCCAATTTTGAGCACGTCTGCGTCTTTGGCGGCTATATGTTTGAAGGAGGCTCCTGCTCGAGAGCCGAAAACAATTTCTGCTCCCGTTCTTTTGGCAAGCTCAAAGTGTCCACTGACAAAGTCGGCATGCAGATGTGTCTCAATGATGTACTTGATCTTGAGATTGTTTTTCTCCGCTTCTTCAATGTACTGATCGACGTCTCTTTGTGGATCGATAACCGCCGCTTCTCCGTTTGACCCTAATAGATACGATCCATGAGCCAGGCAGCCTAGATAAAATTGTTTGAAATACATGTCTTTTCCCTCGTCAAAATCCTAGAAATTGTTTGGCCAGCATGAAGCCAGATAGAGCCAGTAAAGTGATGGCAAAGCCCGTTTTTAGCTGATTTTGCCGCACGTGATGCGCGAAGTGCCCGGCTATGGGAGCGGCGGCTATAGTTCCCGCTACAAATGGAAGAACTGTATTTCCGCAGCGCACGAAACTGGCATATGTTGCAGCGCCAACGAGGCTGTTCATGCTAATAACGAGCAACGAGGTGCCGACTGCTTCTCTGATGCTGAGACCGACCACGAACGTCAGCGCCGGCACGATGATGAATCCGCCACCGACGCCTAGCAGTCCGGTCAGGGCGCCGGCGCCACAACCTGCGAGCAATATTTTGGCGATCTTGTTTCCTTCAATAGAAGCACTTTCTGCAGGCAGTTTTTGCCGTTGCATGAGCATTAGCGCACCAATCAGAGCCATGGCTAAAGCGAACAAAATCAGTTGAGTGCTGTCCGACAGATTCTTTCCAGCAATCGCCCCCAGGTAGCTGCCAATGGCTCCGGCGCCTCCGAACAGAAGCGCGGTTCGAATCAGCACTGAATCTCTGCGATAGTGGCTGATTGCAGCTAGGAAGCTGGCCACTCCCACAATCACAAGGCTGGTGCCGATAGCGGCTTTTGCCTCGAGTCCCAGAATGTAGACCATGATCGGTACTGCGATTATGCTCCCTCCTCCGCCAAGAAGACCGAGCAGCCCACCTGTAAGAAGACCCAGTGCTATGCTCAAAAACAGCATGATTGATCAACCTCTAGCCGCCTGAGCAACAATTAGGTTTGGACGCCGCTGGGGACGCGGATGTGGGCGAGGGGGTCAGCTTGTTCCATGGAGCTTTTGCAAGAAGAATAGCGAGACCGCAGTTGCCTGTCAGTCCGGCGAATGTCAGACCAGCTCCAATGAACCCTGGCACGATGAACCAGTTTTTGTTGATAGTCCAGCCTGCTGCGACGCTAGACAACAAGATGGCACCTATTGTCAGTTGTACCTGTCTTTCCAGCGGCAATCGCTTTTTCCCTTGCTTAAGGCTGAGTCCTGCTTTTTTCCAGTCGTTAATGCCGCCGGTCAGAACGCCGACGTCCATTCCGTATGTGGCAAGCAAGTCGGCGGCGCGACCAGCGCGATTGCCTGTGCGACAAATCAGAATTTTTTGACACTCTTTTTTCAGTTCGCCGCCGCGATTGGCGAGGTCGTCAAGTGGAATGTTCTTGGACTCTTGAATGTGCTCGCTGTCGAATTCCATCGGTGTGCGCACGTCTATCAATTGAATGCCGCCGCCGCTAGCTAACAATGTTTGTACTTCGTTCGGGTTGAGCCGACTGATCGTGCCGATGCTAGGCATTTGAAGATTCTCCTTATTCAACTTTCCCAATTTCAATATATCGTTAATTGGTTGAATAGTCAATTGACGAATTAACGTTGTATTGCTACAGTGAATGGTAAGAAATGGAGGATGCAATGGTTTCGAAGAAAGTTGCTAAGTCGTCTGCCGGAAAAAAACAGCCGCTTTCCAAAGATGCGCTCGAGATCGTCGCTGCACGCTTTCGGGCGATGGGAGACGCTACTCGGCTTGAGTTGCTTCAATACTTAATGGATAAAGAACACTCGGTGCAAGAACTCTGCGATCTTACCGGGATGAGTCAAGCGAATATCAGCAAACATCTTTCATTGCTCGCGGATCAGGGCATTCTTAATAGGCGCAAGCAGGGTTTGTTTGTCTACTACTCAGTCGCCGATATGACGATTTTTCAACTGTGCGATCTTGTTTGTGGGTCACTTTCTGAGCGTTTCGCTAAGGTGCAACAACACTTCGCACAGGGCAGTTAGGTTTCCTGATCAATTTCTTGCGACGATGGGTGCGCGCTAGCTCGCCAGAGTTTGCGGAAGTAATCAATTGCTCGATCGCTGGGAAACAGTTTCTCGTTGGTTGCTTCTGTAGATACTGTTGGTCTTTGCGAAAGAACAACGCGACGATCTTGATCGAGTATTACGCTGTTCGATTTGTTGAAAAGCGGTGTTAGCAGTGGCACTATAAATGGTGCTGTCATAAACCGCTGGTAAGCGCGCAGGTACAGACGCGTTTTCGTATTTGAAACAGGCACAAAGCTTATGAATTGATAGAATTTGCCAGGTGCGATAGTAAGCAGCCATAAGTTCGGAAAAATGAATTGAATTGCTGCGGTGGGTGCATTTGCATCGCTCACATACATCGATATTCGATCGTCTACGCAATCGATTCTCCTGGTGCCTTTTACATCGACGTTTTTTCCAATTGTCGTTCTGTGAACAAAAGGCAAGTGTGCATAGTCGAGTTGATTTTCCACGCATCTTGTTATATGTGTCGGCCATTCATGCACTGACTCGTGCATGGCGAGACCAGAGTCGAGTTCTGCAAACCATGGTGGTGATTGCGACTGAGAGTTTCCATGCTTAATCCAAATGAAGCCGTTTTGTTCGAGTACTTGCCAGGTGTCTACGCATAGATTCGGGGACGCTTTGGCCGTTTCTGGAACAAATGTGCAACTTCCGGTAGTATCAAATCTGAATCCGTGAAACGGACAGCTTATGCAGTTTTCGCGCACTTCGCCTAAGCTCAGTTTTGCAGAGCGATGCGGGCAAGTGTCTGTCTGCATTACAACCTGTCCGGATGAATTTCGCCATAAAACGAAATCTGTGCCGAATAATTGTACGGGAAAAGGCGCTGCTCGAACTTCTGTGCTTGCAGCGACCGAATACCAGGCGCTGGGCACTCGCATTGGCACTTGCATTGCCGGTCGCACGGACGCGTTCGTCAGCTCGTCGTGCTGTTGCATTATTTTGCTATCGATTCGCTTGCCCGGCAGACTTTCAGTTTGATTGCTTGCATCCAAGAGGTAGTCATTCCTTAGAGAGATCCATTTAAGTTTATCTCGTCTGCCGGAGGAAAAGTACCTTTTGCCTTTACCCGTACGATCCAGGAGGTCACCATAGATCTCGGACCGCTACAGCGCTATCTGCAGACAGCTGCTCCAGCTAATTTCAGTGCACGTGGAAACAGAATATTGTTTTCTTTGTGCACGTGTTGGTGCATTTCCAATTCGAGTGCGGCAAGTGAATGCAGTAGGATTTTGAACGTGTTGCATGCGTCTTCTGGTGGAGTGTAATCGTTCGTCAGTTTGCTCATCATTGACAGCGCTTCTCCTGCATCGTCGTGCTCCTTTGTCATCATCTCTATCGGATGGTCAACAGAGCCACCACATCCGAAGTAAGTAGTTCTGCCAGATTCAATGCTTGTGATTGCAGGAAACAATATCAATTCTTCCTTTTGCATGTGCTGTTCAAGCTGTTCTCTGAATAAGTGAAAGATCCTTGAGACCTCAACCATTTCCGGATGATTCACGCCGTGGACTCGGGCAACTTTTTTTGTTAGTTCCGAGAGGCGAGGCAGTTCGATGCGCAAGCGTTCATGGTAGCGAGTGATGAGGTGCTCGATTAATGCACGCAGAGTGGTTTTGGTCCAATCTGGCTCTAGTTCTAATTGTTTGCTTTGCTCTGCTTCTATTTGATACTCATTCAATTTAGCAAGCAACTGATTCACGCTTATGCCCTTCTCATTGCACGCTTGCTCAAGCAATTTTTTTCCGCCGCAGCAATAGTCGAGACCATATTGCTCGAAGATGCAGGCGAATTCTGGGAGTTCGGTTACGATCGAACCGAGTGTCTGGTTGATAAGGAATGCCCTGTTCGTCCGATCGGAATAGACTGAGTCTGAGTGCTCATTGTCCGAGACGCTTACGCAAGAGCAGGGTTGAAACATTGCCTGATCGGCTCCGCAGTCGGGGCAGCGCCATTGTTCTGGCAGTTCTTCAAACTTTTGTCCCGCTCGAGTGCCTGGTGCACCGATCTTTTCGTCAAATATGTAGTTGCATACTGTGCAAATTGTTTTTCCATCAGCCATGACTGTCACCTCGCTAATTGTGGATATAAATGTCCTTAAATCTATAATAGCGACAGTGAATGGTTTGCGGTTCATCCTTCGGAATGATTGACGGACTCATTCACAAATTTTTGACTTATCCGATTAAGAGTTGGGAATTGACAGCTCACGAGTTGAGCCTTAGTTCTGTTTGCCAGGATTGGCTCAACAATTGCTAGTTTATGTCTGTTTGAAAAGCTTCGCTAAATTTTGCGAGCCCGTTCGAGGCAGCGACCAGATTGGCGAAGTTGTACAGCAGACGCGCTCCAACACTGGCGTCCCATTCATCGTTGCCCGGTGCGACTTCACAAATGTCGAATCCGATCAGTTTTCTTCCTGAGCGAAGCACTTCGTGAACAAGGAAAAGACTCTGTTCGAACTCCAGCCCTCCAGGTACTGGTGTACCTGTATTTGGACAAAGTTTCGGGTCGAGTCCATCGATGTCGA
The DNA here is from genome assembly GCA_003963305.1 of Candidatus Melainabacteria bacterium. Classification (NCBI taxonomy): domain Bacteria; kingdom Bacillati; phylum Candidatus Melainabacteria; species Candidatus Melainabacteria bacterium. The sequence continues at coordinate 449,669 of RXJR01000001.1, read as the reverse complement.
AACTGAGATAGACGTTTTGCGGTAAGTCATTGATTATTGATTGACAAATTGCGTGCCAGGATTCGCCGCGAAAGGCTCGGCTTTTCAGTGCTCGATCAGTGTGCATAACGATGCGTCCAGCTGAATTTTTTACCAGAGAAACCTCATCGTCACAGTAGTCTCGAATGCCAACTTGCACCAGCTTGCTTACATTTTTGATTTGCATCACATTGAACATAATCGATGCGTGCGAATAACGGAAGCCCTCATAGGCATCTCGCAAATCGGCATGTGCATCAATATGTAGTATGCCGAAAGTTTGATTCCTCCCCAGTTCCTCAATCAGTCCGAGTGGTGCGCTGTGGTCGCCTCCCAGAACGCAGACGAGTTTTCCACTATCGAGATATTGACGTGCATTTTTTCGTACCCAGTCGTTCATCTTTTCGCAGTCTGAATTTATTTCTTTGAGAAGGACATCGTCTTCAGTGCCATTCTCCGCAAGTGCTTGAAGATATCGCTCTGCTTTCGAGCGAGTCTCGGCATTGAGTTTGCTCAGTGTTTCCATGTCTTCATGCATTGCAATCCCGACTTTCCAGGCATCCTCAACAAACGGATCGTATAAGTCCACCTGCTTCGATGCTTGTAGAACTGCTTCCGGAGCTGATGCGGTGCCGGTGCGATATGATACTGTCGCTTCCCAGGCGACCGGCAGAATTACCTGAGCCGCTGTTATCGTGCTGAAGGGAAGACCAAAAATGCCGTCTAGTGTCGCCATGGCATTTGGATCGAAGTCGGATGTTGCAGTGTGCTGGCTCAATTTAGATGTCCTTGTCTGTATGCGATAAGGCTCTATTTAACGCTGCTTTTCCGTTTTCGTCAAAGTTGTTTCGCTATTGTGAAAGTGAATATTTCTGGATCTGGTGCCACTGATTTACCACCTGTCGTGTGAGGTGTTAACCAGCGGAGCATAATTCAGTGGGTGATCGGCCACAGTCAATTCATCGTGTAAACTTAGTCACATCGAGTTTTCAACTGGCGAAGAAGCAACGAGGTTCTGGATGGATAAACAAGTTAAAATTCTTGCTTCGACTGCTGCGTCGCTATTTTTACTTTTGATGTTTGCTGCGCCTTCTACTGCTCGCCGCGAAGTCTTTGGTGAAGGCGATGTTCACCTCGGAGCTTGTGATGGAGCAACTGCAGCCTATGTTCAGATAACTCCGCTTGAAGATGCCGATTCGCTAGGTCTGGGCGGGAATGATAGAGCCGCTTCATTGACTAACTTGGGAACAGGGCAGTCTGGTGTGTCGTTTTTTCCGCAGTACGATAGTTTGACTGCCGATCAAAAAGCTCAAGTACAGTTCAGTGTCGCTTCCATTTATTTCAAGAGCGATGCAAATGCGCTCAAGAATTCCAATATCAACGTATGTTTTAGCGACGGCAACTCAAAATCGATTCCTCTCAACAGCCTTAAGCGATTCAACGAGATACTGGGCTGGCAGAAAGTTCAGCTTGGTCCAACATCTTTCGGCATCAGTGATGCAAGCGCTCGACGACTAGACCGTCTATCAGTGACTCTTGCGGGAGAAGGGCATTTGTCAGTCGGAAATGTTGAAAGCTTCTGGGAGATTAACGCTCCCCGCGGTGGACAGTTATTTTTGGGCTGGAACTTGTACAGCAATTTGCACACAGATCTCCGCAATTGTTCGATTCTGACTGATTGCAAGTAAGGGCTCCTGTTTCGCGACAATGTCAGTTTGGGCAGGAAGGGCAAGAAGTTGCAAACTGAATCGCCTCGGATTGAACTCCGTCAGTCATAAGAACCTGGATCTTCATGATGAGCCGAACCCTGTTGTCAGCAGGGCTGTTGGAGTATAATCGACGCTCTTTACTCAACGGAGACCACACAGCAATGTCGCAGGTTCAATTTCGAGCGCTGTTCTTTTTGATTGTTTGCTTTCTGCTCAGCGCTCCATTCGCATCTGCTCAACAGACGACGGGAGTGGTTGGTTCGCCCAGTGCAACAACTACCATCGATGGCAAGCAACTGCCGGCTCCGGAGCCTGCCTTTGGCGGCGTCATCAAAGATACTGCCGCGCAATCTAAAGCCTGGTGGGCACCGCGCATAGTACCACCTAAAAGTGCCCCGAACGTTTTGCTTATTCTCACTGACGACGTTGGCTTCGGCGCCCCGAGTACTTTCGGTGGTGTAATTCCGACCCCGACACTAGACATGATCGGAAGAACTGGTCTGCGTTACACGAACTTTCATTCAACGGCGCTCTGCTCTCCGACCAGGGCTGCGTTTATTACCGGTCGTAATCATCACTCTGCCGGCTTTGGCGTAGTTTCGGAGCAGTCAACTGGTTTCCCCGGTTACAACAGCATTATTTCAAAGGATAAGGCGTCTATTGGACGGATTCTCAGAGATAACGGCTTCTCGACTTCCTGGTTCGGCAAGGCGCATAACACACCGACATTCCAGGCCAGTCAGATTGGTCCGTTCGATTTGTGGCCGACTGGCATGGGGTTTGAATACTTCTACGGGTTCCTGGGTGGCGATACCAGTCAATGGCAGCCAAACCTGTTTCGCAATACTACGGCTATAACGCCTTACGAGGGGCAAAAGGGCTGGAATCTTACGACGGCGCAAGCCGACGAAGCGATCCAGTGGCTCAACCAGCTCAATCAGATCGACCCCAGCAAGCCGTTCTTCTGCTACTACGTTCCTGGTGGAACACATGCACCGCATCATCCCACACCGGAGTGGGATCGCAAGATCAGTGATTTGCATCTGTTTGATAAGGGATGGAATGCACTGCGAGAGCAGATCTTCGCAAACCAGAAAAAATTGGGTGTGATTCCGCAAGACGCAAAGCTTACGCCATGGCCGCATGACCTTCTGAAGAACTGGGACGAACTGACTGCTGACGAAAAGAAGATGTTTATTCGTCAGGCAGACGTCTACGCGGCTTACTTGGCTTACACAGATCATGAAATTGGACGCGTCATCCAGTCTGTCAAAGATATGGGCAAACTAGATAACACTCTCATCATCTATGTCAGTGGAGACAATGGTGGCAGTGCCGAGGGTAGCCTTGTAGGAACGCCAAACGAAGTGGCGATGTTCAACGGAATGATGGTTCCAGTTGAGGAGCAACTCAAGCATTTCTACGATGTCTGGGGTACTGACCGCACTTATAATCACATGGCAGTGGGCTGGACCTGGGCTTTCAGTACTCCATATTCATGGACCAAGCAGATCGCCTCGCACTACGGCGGCACCGCTCAAGGCATGTGCGTCTCCTGGCCCGGACATATCAATGATGTGGGTGCGATTCGCGATCAGTTTCACCATGTAATCGATGTGGTGCCAACGATTCTCGAAGCCTGTGGTATTCAGGCACCAGACACAGTCGATGGCATTAAGCAAAAGCCAATTGAAGGTGTCAGTTTCGCTTATACATTCGATAAGGCCAATGGAGGTGCGTCATCGCGACATAAGACTCAATACTTTGAGATGATGGGCGATCATGCTATTTATCACGACGGCTGGATCGCCAGTACTAAAGTGGTGCGTGCGCCGTGGGTCACTGCGGGACCTGTCAACCAGGACCCAGTGAACAATGTAACCTGGGAACTCTATGACCTGACAAAGGACTGGACTCAATCTAATGACCTGGCCGCCACGAACAAGGCAAAATTGGAAGAGTTGAAGGCTTTGTTCCTCAGCGAGGCTAAGAAATACCAGGTGCTTCCACTCGATGCCACCTGCGCCACGCGTCTTGTCGCCGCCCGCCCGAATATCACTGCGGGACGCAGCGAGTTTGTCTACACAAAGCCTCAGACCGGCATTCCGCAGGGTGATTCGCCAGTCTTGCTGAACACATCCTACACGGTCAAGGCGAACGTAGACATTCCGGAAGGGGGAGCCGAGGGCATGCTGCTCACTTCAGGTGGACGCTTTGCCGGCTACGGATTCTATCTCCTTAAAGGCAAGCCCGTGTTCCTGTGGAATCTGGCTGATCTGAAACGCGTTCGCTGGGAAGGTCCTGCAGCGCTCAGCCCCGGTAAGCACGAGTTGGAATTTGACTTCAAGTACGATGGGCTCGGTGCCGGCACGATTGCCTTCAATAACATGAGTGGTATCGGACGCAGTGGCACTGGGACGCTCAAGGTAGACGGCAAAGAGGTGAGCACGCAGAAGATGGAAGGCACTCTTCCGTTGATTTTGCAGTGGGACGAAAGCTTCGATATCGGCTCCGATACGGGCACTCCGGTGTGTGATGAGGACTACAAGGTGCCGTTTGCTTTCACCGGCAAGCTCGATAAGCTGACACTCAAGCTCGATCGCCCAGAGCTGTCAGCAGCCGATATCAAACTGCTCCAGCAAGAATCGCAGCGTGATAACAAAGCCAGCGAATAGAGCCAAGTTATGGCTTTGTTTGGAAGATGAGGAAATACTGGTTCGGCAGTAGCGAGATATCCTCAGAAACTGCAAAGCCGGCCGTGTTCATTTCAGCCACCAGCTTCTCTTTGGAGATGCGGTGTTCGAGCGGAGGTCCTTCCGGAGATTCCGCGGTAAAGTCGATGATCGCAATTTTTCCATTACGGCGGAGTTGCTTTTTCAGTGCACTAAAGTATTTGACTCTGTCGTCGATATGGTGATAAGTGTCCACTACAAGGATCAAGTTCACTTTCCGTGGGAAGTGAATTTCATTGGGTTTCACCTTTAACGGTTTGTGGTTGGGCAGCAGTTCCTTTTTCGTCTGCTTTTTCATGTAATCGATCATGTCAGGTTCGACATCGGCTGCATACACTGTGACACTCGGAAATGCCCTGGCAATGCGCAGTGAGAAGTAGCCGGTGCCCGCACCGATGTCTGCTACTCGGTCGTTGTTATGAATGTTCAGGGCTGGGATCACAGCCTCCGGCTTCTGCCATCTATCGCGAGCAGGATCGTCGAATATTTTCACCCATTTCTGTGCATCGTCGAAACGCCTATGATAGCCCTGTTTGCTCGTTGGCAATGATTTCGCTGGTTCTGCCGGCGTATGCGCTCGGACTGCCGCCAGCATTGTTAAGGCCGATGTGAATGCTAGCAATGGAACAAATGCAAGTGCACCTGTTGAACCGGTCTGTGTGATTTTGTGGAGAAATCTATGGATATGCAATGTTTAAACCGGTAAGAGACGACTTACCAGATTATAGAGACAGAAGGGCATGCACTAATAGGCCAAATTTTTTTCTATAACATGACACTACACAACGGTACCGCTAAGACTGATGAGAATTAGCTTTTTGATAGAAACGGGCATTGACCGCTTATAGTCAGGAATTCGCTGACTATATAAACTCCTGATGGATGCTGTCACTAATTTCCATTCTTAATGTCGCTAAAAATTTTCCCAGGCTCCTTTTGAGGGCACCACGGGAATGAATTCGAATTCTACAAGGTCCTGCCATTGCAGTACCCATTGTTGAAGAAGTTTCGGATCGTCGCAGTTCATAAGTTGAAAGCAACGATCGTAATTCGCTTCTACCCAACTATCGACATAAGTGAGCCCTTCCGGCATCATGCGCCCCCGTTCAACAAAGCGCTTGTGAATCGCTCGCGCGTCTTGATTCTTGAAACGTTCAATGACCATGAAAAGCATATTTTGATCGCCTTTGAAAAACCTTGCTGTAGATGAGCTAACTGTAGTAGCTGTACGATTTTATCTGACTAGTAAATCAGAATGGAAGCGCGTCCAACCGGACGCGCTTCCACTCGTGTTTGCTATTTGTTTCGAAAGGCGGAACAGTTACTTGGTCCAGCCAGCTGCGCGCGAAGGAGTTATTGGCAATTGCAAACAACCAATATTATGGTTGATACCGGTGATACCTATTGGTCTGCCGTTAATTTGGAAGTTGCTGACAATAACGCTTCCGTTGGATTCGGCAGTGTAACGCACGCCAATCGCTCTCAGGCTGCCAAGATTTTGCACCGTGTTTACTGTGTACCGACCAGATGACGCACTTTCGATGCCGGTATCAAGCAAAAAAACAGCTCCATTGTCATAGTATCCAATGACTTGAATTACGTCTTGGACGTTTGGGGTATTGTTGATCAAATCAAATGAGGCAACCCCTTGAGGGATGGCAAAACCTGTTGGATTACCGAACTGATCGGTTGATCTGTAAATAAATTCTGCAGTGCTTGCAAACGCAGAATCTGGAGAGTTGCTTGAGCACTTAAGACCGGGTTTTCCATTAACGGTCACCAGTGACACAGAGGAATTGTTGCCAGCTGCGAGTTCACAAGTGCCAGGCAGGACGAAGTAATGGGGAGGGGCATTCGAGAATGCACCAGGAAGTGACATGGAGAATGCCGATAAAACTGACAAACTAAGTGAAACTGCTCTTGAAAATCTAGTCATATTTCCCATCCTTAACTAACAACAACTCAGCACTAAAGGATGTCTTCCTGACAACCACCTTTGGCAGATCATCTCGTGTCACTAAATTCTCTTGTCTGCGATTTCCGTCTTCGGGGATTGTATTTTCCTTCGATTCATTACCATCCTATTTCCAGTTATTGCAAGAATTGGCAAGGTGGCTCCAAGTAGCAACCATGACCATTTAGATGTTTCGCCGAATAATGTTCCGCTGTGGAAACTAATCAACCACTGAATGATTTTGTCTCCCGGTGCAGGACTTTCGGCTGGATAAAGAGAAATCACTTCGCCTGTCGTCGGTGACATACATATCTTTGTTTTGCCAACAACTTCGCCCTTGGAGTCGTCGTTGACAAGCCAGATTTGAACGGTGTTGTCGAACTTGTTCGGAAGCGCGATCCGCTCTATCGCCGAATCGGTTTTTATATGCGATTTGGCTTTTGCTATCAATTGATCGATTCGAGTGTTTGATTTTTGGTTCAGTGCTACTTGCGGCGTGGTCTTAACAGTTGTCTTGTTCGCCGCTATTGAGACGGTCTTGCTAGTTGGCTTCTGGCTCGAAACGGGGGCAATTGCATTTAGACTTTTTTGTAAGAAAGTCGGAAAGCAAAAATAAATACCGCTGATGCTTTGCATAATTAAAAAGGGAAAAACAAAAGTCCCAAGCAGGCTATGAGAAGTCCACTTTCGAGACGCGGGATTTGCTGATTGTTTTTTCCCTGGTTGCCTCCAAACGTTGTTCCAGTTTGGAAGTATCACCGCGATGCCGGTCGCAACCAGCATCAGTATGCATGCAGCTCCTGCTGCGTTGATTTTTCTGCCATTGCTTCCAAGCATCAAATTGAAATGAAGGTCACGCACAATCTCTATCCAGGCGTTTTCTTTTTTTAGACCCAGGCTTTTACCCGTGTACGGATCTGCGAGGCAATGAATCCAATTGTTTCCGTCCTTGGTTGCGAAAACATCGATTGGTTGGGTCTTGTCAGGGAGAAAGGATATTCCTGTAACGCTGTTACCAGGAAAGTTTTGTTCGACATCATGGACGATGTCGTCGATCGAAGCCGTTAGTTCTTGCGGTGCAAGTTTTGGAGTTGCACAAGTCAATTCTCCTATTTCATCGTCAAACAGCAGGATGATACCGCTTACGGTTACCAGCAGGATATAAAGAGCTGCAGAGGTGCCGATGAGGCTATGGATTCTGAAAAACATGGTGACTAATTGAAGCGGACTTTTGCTTTTGATTCAGAGCAGCTTACTTCATTGCCTGCGCACTTTCTGTAAGCACGATGATCAGTAAACGGGAAATTTTTATGAGTTAAAGCCAATTTTGTTTTACGCATTTTTCGGGTAACCTTTGCTTATATGGATGAGGGTGGATACAGCATGAAAAATCTAATTGGCCTTGTTATTTCACTCGCGACGGTGAGCAGTTTTGCCACCAAACCAGTGACCGCTCAAGAAATTGGCGATAACGCTAAGACAAGCGTTTCAAGTTCAGGAGATGCTTCGGGAAGCACATCATCGACGGTATCATCACCTGCTCATCGTCGGCCGCGTATCGGTTTGGCTCTAGGCGGCGGTGGCTCGCGCGGTGCTGCCCACGTAGGTGTTTTGAAGGTTTTGAAGGAACAGAACATTCCGATCGATATGATTGCTGGAACTAGCATCGGTTCTGTTGTAGGCGGTTTCTATGCTGCCGGAGTGCCGTTAGATCAAATAGGTGAGGTGTTCGAAAAAGGGACATTCACTAAAGAATTTGTGCCGATGCCGATTTTGCGACTTGCTTTAGAGCCAACCGCCCTGACTCTCAGAATGTTTGGTTATCGTCCGTATGACGGCTTGTACTATGGATGGAAATTCAGGAGATATGCCAATGAAGTGGCCGGCTCCAAGAAAATCGAGCAACTTAGTATTCCTTACGCTGCAGTTGTTACCAACGTTGTCACGGGCGAGAGTTGTCGGCTTACCCAGGGTGATCTAGGTTTGGCTATGCAAGCCAGCACCGCTGTACCAGAGCTGAAGAAGCCCGTGCAGATTGGCGACAAACTTTTTTGCGATGGCGGAGTGATTAACAACGTTCCTGTCAATCATGTGCGCGCGATGGGGGCTGACTTTGTTATCGCTGTGGACATCGATGAGCCTCTACCAGAAGTTCCTCTCAAAAACTTCCGTGCTCTTGGTTCAATGGGACGACAGGCGCTTCGCATTCAGTTGGCTACGTTTGATAAACCGAATTCTAAAAGCGCAGATTTGTATATACATCCCGATACGACCGGAATAAATCTGGTGTCTTTTAAAAAGGGCGACGGGAAGCGTGGTATCGAGGCTGGTGTTGTCGCAGCTCGCGCTGCAATGCCGGAAATCAAGCGAAAGCTGGCTGCCTTGGGTGTTGTTACAGGCACAGTTGCGAACACGGATATAGTTCACTAGGGATTGCCACCAGCAATATTTCGGCAAGTCTTATTCGAACCGGCAAGTAGGGTAAATCCTGGTCGGAGAAAAGGCGCAAACGATCGGTTATGCGATTGGGCGGAAAACCCGGGAGCCCCCCCACGGAGCGGCATCGACCGGAATCAAGGTGGTGACAAAATCACTGGCTTCTTGTCCGTTCGGTTCGACAATTGCAATGTGTCCATATTCTGAGTTGCCTTTGTTGTGAACGACTATGTCGCCTGGCTGGAGCTGCGAGTGCGAATCAATTTCCTGAAACTTGTCGGGCATGGCTGCAAGTTGATCGGCTGCTACATAGGCTGGCACTCCGGTTAATGTAATTCCACATTCCGCGGCCGCCCGGCCTACGCCTGTGTAACACAGACCCTGACTCTGGGTGCCGCCCATGCTCATAGCCACATCCATCGCGTCTTTTGCAAGCGTTGCGGCAAGCGGTCCGCTGGCAGCCGCACCAGATTGAGGCGTATCGTTTTGCTGCGCTTGTTGTTGTTTGAGCTGATCCATCCACACAATGAATTTATGAGCCAGATCATCAGCCATTAGATCTTGCACTTGTGGTGGCATAAAACGATCTATTTGTTCGGGATAAATATCACTGCCGTTGTCGACTGCAGTGACGAAGTTTTTCAATCCTTGTTGAAACTCCGGATTCTTCAGTTGTGCAGCATAGTCCGCAGGAATTCGACCAGCCTGAACACTTTGATCGATGCGTGCGTTATCGATCGGTTGTCCGGCAACGTCATCAATCCATGCCTGAATGTTTTCGCTTCCCATGCCATATTTGCCAACTGCGGGGTGTCCATCGCTATATCGATAGTCAGACGTTTCGTAAGGCTGCGTATCATTAGGATTCATGTTCGCTACGAGAGTGGCTTTGATCAATCCGACAGGGTCGCCGGCGTATTGCTGCTTTAAGGTGGCGGCATCGGGAGGTTGATTGAGACTTCTCAAAACAGGCGCCTCGGCTTGGCCCCCGCTCCAGCTGAAGACATCGAATTTGGGCAGATAGGCGTATGAAGAGTCGCCATAATAAGTGCTGCCGCGATAATTGCCACTGAAGTCATTGGTGCGCACCTCAGTTACGTGGTCCTGCAGCGTGTTGCGACAATTGTCGCCGCCGTCTCCGACGAGACAGCGATCGCTTTGACTGCGTTGATACGGTTGTTCCGAAGCGTGCCAGGCTGTATTTGCCATGTGGTAAGGTCCCGACCGCGCGCGACTTCGAACGCCGGCGTGAAGGCGCGTTAGTAATCAATAAGCAAGGGCCGTTGTATTGTGCGGCCAAACCAGCCAAATGTCAAGAGGGGTGTCGCGAACGTTCCACCACAAATGGAATACCCTGGCACAACTCCATTGTTGTCGAGTTTTCAATGTAGTGTAAAAGCTTGGCAAAAGACCTACATTCAAAAAAAGATGAATTTGGAACCTGTCTGATTATTCTGAACCCAATGTCGCGAGGCTAAAAATTTTGGAGCCATGATTATAATATTCAAGTAATTTGGGTCCTCTATGGGTAAAATACACTCATTTGGAACCTAAAAAGAACGATTTGGAACCACAAATGGACTTGCCTAGTCAGAAACCGGCTCTGTTTCAAGAATCGTCTTTGCCAACGGGCACCAGCCTTGCCGGACTATCCGCGCTCGTTCATGCCTTTAATGTTCGGACTCCTGTTCGAGAACTAAGTTGTATTTCCGAGCAAAATATAAAAGGACATATACGACAAGATCGCGGTTGGAAAATCTACAGCAAGCGGTACGAGCTTGAGCCCACTGTTCAGGCGCACTTAAATTTCGCAATGCGGCACGAAAAAATCGATCTGCTGGTTCTAAAGCGTGTGTTCCTTTCCCTTCCTGCGGAAGTAATTAAGCAATACGTGCTATCAGCCCCAAATAGTACGCTGACGCGTCGCGCCTGGTACCTCTATGAATTGCTTACTGGAACTATGCTTGCAGTCCCTGATGCACCTAATGTCACATCAGTCGACTTGCTGGATACCGACAAGTATTTCACCAAATCTAGTGGCACATTATCGCGTCGGCATAAAGTGCGTGATAATCTCTTAGGCACTGCCAGCTTTTGTCCGATCATCAGAAAGACGCCAACGCTGATGACCTATGTTGAAAGTGACCTTTCAAAATCCGCTCTCACAATCATCGGTCACGTAAGCAAAGGGGTTATTTCTCGCGCTGCAAGTTTTTTACTGCTGGCAGACAGTCAAGCCAGTTTTCAAATAGAGGGAGAGCGTCCGCCTCGGAATCGAATCGAACGATGGGGCCGAGCTGTCATGCAAGCGGGTAAAAACCCTTTGTCAGTTGAAGAAATAATTCGTCTTCATGGAGTTCTCATTGAAGACAACCGCTTTGTTCAAGGTGGGTTGCGTACCAATAATGTTTTCCTCGGCGAACACACTCCTGATGGTGAGCCGCTTCCCGAGTTCATCGGCGCAAAACCGGATGATCTTGCGGATCTGACGAGTTCACTAATCAAAACGAATATCCTCATGAAGGAAGGCAATTTAGATCCGGTTCTTCAAGCCGCCGCTACAGCTTTTGGATTTGTGTACGTTCATCCATTTGCTGACGGGAACGGAAGACTTCACCGATGCATAATTCATCACACCTTGTCAGATCGACAGTTCACGCCGCCTGGAATGCTTTTCCCTGTCTCATCTGTTATGTTGAACTGGATAGATAAGTATCGCGAGACGCTTCAGGCTCATTCAGCTCGACTTCTGGAGTTTATTGAATGGGAACCAACAGCCAAAGGAAATGTTCTCGTTTTAAATGATACTGCGGACCTCTATAGATACTTTGATTGTACTGAGGCTGCCGAGTTTCTCTACAGCTGTGTGAAGCGGACCATAGAGGTGGACCTTCCCAGAGAAATTGACTATCTCATGCGTAGGGACGAAGCCGTAAGGGATGTAATGAACATTGTTGAGATGCCAGATCTCATGGCTGAGCAGTTTGTGCTGTTTGTGCACAGAAATGGTGGCACGCTTCCGAACAATAGAAGGAAAAGAGAATTCGCTGCGTTAAAAGAAGAAGAGCTGGCTGAGTTAGAAGAAATAGTTCGAGACGCCTTTGATGGTTTTGACGATGTGTAAGTCAACAAATGATGATTCTCCAGCTGCTCGAATAAGGCACCAGATTCGGTGCTTTGTTCGACTTGCCGTTAATCTGCTGATTCCGAAGCAACCGATTGATTGGTAGGCAAAACGAGCTTAGGGTAAGCAATGGGCAATGGGTAACGCGTAGCGTGTTGCCTACCCCAGTAAAAAACCGGCACCTCTCTCGAAACTGCCGGTCCTTCTAAGCATTTAAATGGTTGCGGGGGACAGATTTGAACTGTCGACCTTTGGGTTATGAGCCCAACGAGCTACCGGACTGCTCCACCCCGCAAAGCTATCCTAACGTACCGGGGCGAATATTTCTCCAGGCAAATTTAAGGCAGGCGACCTTTTTTCGCTGCAGAAATCCCGGGGTGGTAACATAAAACGCCAATCCAGCCAGCAAAATGCGGATCGATGGCTGGTCTGGCGGCTCGATATATTTCTCTCAAGAGGCAGTTAGTATCTCGTAATGAAAGCGGTGTTGCAGCGCGTGAAAGGCGCCTCCGTCACGGTTGACGGGCAAATAATAGGTAAAGTTGGCAGTGGGCCGGGCGATCCGCAAGGCACAGGGCTGGTTGTGCTCCTGGGCGTTGAAGAAGGCGACCTGGACAAAGACAGCGTCTTCCTCGCGCAGAAAACCGCTGACCTGCGCATCTTTTCAGATAATGATGGAAAGATGAATTTATCGGTCAAGGACGTGGGCGGCTCAATTCTTGTGATTTCGCAGTTCACCTTGATCGCAGACTGGCGCAAGGGGCGGCGTCCAGGATTCTCAAGAGCGGCTGCGCCCAGAGAGGGTGAGCGATTGTATGAGCATTATGTCCAACAATTGCGAGGTGCCGGTTTGCACGTCGAGACCGGGTCGTTTGGCGCAGACATGGCTGTAGCTCTGGTTAATGACGGACCTGTAACACTGCTTCTAGAGAGTCGCATGGTTGAAGAATCTGCTACTTAGTGCCACCGCCTGCGGTGAGCGCGAGTTAATGGACGGGGAAACTTGCCACCTGTTCAGGGTTTAATCCATCGCCAGAGAATGCCAAGTATTATATAGTTTGCTGACGGCATCCATTTTTTAACGTTTCAAAGCTAGAAATTGTCAGGTAAAAGCATGCGTCGTTTACTTCTTCTTACCGCCCTGGCTGCAGTAGCCACTCAGCCCTGCTTTTCCAATGATGAGTTCAACGAGAAGCGACCTCGGGGAGAGGAGAGTTTTCCTCAGGCACTGGAAAATATGAGGAGAACATCGGAGCCTCGGAAGGAAACTGCCGTAAATACTGCAGACGAGCCCCCGCTTGATATCCATAAGGCAGATCCAGCCGTGCATGTTGCTCTCTCCAAGAAATACACAAAGGAAAAGAGATATCGCGAGGCTCTGATTGAAGTGAACCGGGCTCTGCTGTGCAATAAAAACGATTGGGATGCACACTTCCAGGGCGCTTTGATCTTGCAACTGGAAGGGCGAACAAAAGAAGCTATCCAGCGTTACAAGCGTTATCTGGTCGTTAAGCCGGATAATCTGCAGGCTCACATCAATTTAGGTGTGCTGCTTCGCAAAGAAGGCGAAATGACGGCCGCAGAAGAGGAGTACAAGAAAGCAATCGAATTGCATTATTACTCGCTGCAGCCGCACTACAATCTCGCCAATCTCTACATCGAAACGCATAAATTCGAAGATGCTTTGAAGGAACTGCGTGTGTGCGTAAAATTGGCGCCGACCAACGCCTGGGTGCACAATAATCTCGGCGTTGTTTTCCAACAGCGCGAATATTATGAGGAAGCCGAAGAGGAATATTTGAAGGCACTCAATCTCGAGCCTGCCAATAAAACATTCGAGAACAACCTTTCGGCGATTCGGCAATATCTGAAGAAAAAGCCCGTGAAGGCTTAATCGATCTGCACTCCAAGATCATTTGTCAGCAGCACTTCCAGTTCTTGACCTGGTGCTAATTGAACATTGTCGCCCGTTTTGAACAGAGCGACGGCAGAGCCACCAATTACGGTGGCAACGGCAGGCGCACCGAGCGTGGCAACGTTGGCTGCGATCAAAGCGCCTTTAGCTGCGCCCTTCGAAGTTCCGCCTGTGACTGCTTTCACGCCACCACCAACCCGCGTACCAAAGTTCGTGCCGGGGTCGAGTTGTCCTTTAGCGTTTGTTTGACCTTTATGGAATTCCAGTGCTGCGTCTAGAGGAATTACTTCTCCAGCGGGTGTATCGATTTGCTCTAACTTCAAGCCAATTTTGGCGGCGCGGCTAATCCATTTTGGTTTCGTTACCTCATAGACGCGACCTCTAACGAGGCTGCCTTTTGGCAAAAGCAGGCTGCTGCCAAGAAATAGATCATCGCGCACATGCGCTTCGAACAGGTCACCCGGTCTGCTTACTTTTGCATCCACAGGACTTTCTAAGACAAGCGTCAATCTCGTTGTTACCGGCAGAGTAGTCGATGCGGCGCCAGCCTTCAATGCTGTTCCGTCAGAACTCGAACTGCTCGATCCGAGATCTACTTGTGCACCATTGCCGCCACCATTGGCGAAGTCGGGCAGATTTTTGGGTTCGATTGAACGAGCTGAATTTTGGTCTGGAACATAGGCCGGAGCGTAACGCGGCAATCTGGAATCGATTCTGTTTCCTGCCAGTGACGGCGCCACCGGCGATATTGCTGATAAAGCCAGTAGTGTCGTAAGTGTTGTCGCGAATTTTGTATTCATTTTCATCTCTTCGAATTCGTTTCCGAGGGGTGGTGGTTTCGGGTTGAAGGCAGCCGGCTCGGTCCGCTGCCGTGCTCAATCTCACCACTGGACGCACAATTCAGATTGTATGCTATCTGCTCTAAACTTTCACTTTGAAGCCATTCTCGAGTTGCCGTATATGACTTGGATGTCTGCAACGAGTGCGCCCGCCCCTGTCTCGAGGGAGCTGATTCGGATTTAATATAAAACCATAAAGCCGACCGTTATTCCGAAAAAAGCCCCAATTAAATAGCCGAAAGGGCTTCCCAGTCAGGGATGCTTGTCAGATCTTAAGTTTTCGGTAATATTCTTATAAGTGGGACCCCTAAAATGTTCTCTTCCGTCAGTTGGGGATGTTAGGACACCTGCTATTACCAAACGACGAGGTGCTCCTGTGAACTGTTGTTGTTGCGGAAAGGACCATAACGGGCAATTTATGCAGAAACTAAAAACCGTCGAAACTGAATTGGTGGATGTCGCCAAGCGCTTTTTGAAGACCGCAAGTGATCCCTTTTCTGGTGTAATCAATTTCTTGCATGAGCGCCCAGACCACACGTCCATGCCGGGCTACCTCATCAACGGCATTTTGTTAGATTGTTTCGGCAGTCAGGAAGACATTCCGGGCTTGATTCGCATTTTATCCAGTCATGTCAAAGAAATTTGCCGTCACGCCAACGTTATCGACATTATTAACGAGCATGCGAGCGCTGAGAAATGGGGCACTTTTGTTATCAAACAGAAGGAACGCATCAAGTTTGAAATCGGTCGCGAGCGCGGGCTGATGGCGCTGAAGAATATCCAGGGATTGGTCGGCGTAGAGCACGGCATCGAACTGCCGCTCGAGAAAATTCTTGTCGAACCGCCAAAGCTTATTGTCACGGTCAGAATGGGATTGCTTCATCCGCAACGAGTTGTCGACATTTAAATGAAGTGGCCAAAAGTTTTTGCGCATCGAGGTGGTCGCAGGTGGGCGCCTGAGAACACTTTGATTGCTTTTCAGAAGTCGCTCGAACTTGGATGCGATGGTATTGAGCTGGATGTTCAGCGATGCGC
The DNA here is from genome assembly GCA_003963305.1 of Candidatus Melainabacteria bacterium. Taxonomy (NCBI): domain Bacteria; kingdom Bacillati; phylum Candidatus Melainabacteria; species Candidatus Melainabacteria bacterium. The sequence continues at coordinate 433,907 of RXJR01000001.1, read as the reverse complement.
ATCCGGCGAGCTAGTCGTTATACACGATGATGATCTCAGTCGCACCACTAATGGTATCGGACTGATTAAGGATGCAACGCTCCCTGAACTGAAGCGATTGAGTGCTGGTGCCTGGTATGACAAGGAATTCTCTTCTGAGCGCATTCCGACACTTGAAGAGGTTTTGGAATTAGTTGCTGGACGACTTGTGATCAATATTGAAATCAAAAATGCTCCGGTTTCTTATGATGGAATCGAGCATGATTTGCTTGCCGTGCTTGATGGCTATGAGCACAAAGATCGGCTAATTATCAGCTCTTTTGATCACAACTTTATGCTTCGCTTGCATAAGTTGCAAACCGGATTGAAACTCGCGGTTCTGGCTGACGGCATATTGGTTGACCTTGGTGAGTACGCCGCCAAGCTGGGTGCAAAGTGTTGGCATCCTTGCTGGGGATCGCTTACCGAAGCGGCTATAGAAGACGCTCACGCTGCTAATCTTGAAGTTAATGCCTGGACAATGAATGAGCAACGTGACTGGATCAATGCTGCTAAATTCAACCTGGACGCCATTATCACCGACGATCCTGCCGGATTGAAACAGCTGATCGAACGAGCTTTGCAAGTTGACGTAATCAAATTTTGATTAGACTCATCGAAGATACTGATAGAGCTGTTCAAAATAACAATGTCGCTCTGCGAGCCAGTTTTGCTCAGCGAGCTAGTTTTGCTAAGCCCGTATGAGCCTTTCTTGAGAGCGTCGGTGAAGGATCATTTTTCAGAACAGCTCTGTACTCAGTTGCTGCCGCGTCGTATTTTCGTGTCAGAACGTAAATGATCGCTCTCAAGTAGTGAGCCTCGGCATTGCCGGGATTAGCGGCGATGATGTCATCTAATTGGGACAGGCTCTTGTCGTAGTTGCGCAGCTGCAGCTCCAGCAGCGCTCTCTTCAGCGGCGTGTCAACTGCGGCGCTGGGCGATCGTTCTGCTTTCGGTTTTTCCCGTTCCTCTGCTTTCTTCTGTGCTTCTATTTCCCGCTCCTTTTCTTCTCGCTCTCTCTGCGCTTCGATTGAATCGGGTGCTGTTGGAGGAGGGGGAAGATCAGGCGGTACATTGGGATTGACTGATCCCGGTATTGGATTTGATGAACCCGACGAGGACGACGCCGGAGCATACGATGAGGGCGATGAAGTTGATGACGAATACGAGGAAGCTGATGAATTCGATGAAGGGGAGTAAGACGAACCTGCCGATTCGAATTGCGACCGCCGGGAAGGTTCGGATTCATCGGAGCGACCTAGACCCTGAAATGGATTACCACCGCCGATTGCATCGGGCGCGGGTGGAATTATTTGTACATTGCTGGCGTTGTTGCTGTTCGATGTCCTTGATGAACTTGATGAACTCGAATCTTGGGCGATTGCTTGTGGCGCACAGGTTTGCAGGGTGAGTAAGCTGATCAAACAAGCGTACAGCCCGGCCCTGCACCAGGCCCGGTAGGTATTAAAACCAGAGAAACCCGACGAGCCCGAGAATCCTTTAGCAGCTTGCCTGACTGAACTGTTTCGCGAGCCTGTCATGCCACTACCGCATGTTTTGCCTGACCAGGGGCGATATAACTGGAATTTCGGCGTATTTCCCGAGGAACGCCATAATCATTCCGTAAATCATCAGCAGAAACCCGGCGTTGACTATAAGTTGGATTCCAAGCGTTATGTAGCTCAAAACAACACCCGGACTGCCCAGATTCAGCAAACCAAGCATTCCGCCGACAATGTTTTGCATGATACCGACTGTCAGGTTGATCAGGATTCCAAGTGCAACTAGAATCATCGACTGGAGAAAGTGAAAGCGAAAGAACATCGACTGCGAGCGGCTGCGAGAGATGATTATGTACAGAAGTCCGATAAGACCGCCGCTGAGATAGCAAAGCCCAGCGACAGTTCTTTCAACCGCAACTGGATTTTTTTGACTAAACGATGGCATATTGGTTCCTCGGAGCTTTTGTCATGCAAGTTGACTGGGAAAGCGTTCAGAAATCCATTTTAACTGGTAGAGTGAGTTTCGGCTGAGAAAAGCTATTAGAGATTGGCGATTACCATGGCGTGGCACATTAATAGCTGATATGCAATCCGCTCTGGACATTTCTAACCGCAAAGTACGCCTCTTATCCACAATGGAGCTTCAAGAGGTACAGTCCGTTGTCGCCGATATTGTGACGGAAATATGCAATCCGAAAGCCGTAGCAGTTCTCATGTGGGATGAGGACCTCGAACATTTCGGTAACAAAGTCTCATTTGGAGAGAAAAAGAAGGACATAGCCAAGCTGGTTGATGCTTTCTGCGAGGAAGAGCCTGAGATAGATGGAAAAAACAAGATTTCCGAGGTCGATTTAGAAGATCTCGGCGTCAATCTGCCAGCCTCACTCGACCCCGTGTGGTGTTATCAGGTCGTTAATAATGGGCGGTTGATTGCTTGCATCCTTTTGGTTGGTGTCGACGAAGAGTTCGAGTCGGACAAGCTTTTGGCTGAGCTTGAAGAATACCCGTTTGCGACCGCTCTCTACCATTCCTGGGAATTTTCGGAACTGCAACTGGAAAACGATCGTTTGCGCAGCCAGTATGAAGACATGGAATTGCAGACGCGGCGTCGCGTTGAGCAAATGGAAGAACAGACAAGAAATCTGATTCGTGACCTCACTTCTCGTGATCACTTGCGTACAAGACAGGTGGACCGTGAACGCCTGGTCTACTGGATTAGCAATGCCATTAGAAGCTCGCTGCACATTCAGGAAGTTCTTGATATGACGGTGGAAAAGATTGGTACCACTATTGGTGTCAGTCGTTGTCTTGCTTTGCGCGCTGTTGATACCTCCGATCGACTGGTCGTATTTGAGTGGCATCAAGACAACATTCAATCAGTCAAACATATGTTTCATTCTGACGAGGGCTTTGAGTTCGCGCAGGCCGCCTTAAGCACGCCCACCCCGCAAGACCTTGTCGATCCCGAGCTTGATACGCAGTGCAAATATGACAAAGAGTTTTTACGCAAGTTTGGTATTCGCTCAGGGCTGATTGTGCCCCTCGTTTTGCGTGACAATGTGCTTGGAGTTCTGTTCTTGCAAGATTGTGTTCATCCGCGAGAATGGACTATTGATGATGTTTCAATGATTGGATCGCTCGCAGACAACCTCTCGGTGGCTATTGAAAATGCAGACTTGCATCAGGAGCGCGAGCGGCAGGCTGTCACAGACGGATTGACCGGTGTGGCTAATCGCCGCAGTTTCAATGAAACATTTACTCGTGAATTTGAGCGCGCTCGACGCTACGGTGAATCACTTTCACTGGTGTTGATTGATCTCGATTACCTGAAAAAAATCAATGATACTTATGGTCATCAGGCTGGCGATGAGGCAATCAAGACTATCGGTCGGCTGCTTCGTGAGTCTTGCCGTTCGATCGATTCGGCGGCGCGATATGGCGGTGAAGAATTCTGTTTGCTTTTGCCGAACACAGAAGTTGAGATGGCTGAACAGCTGGCCGATCGCTTGAGGCGATTGATCAATGATGAACCAATTGAAGGTCCTGGACATATTTCGGCGAGCCTGGGGGTCGCTTGCTATCCGATGCACGCCGACAATGAGGAAACTCTCTTCCAGCGCGCTGACGAAGCTTTATACGCGGCGAAACAGGGCGGTAGAAATCAGGTGAAAATATCTTCGCCTGCTCCTGATGGTTTTGACATGAAAGCAACTCCTCAGATCGCAGAAGAAGCTAAAGCGACCGAAGTTAATGGCGAGAACAAACAAAACCCCAGCAAAGAGTCGACGGTGCTCGATATTAAGTAGATAGTGCTCGAAATTAACTAACCGGGTTGAGTCAAATCTGAGTTTTCACCACGAGACGAATATAGTGTTAACACTGGAGAGTTATCAACATCCAGAAGGTATAAAGAAGAAAGAGCCGCAGGAGATGCCAAATGACGATATTCGATGATTTAGTGCAAGGTATCACAAAAGAAGTTTCGAAAGTACAGACGCGTTCGCAAGAAATGCTTCAGTCGTACAATCTAGTCAATCAGGTCAAAGATTTGGAACGCAAACGCACCGCTAAGTTGCTCGAAATCGGACGTTTGGTGTGTGATAAATATCAGCGCTCAGCTGATGTCCCAGAAGATTTATTGAAAGATAAGACAAACGAAATTGCTGGTTATGAGCACGAAATAGGCTTGTTGCAAGCTGAAATTGATAGCTTGAAGGCTGCTGCCTCTGCTGATCCAGATGCGCCTTCGTCTAAGAGATCTGAAGCGAAAGCTGGATATACCGCAACACCAGGATTCGAGTGCCCACGTTGCTCTGCGCCTGCCAATCGCGAAAAGTCATTTTGCGCGGTCTGTGGTGAGTCGCTGAAACGTGGTGGTGACGACGTTGTCGATGTTGAGCCGAACATCGAAAATAACTAGGTGAGCACCGGAGACTATTCATCGTTCCGAATCAGTCTCGGTCGTTGCGTTTACGGACAAATGAAGAGCGAATTGTGCTGAGGCGCTTTCTGTTGAAGCGCGCAGGATGCAGGTCTTCGTCTCGTCCCTCATGAAATGCGTGATGGTGCGGTCGCGTGTTTCTTTGGCGTCATGGACGTGTACGGTGTGCCATTTTCAAAGATCGAGAATGCGCCGTATCCCCGTGGGACACAGCGCATTCGTCAGTAGCTTGCGACGTCGAACTCGTCAGATGCGAGCGTTCTTTCCGCAATCTGGACAGAAGAAGAATGATGGACTGATCTTCGAGTCACAGTGCGGGCATCTTCTCAACCCTTCGCTAGGCTCTTGCGTTGGGTAACGACCAGCCATAATTTCTTTGTACTGTTTGGTTTCAGACCAGAGTTTGATTTCCTTTGCTCTGTAGACTGGCACTGGATGCGTCAGCCACACTTCATTCATGAGTTTGTAGATCTTGTTCAATGTTGTGTGGTCGATTTCTTCGTAGTGATCTGCCTGGCGCAGAAATTCGTCGTGGTCTGTTTGTGCGTAAACGGCGTTCGAGCCACCTGCCAGCTTCATGTTGATTCTGATGCAAGTTTCGACGTCTTGAGTTACGAGTAATTCTGCCCTGTCTGCAGTCAACTCGGCTTTGCGCGACCAATCGTACATGGCTATACGAAGACCTAAAGATGCCATGCCGCCCAGTCCCAGGAATTGACGAGCTAGCTCGGCTAGAATCATAGCCATACTGCGATAAAGGACATGGCCGGCTTTGATGTGCCCGAGTTCGTGACCAAGAACTCCCAGAAGCTCTTCTTCTGTAAGCAGGTCGACCAATCCAGATTGAATGACGATAAACGGTCGTTCTACACCAAATGTGAATGCGTTGCGGATTGGACTGCCTGCCAGGAAAAGATCAGGCTCGTGCATATCGAGAATGTCTGCTGCTTCTTTGAACAGTTTGTAGACCTTCGAGCACTGTTTTGGAGTCACATGTATGGCACTACCCATCAGATTAATACGATAGATTCGCTCCAGTCCCAGTTCCAGGAACTTGGTAAGTACGACGTCGAATAGCGGAATCTTTTTCATCGCATCGAGAGCCGCGCGGTCCGCAGGGTGCTCAAATGCGCTTGACGTCAAATGTGGGAACCGACGTCTGGTTTTAGGTTCTGCGGATGTCATTGCTCCTCCAGTATCTGCGATCGCTCTAACGGGTTAAGGCTATCTTCTTCCTTTCTACCCTGAAACCATTGTGATGTACGTAATTCTTATGTAAAAGAGCCTTTGCGCCGTTAAAATTCTGGGGTTAACCCTGTGCTCTACTAACATGTTGAGTTAAAACACGGTCAGTTTGTAATAACTTCGTTTTTTGTTAGTTTTTATTGTTTCGATTGATGTGCACCGCTAATGGTGCAGCTAGCGCGACTGCTGCACGGTGTTATACACTTCCATGCAAATTGATTAGATCAAGCCGAATCAAATGACGTTCACAAGTTACTACCTCCCGAGATCCATTCATTCCGCCAGTTCACGAAGTCATGCACGGAGTCAAAATGCGTAAATTCTTGCTGTCAGCTTTGTTGTCGATGGTGACTGCCGCACCTGCTTTCGCCGATTCTCTTTTGTTGCAGAATGCCAATGTCGTTGACCCTAAAAGTAGAACGATTCAAAAGCGTGATGTCTTGATTCTTGATGGACGTATTAAGACACCCAATCCGAAATTGCCCAAGACTTATCGCACCATGAATATGAGCGGCAAGTACATTATTCCGGGCTTGATTGATTTGCATGTGCATTGCAGTGGCAATCCTTTTCCCGATGGGGAGCACGAAGATTTGAGTCCCGAGTTGACTGCGAGAGCGATGCTTTTTTCTGGCGTGGTTGCGTATCTCGATCTTTTCTATGGAGATTTTGCGCAAATTTTCAGGTCGCGGAAATTGCAACAGACCGAACCCAGTCAGCACCATCAGGAAGCAGATATCTATTGCGCTGGAACAGGATGGGGAAATTGGAATCTGACCAAAGATCCGCAAGCCGCTGTAGTGTCTTATATCGATCGATGGAAGCCTGATGTAATCAAGTTGATCTACGGACGTGAGGGACTGGACAAAGCCAATTTGCTCAAAGCTATTAAGGGGGCAAACAGTAAAAAGGTAAAGACAGTTGTGCATATCGGCTCCTGGGAACATGCACAGGATGCCATTGAAGGTGGCGCCACCGCCGTTACACATTTCTTTGATGATGAAGTAATCCCGCCGACTGTTCTGCGAGCGTGGGCTAAAGCTAAGACAATTTCAATACCAACAATGGCGGCACAGTGCGATCTTGCCAATCTGACAGCAAAGCCAGTCCTTCTGAAGAATCCCATTTTAAATGGGTTAGAGCCTTCGTCGCGCCTCTCTTCTTTTCTCCACGAAGATAAGTTCACCAAGAAAGCTTTAGAGACATTGAAGTGGCAAAAGGAAGATCGCTCTAATAACATGAAGAGTCTTAAAAAGTTGGCTGACGCGCATGTGCCTATTCTTGCCGGCTCGGATACGGGTAATCTGGGGACAATTCAAGGTTTTTCGCTCCACCGGGAGATCAAAATTATGCAGGATGCCGGCTATCCTGCTTGGGATGCGTTGGCGTCAGCGACTACGCGAGCTGCGGACTTCTTAGGACGACCTTCTGGTATCAGAGATGGTGATGTAGCCGAGCTGGTAATTTTGGATGCTAATCCAATTCAAGACATCGCTAATACGATGAAGATTAACGGTGTTGTTCATCATGGAAATCTCATAGATCGCTCTTCACTTGTCCCCAAGCATTGATTGAGCGTGCAGCTAAAAAGTAAGAGCCAGCCGGTCGGCTGGCTCTTTGGTCTTTTTTACAGCGACGCCGGAATCGGTGGCGGAGGCGGCGGTGGAGGTGGTGGGGGTGGAGGCGGTGGCGGTGGTGGAGGCGGGGGCGGAGGTGGTGGTGGAGGAGGAGGAGGAGGAGGAGGAGGAGGCGGCGGTGGGTAATAGCCTCCGTGTCCCGGATGCACCACTGGTTGCGTGGGCGGTGGGTTCTGTTGAGTTGGGAAAATTACAGGTTGCGGGTTGTTGTGATGGTGTCCGGCGGTCAGGGCGACAGGCACTGCGATCGCTGTTGCGATTACAGCACCGATAGCAACGATCACCGCAATCTTTGTGAGCGTCTTGCGATCGGGTTTAACGGCACCCATCTTCACACAAGTAGGAGAAAGCGTCAGTTTCTTGACTTGTGCCTGCGTTGAATCGATCAGAGTTTTGTAAGCACGCGGTGAGTGAATTGTTCTCACTGCACTCATTTGAATGGTTTGTCCCGCGATTGAGACATGATCTTGTGTAAGTTCCGATATTGCACCTTTGATGGTCTTGCCGTCGAGTAAATCGACACTTTCAGGGCAATTTTCGCTTGTTAAAGTCCCCAGACCAGGTCCGTCGTTGAACCACGAAGTCACTTCGGTGTGCGCTCTTCCGTTTGAAATCGTTGTTGTTGGTTTGACAAGAATTCCTTGCAACAAGTCCTGGGTTTGCGCCGAAAGCTGCGCTTTTCCAGAAATTGTTATAGTGCTTCCACTGATTGACGCGAATCCCTCTACGAGGAGCAGCGCACCCACCTTGTTTACAGGGGCTTTGCCCTGTAGTGTGAGACCGTCTCCCGCTTCGGCGAACACGTGAATCGGTAACAGCAGCTGCAGTAAAAGCAGAATGCTGAGAATCGATGCCACTACTTTCACAAAAACCCTCCAGGATCTATTGGTTGACAAGCATTGCGGGCTCGTCAGAGAGCAGTATTCGTGGTTCTAAGCGGCGGGTCAATGACGATGTCAGGATGAATGTGCGATGATGGCACTTATGCGTAACCACCAATGCGGCTAAGAGGGCAACCTGTGAGGCTCCGAAATCGGCGATAATGCAGTCGACATTCAGATTAATATTTCTTATGTCGTAAAAAAGCATGCAGTTTTGCTCCTAAAACTGGCGATAAGTGAGTTTTGATAAATAATGATTTTGAAAAAAATCGACATGTCTGGAGAAGTAAAACGAATGATTAGCGCAATTACTTCGGCGAGTAGATCGGCAAAGTGTCAACGGTTGCGGCGAGTGTTAACACTGGCGGGCGCCATGATTCTGGTGACTGGCGATCCGCATCCCGGCATGGCTTCGGATTTGCAGGGTGCGAAGACTGGCATGACTTCTAACTCTAAAATCGCGCAGACTGTGCCGGTTGGAAGTGGCATCGTAAAGCCTCCTGTGCCTGCTAAGCCTCTTCAACAGGTGACTTCGTTCAGAAATGCGGTGGGAAGCAAGCAGCTCACTTTTACAATGCATGGCGACGGTGTGCTCACTAAAACCGTGCAGCTGTCATTGACCAATACTACAAATAAGCCGTTGCGCGTTGTCATTCCCGCTAACGAAATTTTCAACCCAAATAGCCCTGCTTCTCAGACGATGATGTCGGCACGCGATCGCCTCGTCTTGATTCCGCCTAATACCACTGTTTCCACTGATTTGCCGACGTTGTGCGTTTCGCCGAGAAGCGTGCCGCCACCGCCACCATCGGGTGTTAACTATTCAGTTGGGAATTATCCTGACGCCGGTGAGTGGAAATCTTTTGCCGCCATCAACGCTGCTGCTGACCAGTTAAGCAGGCAAGGAAAATTCGATAATATCCACCTCAGTGATGTCAGAGGCACCATCGCGCAGTTTGCCGTATGGACCAAATTGGGACGGAAGTCGCAAAATCCGAACGATAAAGTCGATGAGAACACTTTTGCTGAACAGTACTTAAAAACATTAGGTGCTGAATACAAGCGGGACCCCGATAAAACAAAGAAGAAGTTTGGCGACTCATTTGAATTTGGCGCTGGCGGCATGGTCGTCGTTAAGGATCAAAAGAAGAAAAAAGAGATAGAGACTGCCAGCACAGCAATTTTTTCAGCTATCGATCTGACTTTGAACTTGAGCGATGATCCGAAACTGAAAGTACCTGGATTGCCGGGGGCTTCCAACTGGGAAACCTGCGTTCAAGTCGGTGAGCGTGCTTTCGAGAAGGGCGATTATGTCGAAGCGGAAGAGTTGTTGAATGCTGCTCTCGAGGAGGCTGAGAAATTTGGTGAAGGTGATCTTCGTCTTGCCACAACTCTTATTGATTTAGCGCGTGTCAGCACAGACCAGGGCAAGTATGCGGAGGCTCAGCCGAAGCTCGAACGCGCTTTGAGAATTCAAAATAAAGTAGCACCAGATTCGCCAGATGTAGCTGTGACCGAAAATTCCCTGGGTCTCTTGAACCTGCATATGGCTCGCCGTGATGCCGGCGGGAAGGGCATTTCGACTGATACAAAGACAACATTCGATGACGCCGAGCGCTACTTCTTAAAAGCCCGTGAATTGCGTACGAAAGTTCTCGGTGCTAGTTCTGCCGAGGTCGGCGAAACTCTCAACAATCTTGCCTACTTATACATCCTTGAAGACCGAGGCAGTGAGGCTCGACCGCTTTTGGATCAGGCTCTTGCGATTCGCTTGAAAGCATTTGGTCCAGATAGTCCGGAAGTTGGCGAGGTCAACAAGAATATCGGTTCTCTCTACGAGAAGCAGGGCAAATATCCGCTTGCCGAAAAGTTTTACAAGAATGCGCTGGTCATTGACGTGAAAGCACTCGGCAAAGAGCATCCATATGTTGCCACCATATTGGATGGCTTATCGAACCTTGCTCGTTTGCAAGATAAGACAGAAGAAGCCAGCAGTTTTAACAGCGCAGCTAAGGAAATTCGTAAAGTCAGCCTGGGGCAAAACGTAGACTTATTGGCGGCTTTGCCTGACGACTACGAGGCTCTGACGCGGATCAAGAATTTTGCTCAGGAAACTGACAAGATCGAAGCCAATACACAAATTTTCAAAGGTTTGATTGTTGAGAAGCCGAAGTCAAACAAACCGATCAAAGATAAGTGGGCTCTTGTCATAGGTGTTAGCCGGTTCAAAGACCCTTCGATGAATCTGCGTTATTCAGACAAGGACGCTCTTGCCTTCTACAATTATCTGATCAAGGACGCGCACTTCCGCCCTGATCACGTCCGCCTTCTGTTGAATGAGAAGGCTACACGCGAAAACATCATGTCGCAAATTGGTGACAAGTGGTTGGTGCGCGTGACCGGTCCTGATGACCTCGTTGTAATCTATTTTTCTGGACACGGCAGCCCTTCCACGCTTGACCAGAAGGGTGTTAATTACCTCGTTGCTTACAATACTGACAAAAACAGCCTCTTCAGTACCGGCATCAATCTCAAAGAATTCGCGGGATTAGTTCATGACCGAGTCAACTCGGAACGTGTCGTAATGGTGATGGATGCTTGTCATAGCGGTGCCGCCAGTGCTACTAAAGGTTTGACTCGCATTCACAATATGGATGCAGAATCGGTGGCACAAGGAACCGGGCAACTGGTGATTTGCTCCAGCGAACCGTCCCAGGTTTCATGGGAGTCTGAACGTTATCCAAACGGCGTTTTCACGCACTATCTAATCGAAGGCTTGAAGCTGAAAGGTCCGAACACGCCGCTTGGGGACGCATACGAGTATATGAAGAATAAGGTGCGCGAAGAAGTAGCTTTCGATCGCAAGGAACAGCAAGTTCCAGTTATCCGCAGTCACTGGGAAGGAAAGGACCTCGTCATGGGCGCGCCTCCAAGTGAAATTCGCCCGAGCTTGCCGCCTGATCCAAATGAAATTAGCACTGAATCTCCGAATGATGTGCAAATCGGTACTAAGGGCTTGGCGCCTAAGAAGCCGTCACCAGTGCAAGGAAAGGGTGCGACGGTTCGCCCGCCCGCCGGAAAAATTTAGCACGCACGCGCGACGAGTGCAGAGCTGTCCGCATCCTGAGTGTATGGACCGCACGCGTCCCGCGTGCTGGCTGGACGGTATCCGGAGTGCATGGAACGCACGCGTCCCGCGTCCATCGACGGGTTGTGCGGTAAAAATGTTCAATTTCATACCGAAGAGACTGGTCAGGAAAACTACCATTTATAGTCAATATTCACAATGTATGGGCGATTTCTGCGGCTTATCGTCCCTTGACAAATCAAATTAGACTAATTAGTATGATTTTAGAAGCTAACGAGGTGGATACTTCAATGATTGGACAAACAGAGATGCCGAGCAAGGCAATGACAAATAAGGCAATTAAATCCCCTATGACTGAACAATCAAGACCCTGGCCTCCTTATGATGACGAACCAGTTGCTACCGAAGGACGTGAATCCACAGAAGTTAGACCATTGTTGGACTCGCGGAAATTGGAATCTCGGAAATCAAAATCCAGCGGCGGGTCTCATATGTATGCTTTGTCATTCATTATTCCTGCCACAACTGTTTCGGCAATTTACTTACCAGATGCGATTCAATCTGGGAATTGTGCGCTTGCAACGATTCCTGCAGTGCTTGCGGGCTGCACAGCATTTGGGTTGTATCGATTTTGCAAATTTATCAAGCACAGAAAATAGTGCGGACTGGAAACAAATAAGGTATGGGCAAGAACTCGCGGCGCTTGAATCACCATCAAGCGCTTTCGGGCCAGTGCTCTCGCTGTCGAATTAACCCTGCTCATGGTCTTAAGCGAGAGTACTTTCTTTATAATCAGGAAATACTCAGAGCTAGACGAATGGAACCATCACTTAGTCCGCCTCAAAAGACTTTGCGAACTACAAACACCGGATTCGCCCTGATGGTGTTGGCTGTCTTTGTAGGAGTCTTATACGGCGCTATCCAGTCGGAGCAAGAGCCGCGTTATGGACAATTGGGAATAGATTGTGTTGCTACAAAATCAGAACGAGCCAGCAATCCCTTGATATACGATGGTGCTCGCCGCTTGGAAGTGCTGGTTTACCGGAGATAACTGAGTCCACCAACAATGTGTTACCGTGTTAGACTCATTAGTATGATTCACTAAAAACGTATGGTAGTGGCAGAACTAAAGCTATGTCCAGAGCGATCAATAGAACAAACAAACCGCACGGACTATCGGTCGCGCACGATGAAACCGATCGCGCTAAGCACAAGCGCGAAAAGATCATGCAAGGAGCCTTGAGAACGTTCCTGAGCTATGGATACTCCGCGAGCATGGATGCAATTGCTGCCGAAGCTGGAGTTGCTAAACAGACTTTGTACAGCTACTTCAACAATAAGGAAGACCTGTTCGCCGCTCTGATGGATCGTCTTCTCGAACACTTTGTAGATGCGGGAATGAAACCGGAATTGCGTTCACTGCCAACGCAAGCATTCTTGCGAAAACTGGCACAGATTACGCTTTCGCAAATGGATGACTGGGAGTATGTCTCCATGCTTCGCCTGGTTATAGGCGAATCAGGCAGATTTCCACAACTCTCGGAAGTGTATTTGACTCGATTGGTGAATCCGGGAATTCAAAAACTTACTCACTACATCAAAGAAAACGATGAACTTGCTTTTGGTGACCCAGAAGCAGTTGCGCGCATTATGCACGGTGCGTTGATCAACTTCATTATTTCCCAGGAGGTACTGGGCGGTAAGCACACGATGCCAATGTCGCGCGAACGAGTGATCAACTCGCTCATCGATATGGTTCTTTTTGCCGCACAGCAGAGCGCACAATCGCGCTGATAGTTGCGCTGAGGTGCACGCGAGACGCGTGCGCTCCATGAACGGGTGCGAGGTGCACGCGTCTCGCGTGCGGTCCATGGGGTCAGGTGGCTGACAGAAGATCCATTCCGCGTCCAGCCACAATCACAACCTGGTCCTTCATGGACACTGCGGATGCTGCCTCGATTGTTTGCACTGATGTTACTACTTTCGGTGCAGACGGATTTTTGAAGTCGATGAACGTGGCAAGGTCCTTGCCGTCCGGAGTACGACCCACGGCCACTGCTGTTCGATTGTACGCGGCCAGCGCCGCGCCGTCATGCGGCAAATCGGCTGAACCCAGTACGTGCAGATCCTTTTCGTCTTTGGACAAGATCAGACAAAATCCTTTTGAGGTTTGATCGATGGCGGAGATGACGATAAAGTCATCGAGAAGTACGACATCGCGCACGCCAAGATTCTCGAAATGGCGGCTTCCAACAAGTTCCGCCTTTTCGCCTAATTTGTACAGTGAAACATCATTGATTCCACCAAGCAAAATTGCGCCACCACCGGCGGAGGCGCGAGCAAAGACGCCGGGTACTTCAAAGACCTTTTCAGCGCTCAGGCTATTTGAATACACCTGGAATTTGTTCAAGCTAGTGGTGTTCTTCTTTGTTCCATCCTTGAGTACATAAGCCCGTTGTTGCTGTTTATCGAAGCACAATTGCTGTCCTGTGATTTTGACCGTAGCGATTGTGTCGTTCAGTTTGTCCATCTTGCGCAAAAGAATCGAATCTTTTGTCAGACAAATGACATAGCTGCCGGCACCGACTACTGACTTGACGGAACTCGTTAAGCTGGCAACGGAAGAGAGCGCCGGGTGGCTCGGTTGCTGGATGTTGTACAGTTTCAGGTCGGCGCCTGCCAGGACGACGGAGTCACCCCACGTCGCGAGGCTGGATGCCGGTAGTCGTGGAATTGAATAGTTGTATGCAAATGCCCAGTTAGTACCGACCTGTGAGAGCATTTGCACGCCAGCCCAACCTGAAGCTACATAGACGTTTTTGCCGAATAGCGAGACGCTGGAGTGAGAGCCGTATCCGCCATTCTGTTTTTCCAGGGTGATAACTTGTTCCCTGGTGAGAGTTTTGTTTTTGTTGAAGAGAAGCGACGCCAGCATACGGTCGTTGCTCGACTCTCCAAAAATCATGAAACGGTCTTTCTGTGCCGATGCGTCGAACACATTCAGCATCGGGTCAAGAGGCATTTCTGACACCATGCGCAGTTGCGGCTCCAGCGCGATTGATTTTGCTACACAGGCACCACCCGATGCTCCCAGTGCTGAGCTGGTACCAGCGATGATGGCAGCATCTTTGAATCTTGCCATTGCCTTGAAGTCACCTTCAAGCTTTACTGTGGCTCTGGTGGTGGGAGTTCGAGGATCGATCAATCCGAAATATTGAAGCTGCGAGTTGCTTCCACCTTCCAAAACGAGCAGATTGCGATCTTGCAGATCCATCAATGTTGCAGGCATCTCTGCTGTGATGGTTGAGAGCGGAGTCGCATCCATCTTTGCACCTTTAGTGCCGGCGTTATAAACGGCAATCAGATTTTCGCCTGCTGTTGAAGTGCCGGCTACGCAAACGAGGTCCAGGCTTGCGGCGATGCAAGTTGCTTCAGAAAATCGGTCGAGCGCAACTGATGTGAGAATCGATGGATCCGTAATTGGTGTCAAATTGACTGTGACGAGAGCGTACTGCGCTTCTGAGTTTTCCGACGCAGACAATACAAGTGCGTAGGCGCGTCCTAGATACACTTTGAAATCGACGATTTTCTTTCCCAGTCCGCCAAGCTCTGCAATCACTTTTGGTGGCGTTTTAGGATTGCTGGGCTTGCGCAAATCGACTATGGCAAGGCGTCCGTATTCGTCGGCGATGCAGCAGAAGCCCTTGTCTGCCATTCCCAGTCTGTCAGGCACAATTGCTGGAGGCCAGTCCAGCCTGGCCAGTGAATGCGGTCCAGCCTTGACTGGTTCGACTTTGGCTTTCTTAGCCAGCGCTGCGACACAATTGAATCCGGGGGCGAGTGTTGCCAGTCCTGCTAGATTCCCTAACAAGAACGATCTGCGAGAAAGCATTGAAGAATTTCTGACCTGCTCAGGGGAGAAGATGAGACACTAGCATTTCTACGCCCTGCAAGACAAATATCGCGATCATCGGAGATAAGTCTATGTTGCCGATTGGCGGAATAAGTTTGCGGAACGGCGCAATGATTGGCTGTACGCATTGGTCCAGCGCTTTGAATGGTTGATCGTACCAGCGAATGTTTGGAAACCAACTCAGCAAGCACCAAACTATAACGAGTAAATTAACAAGTTGGAGAAAGCCAATTACTATTTGTGCAATGGATGACACAATTCACCTGACTTTGGAATAATTCCGTTTTCTACGCGTTCTGAACGTCCCTATGTGCCAGATTGTAGCACCAACAACGGCGAGCGCGCCGTTCAAAGGCTTTTAAATGTCCGCAGAAAAACGCTTTTTTACACGCGAGCACGAACTGGTCGGAGCAATCAAGTCATGGACGGAAAGCCCGTTTATCGGTGATGACTGTGCTGTCGTTTCTGATGGAGATTTGTTGACGACTGACATGCTCGTTGAAGGCACGCACTTTTTGCTGCCTTTGATTTCCATGCGCGATCTGGGCTGGAAATCCATTGCCGTCAATTTAAGCGATATCGCGGCCATGGCTGGGCGACCTCGCAACATATTGGTCGGCATCACTGTGCCGCCCCACGTGGATAAGTCGGCTTTCCAGCAGCTCTATGAGGGCATGATCGACTGCTCCAGGACCTACGGAGCTCAGATTGTGGGCGGCGACCTGACCAAAGGCGCTGCTTTGACGCTCAGCATAACGGTGCAGGGAAAAGTGCATGAGAACGGCTGTTTACTGCGTTCTGGTGCTCAGAGCGGTGACATTGTCGTGGTCACTGGTGATTTTGGTGCAAGTCGCGCCGGGCTGTGGGTTTTATTGAATCAGCTAAACAATTCCAGTCAGTTTCCGCACTCCATCTCGGCTCATGTGCATCCGCTGCCACGGCTTTGTGAGTCCTGGTCCTTGATTCGACGCACCGGTAGCCGCGGAGCGCTCATGGATGCGAGTGACGGTCTGGCTGATGCCCTGACGCAGATTTGCCGCGCCAGCAATGTCGGTATGGATATAGATTTAGAAAAGTTACCGATTGACGTTGAAACTCTCTCAGTTGCGCATATAGCGGGCGCTGACCCGTTAGACTGGGCGCTGTACGGTGGGGAAGATTATGAATTGGTAGGTTGCATACCCGAAAGCCGGTTGAAAGACTGGGTCGAAGACAATCCCTTCAAAGTGATTGGTGTTGTAACCGCCGCTGATGAAATAAATTTGAAGTCTGGCGATAAGACTGCGTTGCAGTTAGACCTTTCCAAATGTTTTGAGCAAATTGAATTTTAGAGGAGCCTGAAGCAATGGTTTTGCAGGAACAATCGGTAGGACAGGTTATGGACGGAAAGGCGCTTGCTGCTTCGGTTCGCGAAGAACTCAAAGAGAAGGTCGCCAAAATCGTGGAGTCTGGCAAGCGTCGCCCCGGGCTCGCCGTCGTTCTTGTCGGCGATGACAAAGCCAGTGCCCTGTACGTTAAGAACAAAACTTCTTCGTGCAAGAAAGTCGGCATCGAAAGTTTTATGCATACGTTTCCGGCAAACACCGATATGGAAACACTTCTGGCTTGCATCAGAAGCTTGAATCAATCAGATGTTGTCGATGGAATTTTGGTTCAACTGCCTTTGCCGAAGCATCTTTCAGCAGATGTGGTTTTGGAAGTTCTCGATCCCGACAAAGACGTCGATGGTTTGACGACGGAGAGCATGGGGCGATTGTTTGCCGGTAAGACTGGCTTGCGACCTTGCACTCCTGTTGGTGTCATGGCTTTGCTCGACCGATATAAAGTTGAAATTGAAGGCAAGAATGCGGTCGTAATTGGTCGCTCAAACTTGGTCGGTAAGCCTATCGCGATTCTCTTGCAGCAAAAAAATGCCACCGTGACGATGTGCCACAGCCGTACAAAAGATCTGGATAAGATTTGCCAGAATGCGGATATTCTCGTGGTTGCAGCTGGTCAGCGTGAGTTCGTAAAAGGCTCCTGGATAAAGCCGGGTTCTACCGTTATCGATGTTGGCATACACCACACTCAAGGTCCAGACGGCGAATCGATTGTCTCAGGTGATGTGCAATATGCCGACGCAGCGAAGCTTGCTCGATTCATCACGCCCGTTCCAGGCGGCGTCGGTCCGATGACTGTGGCGATGCTCCTCGCCAACACGATTACCGCATACGAGCGTCGAACCGGTGGCAAGTGAGCGCGTCTCCAGACAACGATTGCCTCTGTGGGCAGCCCTGCTCATATTCTTTGTCGTATTGACAATCGGCTCCGTCAGCGCGACGGCGTTTTCATGGTTGATGTTGGCACGTCAGATTGTCATCGACGTTAATGTGCCTGAAAAAATGCAGGCGACAGCGCAGAAGATAGCCCAGTTTCCGCAACCGTTGCCAGAAGGTTACAAGTACTTGATGGCTGCGAATTTCGAGATCATGCAATGTATGGTGATCGAGCACGAACCGAGCGGGCAGCAAATTGCCTTTTACTCCTTGCCCGGGCCAACCACCGATAAGGATTCCAAGATTTTTCTCGATCGGGCCTTTGAGGCAGGAATCAACACCACTTATCTGGCTGCCAAGTTTCATGAAGTGAAATCAAATGGCACCATACCCCTGCTCGGTCAACAGATGAACTATTTGCTGGGTGAGTTTACTGACTTGTCAACCAACCACAAGGGTGATGGGTTCGTGGCCACAATTGGCCTTAACAAAGCCGCAAAAAACATTCTTATTTACTCATATCCAGTTCGGGACCACGCGTACAATCAACAAGTGACGATGAACCTGCTAAATTCTCTGAAAGGATTTTGAGCAGGTTGATTGAGTAAGGTTGTCATAAGGAGCTAGACGCATGAGCGCACCCACCCACAAGGATCCCAGCCAGACCTGGCTGATCTTCTTTTTCGTCTGCTTCACAATCACGGTCGGTATGATTGGTCTCTGGGCCTGCTTCTCGTACAAGGTTGACGACGCAACCGCTCCAGCCGGTGGTGGTGGACATGGGCACGGCATGATTTTGCCCGAGCAAATTCCGAATCCAGCTCCCATTTTCATCAGTTAGCTCGACGCCCCGTGCGTCACGCTGTTCGGACTTTGCGTCATGACGAGCAGAAGTGTATCGGCGCACAAACGGATTGGGTATTCAACGTACAAACGATTCCGAGGGCGGTCTGTGCAGCAATCAGGCTGAACGACTGAGTTAGGACTTTATGGCTACAGCAGAAACATTGTCAATCGGTACGGAACTCCTGCTTGGAGACGTACTCGATACGAACGCCCAGTTTCTCGCGATCGAGCTTGCTCAGCTTGGCATCAACTGCTTTTTCCGCACCACTGTTGGCGACAACAAGGAGCGTATCCATTCAATTCTGCGCGCTGCGCTGAACCGCGCCGATATAGTCATTACAACTGGCGGACTCGGTCCAACACCTGATGATCTGACCACTGAATCAATAGCCGATTTTTTCGGCGCTGAGATGGTGCTCGACGAAGCGGTGCTGGCACATATTCAAAAGCTCTTTGCGGCGCGCAATTTTGCCATGCCTGAGTCAAACAACAAACAGGCTCTTCTGCCTGTGGGCGCGAACTGGCTGCCCAACCCGAGAGGAACCGCACCGGGAATTGTCTGGAAGGTCTCTGAGTCTGACTTGCGCAAAGCAGAAATAGTCGATCCCTCCAGACCACGCACAATTCTTACTTTCCCGGGTGTGCCTTCCGAGATGAAGGCTATGTGGGCTGAGACGGCGCGCCCATATCTGCAGGCGAATTTTGTTGAGGGCACACTCTGGTCGTGCGAGTTGAAGCATTACGGTATCGGCGAATCAGCCCTGGCTGAAAAATATGCACATCTTCTTAGTAACGCCAATCCATCAGTGGCACCCTATGCTGGTCTTGGAGAATGTCGGTTGCGGGTTGCAGCCAAAGCTGCCACCATAGACGATGCCAAAAAAATTGCCGCTCCGGTTATTGAGGAAATCACGAAGAACAGTGGCAATCTTTGTTATGGCACAGACAAAGAAACTCTGGAATCAGTCGTCGGCAAGTACCTGACGCAGCGTGAGATGACTCTGTCGACTGCCGAATCGTGCACTGGCGGCTATGTAAGCAAGAGACTGACAGATGTGCCAGGCAGCTCTCTGTACACCACCTTAAACGTCGTCACATACTCAAATCAAGCCAAACATAAAATTCTCGGCGTCTCAGAATCGATATTGAAAGAGTACGGCGCAGTCAGCCCTCAGTGCGCCAAAGCCATGGCTCTCGGGGTGATGAAGTTCTCCCAGGCTGACATCGGAGTCAGCGTCACAGGTATCGCCGGACCAGATGGTGGAACAGATGACAAGCCGGTCGGCTTAGTTTATTTCGGGCTGGCAGCAAAAGGATTTCTCGCCTGCAAGGAAGTTCGTTTCAGCAGCAAATACAGCCGGGAAGAAGTGCGCTATCGCTCCGCCAGTGAGGCACTGAATATGGTGCGACTGTACCTGATCGATCCCCAGTCTTTTGAGAATGAGCATGTTGGAGATGTTCTCAGGCTGAATTATTTTATGAAAATCACGCGCGGCATCGTGCCCCAGTTCAAGGGCTGCGAATTGGATGTCGATAAGATGCCCCGAGACGAGGCGGAAAAGCTGCGCGAGCTGGTCGAACTGAGCGGCATCCTTTCAGTTCGTAACGGATTTGTGGAGCGAGCCGGCAATCTGGTGAGCTGGAAATTAATTGTGGAGTCTGCCGCCGGAACCCACACGGTGGCGTCCAGGGCGGGCGATCCGGAGCATGACGCCGAGGAGTCAGAACTCGACTTGACCGAACTTCTCGATTTTCTTGGTGCATATTTAGAAGAAAAGATGCCTTGAGGCTTTTAGTTTTAGCGAAGATCGCTTAAGCTAGGCGCTGGGACTTGATTGAAGTCGACCAGACGAAGGCGGGTCGGCACTGGAGTAGGGCAGAAAAATGCCAAAAGACGACGAAGATTTTGTCGGCAGAGACAACTTATTTCATCGACGAGTGTCGGATGTACGCAATAAGGTCGGATTAAACATCAACGAAGCAGAAGCTCTCGACTTGATTCGTAATCCTGGAAAGCCGAATATTTTTTCCCAGCCGCAGGTTCAACACGAAGATCTGACCGAAGAGGAAATCGATCGCCGGGCTTTCTTCGATCAGGATACCCCCACCTTCAACTTCCGCTATATGCTGCGTTCTCTGCGTCGCGAGCTGACCCGCGCTCGCCGATATAAGCGCGCTCTTTCGGTGTGTGTCGTCGTCATAGACGGCTATGCTGATATCTTTTACCAGTACGGCGTGCTGGCACGCGAGAGCGTTGTTAACAGCGCCGCTGAGACATTGATTCGGGCTTGTCGGGCTGACGTAGACATGGTTGGTCGTTACGGCGAGGACCGTTTCTTGCTGATTTTGCCTGAAACCCCAATCGAGGGCGCCGGCATACTGGCTGAGAGGATTCGCGCTAAGTTTCAGGACCAGAGCGTTATGGCTCAATGGAACAGAATCAAGCTTTCGGCGAGCATCGGCATTTGCCAATTTCCGGATGCCCAGGGGCTGGAAGAAATCATCGCTCAGGCGGAAATCGCTGCCGAAATCGTCATGGCTAAAGGTGGTAATGGCGTCTGCGTTGATATCCTGGCAGAGTCGACCTGAAACAGTCATTTTCTTAGAGAATCAGCATCGCATCGCCGTAACTGTAGAAGCGATAGCGCCGTTCGATAGCTTCATTGTATGCCTTGAGAATTTTATCGCGACCGGCAAAGGCGCTCACTAAAACCAGCAAGCTGGACTTGCTGAGGTGGAAGTTTGTGATCATTGCATCGACTATCTTGAACTCGTACCCAGGTTTGACAAATAAATGAGTGACGCCATCTTCTATAGGTTCAATTGTGCCGTGTGCACCGGCTGTTTCGAGGGCTCTCAGAGATGTGGTTCCGACGGCGATAACGCGCCGCATCTCGGACTTCGCCAGATTTATGGCAGCGGCCGTTTCTGCCGAAATCGAGAATCGTTCCGGTTCTATTTTGTGTTCTTCCAGTGAATTATTGATCGGTTTGAATGTGCCCGCACCGACGTGCAGAGTCAAGTAATGAACCAGCACTCCCTGGCTCTTAAGTCGCTCCAGGAGCGCCTCTGTGAAGTGCAGTCCGGCAGTCGGCGCTGCCACCGCCCCTGGTTCTTGTGCGAACACGGTTTGATAACGATTCAAGTCCGTTTCTCTTGAATGTGATTCGTTTGGATCTGCCGTTGCCTTTTCATAGTTGCGCAGAATGTAGGGTGGCAGAGGCGCGTATCCGGCTTGGTTCAATAACTGCCAGGCGTTGTCTGGTTCACCCAGATCTACAATCAGACGCTTAAATCCGTCGAATCCAACGTCGATATCGGCAACTGTGATTTGGAACTCTTTGCCTTTGTCGCTGGCAACGCTAAGCTTCTCACCCGGTTTGAGGCGTTTGATCGGGGTGACCATCGCTTCCCATTGGCGAGGTGAGCTGCCCGATTGTTTCAGCAAGAGTAATTTAATTGTGCCACCACTCTGGCGCTTCGCAATCACGCGAGCAGGCAAAACTTTAGTGTTGTTCAAAATCAACACATCACCAGCCTTCAGAAAATCGCTGAGGTCGGCAAACGTCTTATGTTCAGTTTCGCCCGTCGACTTGTTTAAGTGAAGCAGCCGGGAACTGGCTCTTTCGCGCAGCGGTTCCTGGGCTATTAATTCGAACGGCAAATCATATTCGAAGTCTTCGAGGCGGAAGGATTCTTCAGTTGCTTTGGTTGAAAGATCAGACACCGTGAAACATTCCTGATTGGTTTAAACTGGGCGAATGGGTATGAAGCAGAAAATTTTCGAAGTCGCTCAATCGTTAGGCTTTCACCGCACTGTGATTGGTTCGATTGAACCGATGGATGCGGAACGCAAGCAGTACGAGCATTGGCTTGCACAGGGATATGCCGCCGGCATGGAGTACTTGAAACGCAATCCTCATTTTAGAACATCGCCGCAACTTCTTTATCCAAACAGTCGTTCCGCAATCATCGTTTCGGTGAGTTACTTTACACAGTTGCCGCCCGACCCTGGTCCCTGTTACGGACGAGTAGCCAGATACGCAGTCGGGCTTGACTACCATCCCGTGATCAGGGCTCGTCTGCGAGAGCTGAAGTCACGAATCGAAGCTGAGATAGGGCGCCCTTTGATTGGAAAGCCCTTTACCGATGATGTTGCCCTCTACGAACAAGCATATGCAGCACGGCACGGGCTCGGGTTCTCCGGCAAAAACACGATGATTATTGGGCCGAAGCTATCCGGTTCATACTATTTCATCGCTGAGCTGTTCACAGATCTCGAACTTGATGCAGATGAGCCATATAGAGGTACCTGCGGCGCTTGCTTTCGCTGCGGCGAAGCCTGCCCAACCAGGGCCATTGTTGAGGCGGGTCAGATCGATGCAAATTTGTGTATTTCCTATCTGACAATCGAGAATAAAGGAGAGATTCCCGTTCATCTACGCTCAGCGCTCGGACGCTGGGTTTTTGGATGTGACATTTGCCAGGACGTGTGCCCTTACAATCAATCACCGCCGGAAGCGCCATGGTCAGAGTTTCAGCCTGGTTCGGGAAGTGGGCATTATCTGGATCTCCGTCAGATTCTTCGCATACATGACGACAACGAGTTTACCGTGCGTTTTGGTGCAACCAGTCCCTTGCGCCGACCGAAACGTTTGGGACTGGTTCGCAATGCGCTTGTCGTGCTGGGAAACAGCTTGCAGCGTTGTGTCGTGGAAGGCGATGAGAATAGTGCGCGAACGATTGAGAATGAATTGTCGGCTTTTGTCGAGCGCGAACAAAATCCCCTTTTGCTGGAACATGCACTCTGGGCTCTCTCCCGGAGTGCTCACGGGGCAACGCTTCTCAGACCATTGTTGGATAAGATGGTCGACCCCGCGATCCGCGGCAAGCTTTGTGAATACATGCTCTGATACTTTTATCCGGTGTGCTGGATTTTGTAGTCACTATTCTGCGGATAGAAGATCACCCTGTTGGGTGACAGGGACAATTTTGTTTGGGTGAAAAGATAGAAGTGGCGAAATTGGCTATAGGGGGGCATCCCGTGCACGATCAATTGGTATTTGCTTTGTCTTTAATTCTTCGAGAGAGACGCGAGTTTCTCGAAATTTCTCAGAGTGATCTTGCCAGGAAGAGCGGATTGCATCGCTCTTACATCGGCGATCTCGAACGTGGTTCGCGAAACATCTCGGTAAAAAACTTGAGTCGCCTGTCGTCAGCCCTGGAGGTGCCGGCTTCAAAAGTTATGGCTATGGCGGAAAAGCGCATGTCTGTTGATGGTCCATACAAACTCAAGAAAAAGAAAGCAGCAGCTCCAGCGAAACCTACTCGTATGGCCGCTAAGCCCGCTGCGAAACCCGCCGCTAAGGCCGCAAAGTCATCTGCGAAGCGTAAAGCAAAATAGGATCAGCTCTGCTTAGCTAAGTTACCTGGAGCGACAACGAAAATCGCTTGCATCGCGTTGACTTGCATCGCATCGACTCGGGATCGTTTAGTCGCGCTTGTGTTTGTTGATCAGCTCTGTAAGCGAGTCGATAATCACCTGGTCGCTCTTATGCTGCCAATCCAGTGCTGTCAGTAAATCTTGACGGGACATGATGCCTTTGGAGAGCACCAGCTCGCCGAAGGGCATGCCGCTCGACTCTTGCTCTTTGATTAATTCTTCGAGCTGAGCCAGGGTAATCATGCCGTGCTTAAGAAGCAGCTCGCCCAATTTCTCTGGGCGGGTGAGAAGCTCCCATTTATCTTCATCTGAGATTGGCGTGTGGTGCTTTTCTTGGTCGTCCATCTGCTTAATCCGTCGGCTTACCTTTACAAGGGGATCCCTTCCGGCTGATAAAACGCCTTCTCTGAATATTCCCACATAGAGGATAGAACAACTACGGGAAAAGAAACAGGTGTTTGAAGGTCAGTTTGTGTGAGTAATTTCAGGCTGTCTTGACTTTGCGTCCTTGCTTCATCTCGCGCCAGACGACAAGTAGGCAGCTGGCGTTGAAAATGGACGAGTAAGTTCCCGAGATGACTCCAATCAGCATCGCCAGCACGAAATCGCGGGTGGTGACGCCGCCTAGCAGGTACAGGGCAGTGAGAGTGATGATTACTGTCAGAGACGTGTAGATGGATCGTGCCAGGGTCTGGTTGACGCTATCGTTGGCGACATCACCGAAAGTCTTCTTGTAGTCGCCACGCACCGGGTCTGTTGCTTTGCTGCCGACATATTTTGCATTCTCTCGTATACGGTCGAAGACAACGATAGTGTCATGTACAGAGAAACCGATGACGGTGAGAATGGCGCTTATAAAGAGGCTGTCGACTTCAGTGCCGATGGCCAAGCCGAGAATTGCAAAGATGCCGCAGAGGGCGAGAACGTCGTGCACGAGCGCAACAATGGCGCAGATGGCGTAATCGAATTTAAATCGGTATGAAATGTAGGCCACCATCATGCCAAAGGTAATCAACATCGCTACCAGACCGCTCTGCAACAGTTCAGGTCCAATAGTGGCGCTCACCTTGTCGACTGAAAGCACCTTGAAGTCGCCAAGCTTCGATCTCAAGTTTTCGTCAAGTTTTCGTTTTTCTGCTTCATCGTCGAGGGCACGTGTACGCATGACGACTACTTCTTTGCCGCCTATTTCTGCTTGTTGCACCTGTGAGCCTGCCAGATCTGAGCTCTCAAGCACACTGCGAACCGTTTCGAGAGGGGCTGGTTTCTCAAATTGATATTGCAGGATGGAACCGCCGGTAAAGTCGATGCCCAGCTTCAGAGGAGCATGGAACTGCTGCAGGCACATGACGATGCCAATCAGTCCGGGAAGCAAAATCGCTCCGGAGATGCCAAACCAGATCCATCTGTATTTGACTAAATCTACGATGCCCTTTTTCACACTGCCTCCTTGGCCTTCACGTTGCTTTTCTTCTGATCGAATTTCGTACCGAACATTCCCCACTGTTTTGGTACCAGGTGGAGCAATGCTCTCGTTGCGGTAATGGCTGTGAACATCGAGACCGCGACCCCGATTGCAAGTGTCACGGCGAATCCTTTCACGATTGATGTGCCGAACATCATCATCACACCGCAGGCGATCATACTGTTGACGTTACTGTCGAAAATCGAGCTGAATGCTCTTCCGAAGCCGTTTTCAATGGCTCCGTATAGAGACTTGCCGGCTCGCAATTCTTCTTTTGTTCGTTCGAAAATGAGAATGTTTGCGTCTACCGCCATCCCGATTGAGAGAATGAAACCGGCTATACCAGCCAATGTGAGAGTGACGGGGATGGCCTGGAAAATAGCCAGAGTGGCAATCGTGTAGAGAATCAAGGCCGTGTCGGCAATGAACCCCGGTACTCCGTAGACAGCGATCATGAAGACCATGACGCAGGCGATACCAACACCACCGGCAACCAGACTCTTATGAATCGAGTCCTGACCGAGAGTAGCGCCCACTGTACGTTCTTCCAGAATTTTGACGGGTACAGGCAGTGCACCGGCATTCAATTTCACTGAAAGGTCGACGGCCTGATCTTTGTTGAAGTTACCTGTGATTTCGCCGGTGCCACCAAGAATCGGTTCACGCACCGTCACACCACGATACTCAGTGATTGGAACGGGTCTACCGTCTTGACCACGATCAGTCGGCTCTCCATCGAGGAAGATACCGATTTGCTTTCCGACAAGGCGCGAAGTCAACTCGCCGAATTTTTTTGCACCATCGGGTTTGAACTCGAAAGATACTCGCCACAAACCACCTGATACCATCGGTGAAGCCTGCGCATGTTTGAAATCGGCACCGGTGAGACCTACATCTTTCCAGGTCATCAAGCCGTTCGGCAGTACTTCCAGCTCTTTAAATTCGAGCAGGGCGGTGGTGCCGATTCTGTCTTTTGCTTGTTGGGGATCTTTGATGCCGGGAAGTTCGACGATCAGTCGATCTTTTCCGGAGCGCTGCACCAGGGTCTCAGACACACCGAGGCTGTTGATGCGGTTGTTGATGACAGTCTCGACTCCTCTCATCACTTCGGGCGTGATTTCTGTCACTGCCTGCGACGGCAATGCTTGCAGAACTAGCTGGCTGCCTCCGCGCAAGTCGAGACCGAGCTTGAGGCTCGTGAAAAGAACATAACCATTGACTTTGTGAAGAATCTGAATGTTGTTGGCAAGTTGTGCCTCATCCAGCAAGCGCTTCTGCGCGTCTTCTTTCTCGTATTCGTTCATTTTCGCGAAGTTCGGCAATGCCTGAATTCGCTTGTCAACTTCTGCTCTCAGCTCATTGGAAGGAAGATTGCCCAGTGCGATCCAGTCGTTGACCGTCTTTTCCGGTTCGACGTGAAACAACGTCACGAGCGACCAGCCCAGCGCGATGATGACTGCGATTGGCTTCCAATCTTTGATGAGTGGACCGGAGCGATTTTTTGCCATTGGTTAGTAAATTCCGTACAAACAACGCCTTCATTCTATCGCAGCCCTGCCGGCTCCCTGCCAAGGTGAAACAATCTCATAAGGTGTTGGCACTGGCTGGATCACTCTTCCGATGCCCATTGCTGCTGTCGTTAACAGTTTGCAGATTCTGGTGCGGGAAGGTCCGGTCGTGATGTGAACTAAGCTTTATAGTCCGCGGCGCTGCCGGAGCTGGGGATGCGCTAACGTTGATTTATAAGTGCAGTATCACGATCGCGACCTGACAATGCCGAACCTACTAGTTAAAGATGAGCGTTCCATTCAGGCGAATCGTCGCAATGATGCTGATGGTTGCTTGCCCGCCAGAGAATCGATTAGCTCGCTTTATACCTTTATCGTTGCTGCATACATTTGCGTGATCGTGCTTTCGATCAGTGCCTCGTCCAAGTTCATAGCCATGGGACCATTCACCATATGTGGTCGCACGACGATATGGCCGCTTACATTTGTGCTTAGTAATATCTTCACCGACGTTTACGGATACAGGCGGTCCAGGCGCATTATCTGGGCCGGGCTTGCTGCGCAGATTTTCACGGCCTTGGTTTACTGGGGCTTGGGAGTTCTTCCCGGAGCGGACTTCTGGCACAACCAGGGTGCTTACGATCAGATTCTTGGACAGGGTCCTCGCATTGTGCTGGCCACAGTTTTTGCTTACCTGGTCGGCGAATACATAACGGCTGTGGGCGTTTCGAAAATGAAATTCGCCCAGCGCGGAAAGTCAGGAGGGGCGCAATATCTGCGTTTCCTTTCTTGCACTACGGTGGGAGAATTTTGGGATACGTTGCTCTTCTATGTGATCGGATTTATTGGAGTGGTGCCTTTATCCGAACTGGGCAAGACAATGATCTGCATTTATCTGGTGAAGATTGCTTACGAGGCGGTCATGCTGCCTGTCAGCGCAATGCTGGCCGAGTATGTCAAACGCGCTGAACGCATCGATGTGACTGATGGCCCTGAGACGAATTACGCGATGTTTAGCTAGCTGGGTCGCTTTCCGCCCTGCGTGCTATACCGTGCAGACGCGGTCACCGCCGCGATTTTCCGCCATTTCCATGGCTTCCAGACCTCTCATCAGCAGTTCATCATGTTCGCGAGCATGAGCCGGGAAAGCAGCCAGACCAACGCTAGCTGTGACTTTGACATTGGACCAGTTGTGCGTGATTGTTTGCGTGCCGATGCGCTGGCGAATTCTTTCAGCCACGATAGAGGCGCCCGAGGCGTTCGTTTCCGGAAATATAATAGCGAATTGATCTGCGCTGTATCGAGCTGGAATGTCGACGTCTCTGATAGCGCCTCGCAACACCCCTCCAATCGCCTTCAAAACAGCATCGGCGGTCAGTGCTCCATACTGTCTGCTCAGTTCTTTGAATCCGTCGATGGTCACCATACACAGTGCCACTGGACGCTTGTAGCGTTTGGCGCGCTTCAGCTCATCCTTCATTTCTTTGATGAAAGTTCGCGAATTGTAGAGATCGGTTAGAGTGTCAAGCAAAGCCAGTCTTTCAATCTCTTCGCCTTTCACGTTTGACATGCGCGTCTCTGTGCTGGTGAGCAAAGAGCGTTGCTCAAGTTCCTTGACGCGCTCGATAACTTGCTGGTCCATAAAAGCTTTGCTGCCAAGTGCGGCTTTGTGCGGTGAATTTTCTAGAACCCGACAAAACATGCAGGTTCTTCCACTACAAATATGATCGTTGCGCCCCACCATTTGAATCTAACCTTCCTAATTTCGCAGAGATATAGCTATTCGCTACTTTCCCGGGGGCCGACAGCCTGAAACCCCAGACCACAGTATAGAGGAATTTAAGGGCTGCAACCATACGGGTGCCCCAGTTGACAGGGGGCAGGTCCGTGGCAGAGGCAGAGGCAGAGGCAGCGACTTTATCACTCATCTGACCTCTAACGCCTCTTATGAGCCCTATTCTTCGACCAGTTCGCCTCCGACCACCACAGCTCGTCCGTCCACGAACAGATCTTGCAGCCGGGACTTACCGTGCACAAGCAGGTCGTAAGGATTCTCTGTTCCATGCGTCCTGTGCTCAAGTTTGAAAACAGCTATGTCGGCCAGCTTGTCAGGCTCTATGGTGCCGATTTCATGATTGAGGTTGAGTATTCGGGCTGCATCACGAGTCATGCTTCCAATAATTCTTTCGGAGGTCCACTGCAATTCGGGATTAGCGGCCCGGTGAAGATCAACTGCAAAGCGAGCTTCGTTGAGCATGTTCAAATCGTCGTTCGACGCCAGTCCGTCAGTGCCAAGGGCAAATTCGATCTCAGCTGCCTGCAGTTTTTCGATGGCGGCGCGCCCGTTTCGCAATTTAGCGTTGCTGCGCGGGCAATGCGCCACTTTCACCTGGCACTGAGTCAGTAATTTGACATCGTCTTCGTCTAAGTGAACGGCATGGGCGGCAATGAGGTTGTTGTCCAGCAATCCATAATTTTTCAAATGTTTTGTTGGCGAGAGACCTCGACCCTTCCAGCGTATCTGACTCAACTCCTCCAGGATGCCTTTGTCGTTTAAGGGCA
Organism: Candidatus Melainabacteria bacterium; assembly: GCA_003963305.1. Taxonomy (NCBI): domain Bacteria; kingdom Bacillati; phylum Candidatus Melainabacteria; species Candidatus Melainabacteria bacterium. The sequence continues at coordinate 404,603 of RXJR01000001.1, read as the reverse complement.
GAGCGGGATTGAATAGCCTTTTGACAAATGTCAGATATTCGTCGACCCGCCTGTTCTCGGACTTAATCCATTCACATTCATGGCGCGACTCCGAAAGGTGCGCCAGAAGCGGCAGACCCTTTTCTTGCGCCCAGGTCGCTGCTTTCAGCCATAAGGTCGGGCACACCGTATATGGTGCGTGTGGGGCGACTGTCAGTTTGATTTTTCCTGTCGCTGTGGCAACGCGAGAGCGCGATTCTGTGGTGTTTTTGAGTGTGTCGTATCGGTTCAGCCAGTGCCCCCAGACGGCGTTCGCTTCATCATCGCGCAGTCCGAACAGCTCGAGCCCGACCACTGCCCGCAACCCGGTGTCAGCCAGGGCATGAACAGACAGACCGCTGAATGAACTGTCGACTATGCAAGTAGTTCCGGAAAGGGCTGCTTCCCTGGCGCCGTAAGCGGCTGAACTGCGCCATTGCTCCGGGCTCCACCTGGAAGATCTTTCGACCAGCCCGCAAATCCAGTCGAACATGCCCGATTCGACATCTGAGCAGCGCAGCGCGGAATAATCGAGATGCGTATGCAGATTGATAAATCCCGGCAATATGATGGCATCGCCGTAATCATGCGGCTCTTCAGGGAGTTGTTCGAGGAACTGGGGCGGATATTTGTAGCTCAGTTCTTCTTTGAACAGCACGTCAACAATAGTGTCTCCTTCAATGACGACTGCCGCGTCTTTGAGAGGCGGTCCCGACACAGGCAGGACCCAGCGAGCGGAAATTATGCGACAGTCGCTCGGGTCAGGCGGCATTGATTCCTCTAAATATCGTTGGCAAGCGCGAATGGGCACTTGTGTTGTATATTATCCATCGTCAAGCGTGCAGTTCAGCGGGTAATGCAATCGTCACGCAGCACGGCTGTCGCAGTCGATATTGCCAGCCTGTTTGAAGCGAGGACCGGTCTGTCTGAGCGGGGAGGCGTTATTCGCCTCTAATGTCGTTTTCGGCGATTCCAAGGTGCTTTTGTGAAAGTCCAGATTGACGATTTAAAAGGGATGCCGCACCACAGGCTCGATTTTGTTTTTCGCGAAGATTTGCGTGAGACTCAAGCGATTAAACCGGCGGTGGGTGAACTTTCTGCCATCTGGAGCCCATCTGGCGTGCGGGTCGAGGGGCAAATCACGACGCTTCTCAAATTGAATTGTGATCGTTGCCTGAATCCATATTTTCAAAGTTTGAGTATCGACATTGATGAGCGCTTCGTTCAGACGACTTTTCTCGGGCGAGACTTCGAAAAGAACGAAAAGCACGACGGCGAGCTGCTCCATGACGATTTTGTCGAGCCGATCCCTGACGATGGGCTGCTTGACATCACAGACGTTGTGTATCAAGCTGTAACGTTGGCAACACCCACTTACTGCCTTTGCGGTGAGCAGTGCCCGGGCACCCCAGGACCCGCCACTGGCGGCGCTTCTGGCGGTAAAGCGGCGGCTAAATCTGGCGCCGGGACGTCGAAAACAGACGACCGTCCGATAGATCCGCGCTGGAAGAACTTAAAGACTCTGTTTCCAAATGAAGATTCCAAAGAAAATTCGTAGATAATAATCAGTTCCGGACCGATGGAGGATTCCAGCTACTCATGGCTCAGCCTAAGAAAAAGACATCACATCAGAAGCAGCACCAGCGCAGAGCGCACTGGAAAGCTGAATTGACCACCTTGACTAACTGCACGAACTGCGGTGTTACTTGCCGTCCGCATCATGTCTGCACTTCTTGCGGATATTATTCCGGTCGTCCAGCCCGTCGTGAAGAAAGAGTTCAAGGCACATAATCATTGAGCTGAGCGCTCGGCGCTTGGCAGCACTTGGGAGTCAGGAATGATTCGTATAGCAGTGGACGCCATGGGTGGCGACTACGCACCGCGCGAGGTAGTTCATGGCGCGGTGCTTGCTGCAAGAGAATATGGTGTCGCGATTCAACTCGTCGGCGTACCAGAAGCGATTCAGTCTGAACTGAAGAGGCATTCGACCGCCGGTCTGGAAATCTCCATTGTGCCGGCGACAGAAATCGTGGCAATGGATGAAAAGCCCAGCAGAGCGGTTACTCGCAAGAAGGATTCATCCATAGTCGTCACTACCAAGCAAGTCGCCGAAGGGCTGGCCGACGGCATGGTTGCGGCGGGTTCAACTGGAGCAGCTGCAGTTGCCGCTCAAATCGGGCTGGGGCGCATAAAAAATGTAGATCGGTCGGCGATCGCTTGCTTGATGCCGACGTGCACTCCCAATCGTTGCATCGTCATCGATGTGGGCGCGAATGTCGAATGCGATCCCAATCAGCTTTTACAGTTTGGTTTGATGGGCTCCATTCTCGCAAAAGGCTTGATGAATATTGACAAGCCTACTGTCGGATTGCTCAATATCGGCACGGAAGAGACCAAGGGCAATCAGTTAGTTCAGGATGCTTACAAGCTTTTAAAAGAACACGCCAATATCAATTTCATTGGCTTCGTTGAAGGTCGAGACTTCCCAATGGGGAAATGCAACGTCGTCGTCACCGATGGTTTCACCGGAAACGTTGCTTTGAAGACCGCTGAAGGCATCTCGAAAATGATTACTGTTATGCTGCGCCATGAATTGTTGCGCACCGTACCGGGAAGATTGGCTTCGGTTATGGCAAAACCTGCCCTTATCGCTTTGAAGCAACGCATCGACTACAACGAAGCCGGTGGCGCTTTGCTGGTCGGCGTCAAAGGTGTTTGTGTCATTGCTCATGGTGGCTCCCGATCGGTTGCCATCAAAAACGCTATTCGTGTCGCCAAAGACATGGTGGTGGCAGATGTGGTGCGCAAGATCGAAACAACGCTAAACGTAACGACAGTCTCTGCGTTGAGCGCGGCTTGTCTTGCCATTAGCCTGGGTTGCATAACGTGAGCATGCCGGTTGGCGCAAAATTGATAGGCGTCGGTGCCGGCATCCCGAGCGCTGTGGTTACTAACGCCGATCTGGAGAAGTTCATCGAGACTTCAGACGAGTGGATCGCCAGTCGCACAGGCATTCGCGAGCGTCGCATCGCCTCTGGCGAAGAGTCGACTTCATCGCTTGCCATCATGGCTGCCAAAGACGCTATTGCTTACGCTCAGATTGATCCCAGCATTATTGATTTGATTATCGTGGCCACTTCGACGCCAGATAATCTCTATCCGTCAACAGCTTGCGTGGTTCAAGCGGCAATCGGCGCGCCCCGCGCCGCAGCTTTCGACCTGGAAGCCGCATGTACAGGCATCATTTATGCTCTTGCAGTGGCACATCAATTTGTTGGTTCCGGCACTTTCAAAACTGTGCTTGTCATTGGCGTGGATGTTCACTCTCGCTTTCTGAATTGGGAAGACCGCAACACGTGCATCTTATTTGGTGATGGTGCCGGCGCGTTCCTGATGCAGGCGTCAGACGATGAAAATGAAGTGCTGGCTACTTATCTGCGAGCCGACGGCACAGGCTCTCATCTGTTGCATATCCCTAATACTGGAACAGCATATCCGCATGCTGGAACAACTCCACCCAGAGCGATGGACAGATTTTTGCAAATGAACGGCAGGGCGATCTACGAATTTGCTGTTCATGCAGTGCCCGAAGCTGTGCGGGCAACAGCTGCCAAAGCTGGTATCAGAGTCGAAGACATCGACTTCCTGGTGCCTCACCAGGCTAATCGGCGCATTATCAACTCTGCTGCCGAACGACTGAATATGCGGAAAGATCAGATTGTAAGCAATGTCGACGAGCTGGGCAACACGTCTGCGGCATCGATTCCACTGGCACTCTGGCAAGCGATTCGGCGCAACCAGGTGCAGTCGCCTGCCACTTGCTGCCTCGTCGGCTTTGGCGGTGGACTGACGTGGGGCGCGGCGATCGTCAAATGGACTGCAAAAGACAAGCGTGAAGAGATCAAGCTGGAGAATTCGGACACATCAGGTGATGCGAAAGATTCGTAGTAATTAGTTGTGACAGGTTGGTTAGTTGGCGTTGAGACAGAAGGAGAGATGAAGTGGGAAAAATTGCTTGCCTGTTTCCTGGTCAGGGATCGCAGAGTGTCGGCATGGGCCTCGATCTTTCGAATCAGTTCGAGGAAGCGAGACAGCTTTTCCATAAAGTCGATGAAGTGTCCGGCCGTTCCTTGAGCAAGTTATGCTTTGACGGACCGGAAGACGAGCTCAAGCGCACCATCAATACGCAGCCGACTATTTTGAGCGCTTCTCTTGCGGCATGGAAGTGTTATCAAAGTCTGGGCGGACCCAAGCCTGATTTTGTTGCCGGGCACAGTCTGGGCGAGTTCACTGCTCTGGTGGCAGCCGATGTGCTGACAGTCGATGAAGCGGTGACACTGGTCGAGAAGCGAGCACGTTTTATGGAAGAGTGCCCGAAAGGAGCTATGTCAGCAGTTCTTGGCGTTGCTGCAGACGTTCTCGAAAAATGCTGCCATGAGGCTCATAGTGAATTGAAAAGTGAGGGCGCAAAAGATACTGAAGCGGTCGTGATTGTTGCTAACTTCAACACGCGCGATCAGCTCGTCATCTCAGGTAATCCAGATGCAGTCGCGAAAGCCGGTGAGAAAGCTAAAGCGGCTGGAGGCAAAGTGATACCACTGCCGGTCGGCGGTGCCTTCCATTCACCTTTGATGGCAGCAGCTTCAATTGACTTCGCCAGCGAAATCAATGCCGTGCAGTTCAAAAATGCAAGCTGTGATGTTGTGCAAAACTTCGACGCACAACCATCAAAAGATGCCGCGGCCATTAAAGAGAAACTGAGCAGGCAGATGGAAAGTGCCGTGCGCTGGTGCCCGACGGTTGAATATATGCTGAGTCAAGGCGTCGATACTTTCATAGAGATAGGACCCGGCAAAGTGCTTGTCGGTACGGTCAAGAAAATAGATCGCAGCGCCAAGCTGTTCAATGTTTCAGATGCAGCCAGTCTCAATAAGACAATAGAAGAATTGAAGCACGCTCTCGTCTAGCAAAACTTTCGCTCAGCAAACTGCGTTTGTTAGCAAACTGCGTTCGTTAGCAAACTGCGTTGGCGATTGTTTTCTTAATCACTATATTGCGTTTGGCCAGCTCGTCAAAGAATCGCTGGCGAGGGATGCACACCTCTGGTGCCAATACCCCGTGCTCTTTGATCTCTCCGCGAGCAATCATCTGTGCCACTATGGATGGTGGTACTCCCGTATCCAATGCTCCGCAAGATACTTTCCATTTTTTGTCCGCGTAAATAATACTTTCCAGCCGAACCAGCTTATCGACGCCTTTGCTTGCGCCTTTCACGTCTACTCTTACCACTTCGCAGTCGTCTGGAGTTTGGGAGGGCGCTGGGAATTTCTCAATCATTTTTGCCAGCACTTTTCGTGGAATGATTTGATTGCCTTGCACTTCCACTGCTTCCGTACTGCCCAATCCTAAATCAACAAGCAGTTTTAGTTTTTCGTGAAATTCAGTAGGCAAGCCAAGCCTGAACGTGACGGACTTTATTTGCTTGGGCGCATAGGTTTGCGGCAGTGTCAGAACTTCTGAATGTAGTGTCAGAATCGCTTTTGACTTTCCAACTGGATGCGGGAAGTCAATCGTAACTTCTCCCGACATTGGTGGCATGGCTCGATACTCGCCCGCCTCGAAGACCATTGGTTGTTTCGTGTATTCGTCGAGAATCGTGTCGAGCGCATAGGGAGGCGCGAGCGGATGATCCGTTTTGACAAAATCTACGCATCCGACGTAGATGTCTATCGAATCAACGCGATCAAGCTCCTCTGCGCCTTCCGCGGCCATCACATTGGTCATGCCGGGAGCTGCGCCCATTCCCAGTATTGCCAGTAAATTCAGCTGTTTGAATTTATCGTTCAGTTGTTGTTGTTCTTTGCTCACATGGAACAATCCACCCAGATCCATGTAGTTGCAGCCTGCCTGGGCAGCTGCTTCCATCACTGCGGTGTTGAAGTAATACGGTGTCGAGTTGATCACCACAGTTGAGCCAGTCAAGAGAGTGACGAGATCGTTGTGCTTTGTCAAATCGGCGAATACGGCGCTGACCTTTGGGCTGCCCACTTCTGACTTGAGTTTTTCGGCTGCGTTCAGGTTAAAGTCTGCGATGACGACGCTGTCAACATCTGTTGATTCCGCGAGATCTCGAACGATAATTTGCCCCATGGCGCCAGCGCCGCCTAATACCACAATCTTTTTCAAGACGTCGTCCTCTTTGTGAATCGCCCCGCGCGGGCGTAGCCTGACTGACCTGCTAGTTTAGCATCCGTTCATGCAGAAGTCCTGTGCCTATCGTTCGCCAAATCACTTCGAGCGAGAAAATTGATGATGCCATTGCCTATGGTGCACGCTATCTGCAGCTTAAAGTTCTTCCCTGGTCGGAAAGTCCTTAGCACTAACGAGTCACGATCAGTAATTTACGTGTCCGGAACCGGCGCCTTCATACCGCAACGGTCCGCCGCCGCTGCTCTGAATGATTTGCTGAATTTGAGACGGTGGTTGATAACGCTGCTGCAATTGAATTTGATTTTGAATGAATTGCTGGTTGTTTTGATTGTTTCTGTAGTATCCGGGGTTCATGTCGCTGCGGATGCCGTCCCCAGCCGTTCCGATATTGGCGCCCCATTTCGAACTGGGCAGGCTTGGGGCTGTGAAATTGCCTCCACCGCCTCCCCGTCTTTGCTGCTGCACCGGCTGCTGGGCACCGATCCTGTTTTCTGTATATTGATTGTCGCCGGCGGTGCCGATATTGGCTCCCCAGGGCACTCTTGGCAGACCGGGGTTGGCTTGCGGTCCGTTCTGGCTCAGTCCGCGAGCGGAGGCGCTCATCGTGCCGCCCCCTATGTAAGAGCCGGAAGGGGCTGCCAGCCCGTTGCCGCCGTAAATGATGCGGGAGTCGACGCCATTGGCGTTATAAGTTTGAGCGAGCACACCTGAAGCGCAAAAGCTCATCAGGCAACCAAGTGTTGATGCAAAAGCCAGTTTTTTCATACAGTTTGCTTATCCTGAACATTCACTCTACTTCGATTGTAGTCGAGAGGGTGAACAATTGGGCAAGAAGCGTCAGGTGATTAATCTAGTAAGTGCCCAAACTATAGCATGTTGTCAAGATTTTGCAAATAAAAATACAACGGCAGCGGAACTAAAGAAGCCCAGTATCCATCTAATCCGAGGATAGTTTGCAGCCGAGCTGACTGACTGATCTCAAGGCAAAGAAGGAGAAACGGCATGAATCAAGAGACGGAGCACACTTCATCCCTGTGGTCAGATCAAGTCGAATTGCCGAAATTCCCGACTTTGACCGAGGCCAAAACCTGCGATGTTTGCATTGTCGGGGGCGGCATCACCGGTTTCATGTCCGCCTATTTGTTGGCATCCGAAGGGAAGCGCGTTATCGTCGTCGATGACGGGCCGCCTGGCGCTGGTGAAACAAATCGCACTTCAGCGCACGTGACAGATGTGCTTGACACGAGGTATCACGAAATCATTTCTAAGCACGGGGTGGAGGGTGCAAAGTCTGTATTTCACGCCTTTCGCGCCGGGCTCGATCAGATTGCCGGCATCATCAGGCAAGAAAAAATTGACTGCGATTTTGAAAAGCTCGATGGTTATCTGTTTCTTTCTCCCGATAGTCGTCTGTCTGAACTGGAGCAGGAACTGCGTGCTGTTTCTGAGGTTGGATTTGCCAATGTGCAGTTGGTTGATTGTCCACTATCACGCAAAGAAAAGACGCCTGCGTTGTGTTTTCCCAATCAGTACCGATTTCATGTGCTGAAATTTTTGGATGGACTTATTGATGCGTGTCTCGATCGCAATGTAGAAATTTACGCCAACACTCATATTGGTGGTATTGACGACGGTGACAGGGTTATCGTCAAGAGAACAAATCATGAAAACGTTGCAGTTACGGCAGATGCTGTGATAATTGCTACCAATTCGCCGATTCTCGGGCTTGGCATCAATCTCAAACAAGCTGCTTATAGAACTTACGCAATCGCAGGTAGGGTGCCGCTTGGAGCTATTCCTAAAGGACTCTTCTGGGACACAGCCGATCCTTATCACTATGTACGTACTCAACCAATCGAAGATGATCTCGAATACGAACTCCTCATCGTTGGCGGAGAAGACCATAAGACCGGGCAAGCCGATGACGGCGCTGAGCGTTTTGCGCGACTGGAGGAATGGACCAGGACCTGGTGCGGGAATTTCAGATCAATAGACTATAAATGGTCAGGCCAAGTGTATGAACCGTTCGACGGCATTGGTTTTGTTGGTAAGCAACCAGGTTCCAGAAGCATTTACATCGCCACCGGAGCCTCGGGCGTGGGCATGAGTTTTGCAGGACTTGCCGGAATTCTTTTGACTGATGAAATTTGTGGTCGAGAAAATTCTGCTGCCGAAATATTCAGCCCCGGCCGAGTTCCGCTTAGCAGCCCGATCGAGACGATCAGAGAAAATATCAATGCTGCTGTTCAATTTATTGATTACCTGACTAAGTCTGATGTCACTTCGGTGACTCAGATTCATCCTGGTGAAGGGGCGGTGATTACTCGTAACGGACAGAGAGTGGCAGTCTGCCGCGATGAGCATGGCAACCTCTGCGAGCGATCTGCAGTTTGTCCGCATATGGGCGGTATTGTTTCCTGGAATTCTCTTGAAAAGAGCTGGGATTGCCCTGTTCACGGTTCGCGTTTTGATATGAATGGAAAGGTAATAGATGGTCCAGCTAACGAAGATCTGGGCGAGCCGGCTTTCCATTTGGAAAGTGGAGGGGCGGAGTCGCCTTCATTTACACAGAAAAACGATTCAGCTAAAAAAGATTCGGAGAAGAAAGCCTCCTAGACAACCTGGGTGATTAAGCCGGCAGGGTCAGTGCACGTTTGTGAGCAGCATCTTCAGTAGCGTCATTGAGCGGGCTGAGTGCCACGGCACCATGTCTTCTTGCAAGAGCTTTAGTCAAAAGCTCGTCAGCAAAATGTGGATTTTTCGGCAAAATTGAACCATGCAAGTAGGTACCATATACAGTGCCGTGGGCGGCACCTTCGTACAGATCATCGCCATTGTTGCCATTGCCTGTCGTGGCTTTGCCTAACGGTTTCAAGTCCGATCCCAAAAAAGTTTTGCCGCTATGATTTTCGAAACCGACTAGAGTTGAGCCATCTTCGCGCTTGACGACAACATTGCCTATCATGCGTCGATTGCCAGCAACGGTGTGAGCATCCAGCAGCGAGATGCCTTTCAGTTGCGGACCTTCGTGGGGCTGATAATAATGGCCCAGAAGTTGGTAACCCCCGCATATAGATAGAATCACTGCGCCGGACTCTACAGCTTTGTGAAGTTCGGCAGAGCGCTGTACAAGGTCTTCGGCTATGGTCTGTTGTTGTTTGTCTTGTCCGCCGCCGATGAAATAGAAATCGAAATAATCAGGGTCGATTTTTTCACCCAGCCCGATTGGCTGAACTGTGGCGTTAATGCCACGCCATCTCGCCCTCTGGACCATCGTGATGATATTTCCACGATCACCGTAGATATTCAGAAAATGAGCGTAAAGATGAGCGATTCTTAGATCCATATATTTCCTTCCTCGTTGTACTCATTGTCGCATGCAAAGAGCCAACTTGACTGGTTGTAGGTTCCTGGTCAGTCTGCCGGGTTGCTTCTGGGCACATTCCGGTTTTACATCTCTCGTTGCCAGGAAATTGCCTGTGTGTGGCTGTACCTTGCTGCATTTTGCGGATTTACATAAGACAGGTTGAGGAAATGTATCTGTAGTCGATGTTGTCATGAGGCGGTTTGAAGCGCTCCTCTTGGGCACCATATTCGATACCTTTGAACGGCGTTATGCAGGCAACTGCACTACTTTTGGTGGCTTGAATTTGACGCACTCAATTTAGACTATTCGTCACACGTCTGATAATTACACATGTCACTCGCGGGGCTGAGTTCTTGATAAGCCGGTTGCCATGAAGCGAGTAGGGAACGGTCTTTCGGGGATCGACAAAAGATATATTTTGGGCGACCAAATGTTAAAATGTTAACGTTATTTAAGAATCCGTTTTGCAGCTGTACATGCGCCTTTTAGTGACTTGTTTTTTGTCGGAACAAAAATGGGGGTTTTAAGTCTACGTTGCTATGGAACATTTAGGCTATGATGGCGGACGTTAGATCGGGTCATTGCAAGGGAGTGATTACTAAGATGAAAAAGGGGTTTGCAGCGTTACTTACTGGACTAGTTGCCGTAAGTGCTAGCACCTTGATCAACGTAGCTCCGGCTAGCGCACAAGGCGCTACCAACGTGAGTGAGTTGACAGACGTTGTAGGAAACGAATGGGCCTACAATGCTCTCAAGGAGCTTGTAAACAATCCGTGCCACGTTCTCGTGGGTTATCCGGACAGAACATTCCGCGGACAAAAATCCGCAACACGTTTTGAACTAGCAGCTGCTCTATACAAATACGAGCAGTGTATTACTGAAAGACTCGCTACCAAAGCAGATAAAGCAGACTTGGAAAAGTTCGCAGCTTTGTTGGATGAGTTCAGAGGCGAATTGAATGCGCTCAAAGCGCGCGTCGATTCACTCGAAGCACGCATGAAGTTGGTCGAAGATAAAAACATCGAACAAGACATGCGCCTCGCTTATGCTGAACGCCAGAAAGGTTTCCTTTATGAGCGTTTGGTCAAGGGCACATTTATTGACGGTAGAGACATTGTGGTTGGTGTTGGACGCGGTCTCCGCGGCATTTACGAGTACTTGTTCTAAACAACAAGTAGTCGCCTTCACTGGCTCTATTCTGATGACCATGATCTACTTAGGAGCTCCCGAGACATCTGTCGCGGGAGTTCCTTTTGCGTCATGAATTCGGAACAACCACATTTGCATGTAAGGATGTGAAAAATGGAAAGAGAAAGTGGCCCGTTGCCGCTGCTTGACGCCTTCAGCGCCGAGCTGGTTTTTGCGCTTGACATATGCGAGCAGGCTTCTCGGGTCGCTCTGCCATGCTTCATCGAAGGTATCGCTACTACCGAAAAGGATGACGGCAGTCCTGTAACGGCGGCTGACAAGGAGTGCGAGCGCATCATCCGCCAGGCGATTGCATCAAGGTTTCCCAATGACGCCATTCTTGGTGAAGAAGAGGGGGAGTCGGCGGGTGCACCGACCGATGGTAAAAAACGTAAATGGATTGTTGATCCTATTGACGGCACTTATGGGTTTGCCCGCGGCATCCCCTTTTTTGCCACGCTACTTGCTCTTGAAATTGATGGAGAGGTGGTTCTTGGTGTCGTATCGGCACCCGGTATGAACGACATGTACTGGGCAGAAAAGGGGCGCGGCGCCTTCAAAAACGGTATGCGTCTGAAAGTTTCGGACAACAAAGAGTTTGCTCAATCGCAATTTTCTTTCGGCGGCGCTAATCGCATTCTCGCTGAAGGTTATTGGCCAGGGTTTACAAAATTGATCGAGAGTACGGCTCGCCAGCGAGGCTTTGGTGACTACCTTGGATTCGCCTATGTATTCGAGGGCAAGGCAGAAGCGCACGTCGAAATTGGTGTGAAACCCTGGGATCTTGCGCCGATGAAGATCCTCATTGAGGAGTGTGGCGGAAAGTATTCCGATCTCAGCGGCGGTCAATCAATTTACACTGGCAGTTGTATCGTCACTAATGGAAAGAATCATGATGCCTGGCTTTCCACGCTATTAAGCAAGTAAGCCGATGCCACGCGCACCGTTGGTGGTGCCAATTAAGTGGAGCCATTGATCGGGCACGTCGTGGTGCCAATTGCCCGGACCAGATGATCTGGAACTTCGTGGTGCCAATTAAAATTCTGCCCTTCTTCTTGAAAAGCGTCGAAAAGCGGGTTTTCAGATGTAAAATACTACTCTTATTGCTAAACTGGCGGTCCAGCGGATATACCTGGCCGCTGAAGCGCGAGCTGGCATTCCGATTGAAGGTTCGGTAGGAACAATGGGTAAGCACGAGTGGTGGAAGTCGATGAGAGCGCGAATGGCGCTTGTTATGTCGATTTCCGGCATTATCCCTATCGCTATTTGTCACATTATCGTTGCCAACGCCCTGGGCGGCATGTCTGGCAATATCTTCGAGGCGTTCTTTTACATTCCGCTCCTACCTGTCCTCTTTCTCGTCAACTGGCTTCTGGCTGGAGTGATGCTTCAGCCTATCAATCAGCTCTTGCAGGCCACTGAAAAGCTCGTCAACATGGATATTCGTCAGCGTCTGGATACAGACCCGAACGAACCGACTGAGACATCCGAGCTGCGCAAGTCTTTCAATCGTCTGTTAAACCGACTGGAAGAGAGTTTGAACATTCAGTGTCAGTTCGTTGCAGATGCCAGTCATGAGCTGAGAACTCCCCTTACATCGATTCAGGGCTACACCAAGCTGCTTTTGCGCCGAGGATCGAATATCGACGCCAACTTGCTCGGAGAGGCTCTGCAAACCATCTCGGACGAGTCTGGAAGACTGATTCGACTTGTCTCAGACCTGTTGCAGTTGGCTCGAGCCGATGCCGGACAGGCTGTCATCAATCAGCAAGAAATCGTCGATATGCGCGATGTGCTTGGCAGTGTCGAAGATACTGTTACTGTGATTGCGCCCGAGCAGATTGAGGTTCAATTCATTCTGTCACAGTCGCCAATTTACGTATTTGCAGATGGTGACAAGCTCAAGCAGGTGTTCTTGAACTTGACTAACAACGCTATTAAAGCAACGCAGGCCGGCGGCAAAGTGACTGTGACTCTGCGGTCAACGAACGGACAGGCCATCATTCGTGTCATTGATACCGGTATTGGTATCGCTCCCGCTGATCAGCAGCGCATTTTCAATCGCTTTTACCGCGTCGAAAGATCGCGCACCAGAAGCCGCTTGTATGGCGGAGGTACCGGGTTGGGACTGGCCATTGCCCTGACCATTATCAAAGCCCATAAAGGAACGATAGAGCTTGAGAGTGAATTGAACAAGGGTTCAACTTTCACTGTGCGTTTGCCGATCGGTGAGAAGAGCGAAAAATTGCAGCAACCGGCAACAACCGGCGGCAATCCAGCTATCTCAGAGAGAGCGAAAGAGATGGCGTCGGGTGAGCCTATGCGCACTCCTGAGCCAGGCAGTCAACTAACAGGCACCGCAGACGGTGTCAAATAGAAAGCTGATAGAGGCGGTTAAGGAGGTGGGCCGCCCCACGAACCTGTCGCCGGTGCGCCCGAAGAAAGTCCATTTGGATATTCAACAGCAGCCATGGCTGTGTATCTGATCGAAGCAGGCGGTCCAAGCCCGGGAACGCTGCCGATAAAGGGCACTGCGCTCAAGTTGCACAGTGGTCCTACCTGAAAGCTGGCGACGCAAGAGTATTCGTAGATGAATGCATTTGAGTCGATTGGCGGCGGAGCTTTGCTGTTTGGTCCACAAAACTGAATTGATGTTGGGCTACTTACATCTGTTTTTTCGATCCAGAGATCAGCTCCACAACCATTTGACCCTGCAATTGGTCTGAGGTTGAGGAAGTGACCGAACCCGGAATTGCGCACTTGGTTGACATCGCGTTCCATGGCTGTCAGCCCGGACCCATAATCAGCCGAGGCTGCAGCTGCCGCCGCGCCCTGCCGAGCTGCCAGAGAAATTGAAGCTGTTCCCACAGCTACTGCCATCAAGTCAAGTAGTGGGAATAGAGCAAAGAAGAGAAAGACAAAGAGTACCGGAGCGAATTCGGCCAGGGAGGAGCCTGACTGGCGACGTCTCTTTCTGAAGTTGAGCGAACGAGTTTGATACGACACCGAGATCTCCTGCGAGCGACAGGCCTACCTATGTCATACCATGCAGACGGGCGCCTGCATATACGTGCATGCTTAAATGTTGTGACGTGCCAGACTAAAGCACCATGATTTGCAGATCAACTGACAAGTACAAATCATGGCAGAGAAACTTGCAGCCGTTGTTGACTATTCTGCTTGAGCAGGAGCTTCCGCTGCTGCTGGTGCCGCTTCGGCTCCTGCTGCAGGTGCTCCGCCTTCTGCTACCGCGCGCGGTGCAACAACTTTAGCGATAATTTCATCGGCTGGATTCAAGATTTTGATGGTGTCGGCGACCTTGAGGTCTGAGAAGTGGATGGCACCTTCGATTTCGGTGATCATTGAAAGATCTACTTCCAGGAAATCAGGAATGTCGCCAGGCAATGATTCGATTTCGGCTTCCTGGAAGTTTTCTTGCAGTTGTCCGCCTTTGATCACAGCTTGAGATGTGCCCACAAATTTGAGAGGAACGCTCAAAGTCAGTTTGCGGTCCAGTCTGACTCTGTAGAACTCGACATGCATCAAATTGTGATTGATATTGCGACGTTGTACGTGTCTGATAACTGCGTTGACTTTCTGCTTGGTACCGAAATCAAGTTCGATCATGTGGCTGTAAGCAGCTGCCGGCAGGCGGCTGAATTCTTTGGCATCGACCTGTACGCTTTCAGAATCTTGTCCGGGTCCATACAAGGTCGCTGGGACGAGGCCGTCACGTCGGAGTGCGCGCGGGGTTTTGTCTTCGCGAGCTTGAACGGCTAACCTGATTTTCTCCATGATTCAATAACCTTCTGGAACTGTGTAGATACTGACTTCTTTTAGCGGCAAACATGCGCTGGGGCGACAGGATTCGAACCTATGGATGCCTGGATCAAAACCAGGTGCCTTACCACTTGGCGACGCCCCACCGTGTTGGCAAACTAAAATGTTAGCATGCGGGCTTGCACAGACTTTTCGGGCGCAGCTTTGAGCTTAAACTTCGTTACGAAGTGCCCATCAGGCGCCAATTTGCGGTAGTTGTCAGGCGCGCAGGTGGTTGGCTTGTTCCATTAGAGAGCGCGCGAAATTTAAAGCCACTTCTGCGTCTTCTTGCCCACTGGCCATGGATGCGAGCGATCGCAATCTCTGGTCCGCGTCGAGTTGCCGCGCGTAAACCTTCGTCAGATCTTTAGAATGTTCCTTCTGGACTTCTATATGGTTGTCGGCCACTGAGGCGATGATCGGTTGATGGGTGATGCACAGAATCTGGTGAGATTTTGCCAGCCTGGCTAGCTTATCCCGCATCGCTTGCAGCACTCGTCCGCTCAGCCCGGTGTCGATTTCATCGAAGATAACGGTTGAAACGCCGTCAGCACTGGCAAAAATAGATTTGACCGCCAGCATAACCCGTGACAGTTCTCCACCCGAGGCGATTTTTGCTAATGGCAGAAGGGGCTGACCGGGGTTGGGGGCAATCAGAAATTCGGCGCGATCTGCGCCTGTCGAGGTTACTTCGGGTGTCGCGTCGAACTTGATTTCAAATTTGCATCGTTCCATGCCCAGGTCAATCAGTTCGGAAAGCACCTGTTCGCTCAGTTTTTTGCCCAGCTTCTGACGTTTGTTGGAGAGTTCTGAGGCGCTCTCGTTTAAGGCTGCATCCAGAGCTGCCAGCTCTTCCTGCAAGCCTTCCGTAGCGGTCTGAGCGTTTTCCAGTTTGTCTACTTCTTCCGCTAATCTGGCTTGATTGGCGATTGCGTCTGTCAGTTCAGGACCATACTTTCTCTTTATTGAAGCGAGCACAGCCAGCCTGGCTTCTACATTGGAAAGTGCTTCGGGGTCGGTGTCGAGCCCCGCACCGTAGCGGCGCAGGTGGCGAGCCGCTTCTTCAATGTTTGCCAGGCTTTGCTTGAGCAGATCGGCCGGTTCATTCAGCTCCTGATCCAGACGGGCGCCTCGTTCAACTTCAGCCAGAGAGGTTTGCAACATATCAATTGTTGAGCTGTCGGAACTTTCGCCACCCATCAAAACTTCGTAAGCGAGAGCGGCGGCGCTGGAGAGCTGTGCTACGTTGGCCAGCACTTTCTTTTGCTTGCTCAGCTCCTCATCTTCGTCGGCATCAGTTAACTGTGCTTCGTTCAACTCAGTCAGTTGAAAGCGGATGAAATCCAATCGGCGCAATCGTTCATCTTCAGTCGTGTCAAGTTCTTTTATTTGCGCAACCAGCTCTTTGCGTCTCGACCAGAGGGTGCGCACTTTTTCCAACAATTTTCGGTGCG
The DNA here is from genome assembly GCA_003963305.1 of Candidatus Melainabacteria bacterium. Taxonomy (NCBI): domain Bacteria; kingdom Bacillati; phylum Candidatus Melainabacteria; species Candidatus Melainabacteria bacterium. The sequence continues at coordinate 388,547 of RXJR01000001.1, read as the reverse complement.
GTTGATCGCCCAGGCTGTCGAGCATCTCCAGCTGTGACTGTGGAGACATTAATGTGCGTGCTTCGTGCTGCGCATGAATTGTCAAAAGTAACTGTGATAATTCTTGCACTATCGCGCTGTTGACGAGTGTTCCGTTGATGCGTATGCGGGAGCCGGACTTTGTAATTTCGCGGCTGACGACAAGTGTAGACAGCTCTTCGTCGATTAACTCTTGCTTTTTCAGCCAGGCTGCAATGAGCGGATTAGTTTTGAAAGATGCCTCAATCGAGGCTTTCTCTGCGCCGGTGCGAATAAAGCTCGCTCCCGCTTTTCCCCCTAGCACCGCATTCAGTGCATCGATGATGATCGATTTTCCCGCGCCGGTTTCACCGGTGAGAATGTTCAAGCCAGGAGTCCATTCCACCCTGACGTTCTCTATGAGCGCGAATTCGCGTATATCTAAACTTTCGAGCATTCACCATATTTGGGGTCATGCCCCAATCGTATATATCGAGTGTCCAAACCCGCGTTTATCATAGCGCAGGAAAGGAATTTTGCACTTTAGAATAATTTGGAGCGCTTGTTTTGCGGACAATTTGAAGCAACTCTGTTACCGTGAATGACCGCTTTTCGTCATCCGAAGCCCGGAGTGATCTGAGACTGTTCTTCCCAGTCGGAATCTGACTAACCAGCGTCGCTGGTGAAATAGATGTTGGTGACGCGAGCGACTCTCAGTTCGCCCAGGCACTGATATAAGCCTGTACCTGGTGCCCAGATCACGTTGCCTGTGTATTCGGTGTGATGGTAACAACTGGGGCTGGTTCCGCCGACCACGTTATCCCAGCATGTATTGGGCGCATCTTGCATCGGATTTTCAGTCAAAACTGTTTTTTGTTGTCCGTCGAAATAGATTGGCATTTGAATCCAGCCCGGTAGCTCACCCGAGCCCACTACGGCAATCTGCATGGTGGGCTCGGTACAGTTTGGCCCGTTGTATTTGGGATAGATAATGAGCCGCGTCGAAGGCCTGTCGGTTACAGGTATGGTGACGCTTTGCATGAGACTCTGCATCTTCTGAAGGGTGAAGTTAGGGTCTATTTCCTTAACCCTCTGTACGAGTCTGTTTAGAGGCGCCTGGTGATCTCCAGGCAACGCGTTGAAAACATCCCAGGCGTCCGCATTTTTGTATTCATTACCCAGTGAGGCGTAACCGTCCATCTTACCGCCGATGCCATTTGGACCGGGCGCAGGGGGTGGCGGTCGAAGCCGCACTTGTTTGAGACCCCAGACAGTCTGCCCGGGTTGGGTTCCATATGGGATTTCTTTCCTGAGCATCCACTGTCCATCGTTTGGATTTTTGTCCAGATACCACCGGGAAAGATTGCTGAATACAATACAAACGAATGAGTGTGGAATAGCCAGTCCCCATTGCCGTTGCGGGTTGGCTTGAGCACAGGCGTTGGCTGTCAGTGTCGTGCTTCCTTCCGAAATGATGCCCGATTCCTCAAATGCATTTGGAATTGGAGCGGCTGAACCTAATTGACTGGTCAGATTCTGTTTGAACGTTTTGGCAGAAACGAGATGCGGCATTTCCCCGAGCCGGAAGGAAGGTAGATAGAAGTCTTTGCCGTTCACTGTCATCGCGGTGTATCCGCGGAAATAGGATCTGCCGCCTTTGTCGATGTTGCTGAAATTGGCTCCTGCACCTGGTGGCAGCTGAGTCGGATTGAAATACAAATTGCTTTCGGAGCCTTTATCCATCATTGCTGTCGACCACGTCGAAATAGAAGGCGCATCCTGGACAACGGCATTTTGTCCCAGCAATTTCGCTGGAGCGCTTTGTGCGATGGAGTTGAAATGATTTTTGAATGTGTTTTTGTCTTGCAGCATGGCCGACAATCCATTGTTCATCGATTGCGCTTCTAAGTAAGCGTTCTGCGCACTGGTTTGTGTATCGCTGTTTGCGGTACCTTCGCTTATCATGTCGGCCGCATTAGCATTAATGATGAAAGCCTTTCCCCAGACGCGACAGAGATTGCTGATGCTGACAGAGCCGTCGCTGTTTGCGACGTCGGCAAAGTTTCCGCTCGCCGGCATCTCCACGTCGATGGCATGCTTGCCGACGTTCAAAACTGCTGTATCGACTGCGTTGCGAACTTCCCGCGAACCACCCATGACGAGCATCAATTGAAAGGCAATCCAGATCAGAGCTATTAAACCGATGGCGCAGAGAGCGACGAGTATGATCGACGCGCCTTTCGCGCTCCTCCGGCTTGATCTTCGTTGAGGTGATTGGCTCATTGCTATATTCAATCTTATCCCGGTGAAGGATTCGTGAACCTACTATTTACCCATTTTCGAGCAAACCGATAAAGCGCCTTTAACGGCGTAAAGTCAGTGAATCGAAACCGTCTGAGTGTAATATAGACGTGTACAAAGGGACGACAATTTCATGCAGTCTTACAAAAAGGGCGACGTTGTTCTCGTTTCCTATCCGACGATGGTAGATGGTGTCACGCGTAATAAACGCAGACCAGGTGTGATTGTTTCAAACGACTACAACAACGCCAGGCTCGACGATGTCCTTTTGATACCACTGACTTCCAGTCCTTCTCGAGATGCTGATGATTTTTGTGTCTGTGTACGGACTGACAGTGACGAAGGTCGTGCTGCAGGATTGAGACTTGATTCTGTGATCGATTGCACTGTCATTGCCACCATACCCAAAACATTGTTGGTCGCAAAGATTGGCGAGTTTTCTGAGCCGATACTGGAACGAATCGACGACTGCATAAAGCGCAATATCGTTCAGTTCGGCGATGATGATAATTTTGCCGGCACCATGGTGCCTTGCTCTAAATAGCAGTACTTGCTAAACCGTGGTAGCCCCGAAGCAAATTGCAATCCGCTGCGCGTCAGCACAGGCGTAGAAAACGTGTTTCTCATCGCTTTGGTTTGTTTCAGGCTGCTGTCAGGCTGGTGTCAGGCTGGTGTCAGAGCGTGGATGCTTATCTGTGCTGCCACTTGCTTTGCGATACCGATGAAAGCTTCTGAAGTGCCGCTATTTGGTTCGGCAACGACGATTGGTTTGCCGACATCTCCGCCCTGCCGTATAGCTGTTTCCAGTGGCACTTCACCAAGGAATGGAACCTGCATTTCTTCGGCTAATTTTTTACCGCCGCCATGTCCAAAAATTTCATAGCGTTCAGTCGTGCCAGGTGGTTGGAAGTAGCTCATGTTTTCGACAAAGCCGAATACTGGCACGTCCATCTGTTTGAACATTGCCAATCCCTTTCGACCGTCGAGCAGAGCCACGTCTTGTGGCGTTGTGACGATTATTCCGCCGGAAACTTGGGTCGCTTGAATCAAGCTCAACTGCGCATCGCCAGTGCCCGGGGGCATATCGACAACGAGGTAATCGAGTTCGCCCCAGTTTACGTCGCGTAAGAACTGTTTGATTGCTTTATCGAGCATCGGACCGCGCCAGATTACCGGTGTGTCTCTCGATACGAAAAAGGCCATCGAAATCACTTTCACTCCGAAGTTCTCCGGAGGAATGATTTTGTCGTCTTTAGCTGTCGGCTGATAGTCGTCTACGCCCATCATCAGCGGCACATTTGGTCCTGTGATATCGGCGTCGAGAATGCCGACTTTAGCTCCAAGTCTGGCCAGTGCACAAGCCAGGTTGACTGCTACTGTGGTTTTGCCTACACCGCCTTTACCTGACGTGACCGCGATCACCTGTCGGATGCCTGGCACCGGTTCTTTGCCCGGTATTTTTCTTGTGCCGGCAACGCTTGCGCCCATTTCGATTTCGACTTCTTTAACGCCCGGAAGTTTCAGAACTTCTTCTTTGGCATCGCTTTCGATTTTTTCTTTGACAGGGCATGCCGGAGTCGTCAAGGTCAGTTTGAATGCGACTTTGTCACCCTCAATTTTGATTTCTGAAATCATTCCGAGTGTGACAATGTCAGTGTGGAGATCCGGATCCATGACCTTTGACAAGGCGCCTTTGACCTGATCTGGAGTTAACTTCTCTTCTTTTTTAGTCCCAAACATTTGCTATTCCTGACGAGTTTGACAACCGGCATTGAGGACGCAGGCTGCTGCGCCTGGCTTCCGATGGTCATGATAGCCTGTCGGTGGCGTGAATAATGCGTCCGTAAGGATTATATAAGCGTGTTTGGGCGCTTTCAGGCAATTGTTGCTGTGCTTGAGCTATGTGTTGCTTGTAGAAGTGTGTTGAATCAAGGTTGCGCAGGTAAGTTGCCGCCTGCCGGAACAGGTTCACCGACGAGTCGAACATGCTTTTTGCCCTGAATGTGGTCGACATAGAACAGTCTTTCAACGCCGCCAACCCATACTTTCGATCCATCAGCTAATTCGTACTCGTAGATGTGTATGCCGCTACCGATATCTCTGGCGGGCGCTCCAAATTCTTTGAGTACTGACTGCATATCAGCACCTTTCTTTAATCGGCTGAAATTTTCCAGTGTAAGTTTTGAATTGGACACAGGCGGTCTCTTTGGTTTTTGCGGGGAAACTTGGCGTGACTCAGAGTGCGCGGGAGCGGCTGAAGCTGGCTGTTGAAGCGCGATGGTCGAACCGGTTGTCGAAAAAGTGCAAACAAGTATTGTTGTGGACAATCGCCAGACAGCCTGAAGAATCGCGGGGCCTAGTGGTTCTGGAGGATGGGAATTCATCTGATAGTCCTGTACATGATCTAGACCAGGCGAGCCCTAGGTCCTTGGTGTTGTCGGATGCATGCTCACTAAAGAACGTATCGTAACGGGATGATTGGACCCGAGTGCGTCAGTTAGAATTTTTGTGCCCCGTTCCAGATCCTTTTGAGCCTGGGATGACTCATGGTTGAAACTTTCAGCACGGGCTCGATCGATCAAAGCTACGCCGAGATCCGGATGCTGTGGACTGAGCTTTTTTTCGCGAATTGCTAAGCACTTGTTCTGCATTTCCAGGGCTGCTTGCACCTGGTGTTTCGCGAGCAAAACACTGCCGAGCAGATTGTATGTCGTGGCAACGTCTGGATGACTGTCTCCCAAAAACCTGATCTGTATAGCCAGCACTCTTTCCAGAAGTATTTTGGCTCCGCTGAAATTTTGATGCTTCGCTTGCAGTTCAGCTATACCTGATAAAGTCTTTGCCACCAGTGGATGATTTTCTCCCAGTAGTTTTTCTCTGATTCTCAGTGCTTCTTTGTATAGTGTTGCAGCTTCGTCAAGCCGATTCTCATCACGATAGAGTCCGGCTAAGTTGTTCAAGTCGGTCGCCGTATAACTGTGTTCCTTTCCCACAGCGCTTGAATCGATTGCGAGCGCTTGCAAGTAGTATTTCTCAGACTTAGCAAACTGACCCTGATCTCGATACACTCCGCCGAGATTGGCTAGAATGACTGCGTTGTCTGCATCATTTTTACCCAGCAGTTTTTCCTTGATTGCTAATGATTGCAGATAATACGTTTCGGCTTCAGCATAGCGTCCCTGGTCGCGGAGGACTTTTCCTGTGCCGTTTAAAATCGCTGCGCGATTCGTATCGTCTTTCTTGATTCGCTCATCCCATATTTTGAGTGCTTCTCGAAATGTTTGTTCGGACTCGTTATATCGCCCCTCATCTCTGTAAAGCGTCGCGAGATTATTTAGGCTCATCGGTAGCTCTGGACGATTCTTACCAAGTTGGCGAGCTATTTCAACAGATTTGTTGTAATAGGGTTCCGCTTCGGAGAATTGAAAACGTGTTCTGTAGAGTTCAGCAAGATTGTTGTATGCCTTGGCACGGCGAGGATCGTTTTGTGAGTAATTCTGAGCTTCTTTCAAAGCTTCTTTGAATTTAGCCTCCGCTGTTTCGAGGTCGCCTTGTTTGTAAGCGCTTTCTCCGATGCCAATGGCGCTGTAGTACGGTACGGATTGAATCATCAGAACCGCAGCCCAGGAAAGTGATACCAGCCAGGTGCCTCTCTGATACCATTTGAACTTGGGATTGGAAAGTACTCTGGTTTGAAAAGCTTGCTGCCACTGCCGCACGCGAGTGATTGCATTGTCATCATTGTTGGATTTGAGCATGTTAATAGTCTAGTCTGATGGTAGCACTGGTGGTGCATTGAAAATGACAGGTTGTCGAACTTAGTAATCTTGTGGAAATGTTGCAAAGGCAGCATCTTTTCAATAGTAAGAGAAATGCCGTGCCCCGGATATAGGTTTTTCCCTGGAAGAGTTCTTGTCTGGATGAGTTATCCTCTGGGGGCGTTCTCCTCTGGACGAGTTCACCAGGTCAGGTTGTTTTCGTAGCTAACCGAACAGCAACTGGTCGTCGCCTTCAGACGAGGTAATCAAACTCATGTTCGGACGCCGCGAGTCGTAGGTCCATCGCAGCAAAATCTTTCGGAACGCCTCAACTGAGAAAGGTTTGCTCATGAAGTCATCCATTCCTGCGTGCAGGCATTCTTCGCGCAGCCCTGCAATGCCGCTCGCTGTAAGTGCCACGACAGGGGTATGTCGGCCGGTTCCTTTTTCCGTCATTCTAAATTTACGGACAGTTTCGATTCCGTCCATCCCTGGCAGATTGATGTCCATGATCACTGCCGCGTATTGCGCTATGCCAAGTGCTCCAAGGGCCGCTTCGCCGGTACCGACAATGTACGCATCGTAGCCAAACCGCTCACACAGCTGCTCGAACACGAACTGTTGTGGGTGATAGTCTTCGACGATTAGGATCTTTGGCCTCGACAAAATCTGACTCCCTTCCGGCATGCCACTTTTAACCCAGACATGCCACCATTATTCTAACGGTGTCCAACGCGATGCGCCATACCGAGAGTGAGGTATACCCTCTGGCGACCGGCTTGTCAGGCTGCTCAAGCCCGGTTCTGATAATTGTTCTTGTTGACTTTTGTCCGCAACGTCCTACGGTATTACGTCTGTAAAACTGGAGCATATTCATCGTCGTTCATGTTGAAGGTCCAGGCAACGGCGGCTTTTGCTGTGTTGATGTGTGGAGGCACTCTTAGAAAGTATTTTTTGAAAGTGCCGTCCGCTTCCGGTGTGGAATTAGTGACTTCAACCATGAGCAGCGGCTCGATTGCATCATGAACGACATGCCTGTAGAGCACCCCGTATTGATCGCGATCGATCTCTTTTGCTCCCACTTCGACCAGATATTCTTTTATTCCGTATCGGTCGAGCATCAGTCTGCGGATTTCTATGTTCTCTTCATTCTCGATATCATCCACGGTGATAGTTTCAGGCGCTTCGACGAGTTGCTTGTTCACTCTGATGCCATCGAGATGGTAAAGCTGCCAGCCGTCGCGCCAGCGGAGCGATGGTCCCTCCTCGTTATGTAGCGCACCATTTTCGTTCACGTGGAACTCATGAGGGTATTCGCTAACAATGCAAAAGTCGCGATGCATAAATATCAATCCACATTCGTTCCAGACCTTTTGCATTGCTTCATGGAGGTCTTGATTTGGCGGATTTGTAGTGAAGATTTTGGACAACGCGCACACTTGAAATTCGTCATATTCTTGAGTATTACAGTGCCTGAGAATCGAGCGACAGGACATGACCGCTTCGGTCAGCGCTTTATTTTGCCAGGCTGACCCACCAGTCAGAGTCTGAGTAAGCTGATCGAAAAGCGTTGTATCTGCTGCTCCTGATGCCAGGTCTTGCCCGCCGTCCGCTCTCGACCAGTTGACCGCGTTGACTGTGCATTTAAATATTTCTCGCGCCATTTTCGTCTCTAACGTAAAGTCTGCGAAATCTTTTGTGTTGAGAATTCCGCCTGAGTCTGATTGGATGGCTTGGATGGCGTCTGACATGGCGCAGCGAACGGCATCACCTGCGATGCCATTTGGAAATGTTCTAAATTGATTGATTTGAAATTCGTCCAATCTTTTGTCGAAGGCAGCTTGACGTTCGCGATCATAATAAATGTCGCGACATGTAAACGCCTTTTGCACAGTCAATCTGTATATGTCAGTGCCAACATTGACCTGCCGATCGGCTGCTACTGGATTCAATGGATTTATCGAATCGGAATTTCGCGCCGCAAGTGCAGCAGCAAACGACGCAGCTATTACAAATATTAGCGGATTAGAGGCATATACCAATCTGGGGGACGGCAGTCCTATCTGTTGATACAACTCATTGATGGATGTCTCTAGTTTCTTTTTGTCGATCGGTTTAGTTCGTCGAGCTCGAGCGACCCACTCATTGATAAATGCCTGAAGTTTCATTTCGTCAATGCGAATCACTGATTTCGCGGATGTAGTGTCACTGCGGTCCGCTGTCGAGATGTTGAAATCTTTGGCGCTTGCCTCATAGAGCCCTTCATCAAAGGCATTGTGTAAATCAGCTAAGCCACGCAATACGCTTCTTCGGGTTGCCCAGACCTCTTGTGAGGTGTCTTGCAGATTTTTCGTTCGACACATGCGAATGATGCTGTGGATTTCATGAATTCCCGGTTTCAGATTGGATTGGTTTAGTCCTTTCAGTGCTGCTCCTGCGCTTGTCTGCAGATAGACATTGTCTGACAATGTCAGAATCTCAGGCTCTGGATTCGTAATTCTTTCAAATTTTACATAGAGCCGGTCGTCCTTATCGCGCAAAAAGCTGGCTGTCATGCGCAAACGAACTATGTTTCCGCATGCGACAATAACGCGAGCGTTGTTAAACCAACTTTCGGCGCGAGCAGACTCTGCCGCGGAATGTTCGAGTCTTTTGAAAAGCACGTCGCCGTTGTGCATTTTGCCGCCCGTTCAGATCGCAGGACCACTGAGGCGCACTAATCGCTCACGTAGTTGGTCACAGTGCGTGGGTTGTATTCACGTTGCCTGATAACTTTGTAAACACCTGCAGGAAGCGGAATCGAATCATGTTCCTCGTGAACTAAATTCGCTTTTGTCTCAACTACAAGGTAGCTGTCTTCATTGTTGCGGAAGAGCTTCGCATCTTCGGTGCGCACGCTGTGCGAGTGACCGGTGACTTCTCCGTAGGCAAGAACTATTTTGTCTGAAGGTGCCTCTTCTTTTGCCTCAACTGGAAGTTCACTCACTTGCATGAGCAACACATCGCCCTGTCGATATTGTGCAGCCATAACAACCTCTCAATAAATCGCGTCGACAATATTCATCATAGGTCGCCATGTCACCGATCGGAGTCTGGATTATTGTTCCTTGCCGGATTAAATTCGAAACGTGTACATGAAAAAGCTCTCGGACCCCAGTGCCGAGAGCTTTTTCGATTGTGCATCAATCGCCCTTACGCGCGACCGGCTGCCAATTGTTTTGTTTTTTCGATGGCGTTGGCTAATTTCGGAGCTTTAGGCTGCCACCCGAGCTCTTGCTTTGCTTTCACTGCGCCGATTTTTTGATCGAGTGCGAAGGCGTCAGCAAAGATTGAAAGCGTCTTTCTTGCTTCTTCTAACGGAATAGATTTTGCCTGAGCCTGAGCGGCGCCAGCCACTAATTCGGCGATTTGTTTCGCCGGTAAGTAATCGCTGCTTGCATTGTACAGAGATCCTGCCTCGGCCTTTTCAATGGCTAGCAAATACAAGTCGGCAAGGTCTTCGACGTGCACGAGTGACCAGTAGTTCTGTCCTGTCGTGATGTAAGGCACCGTCTTGGTCTTTTCAGCTTGCTGAATCAGATTGGCAATAATTCCTTCCTCTCCACCGTAGACAATTACAGGGCGCAGCACGATTGCCTTGATTCCGTTCTGAGCCGCTTTTACGACTTGTTGTTCGTTCTCCGCACGCCAGGCAACAAATGGCAGAGGTTCATAAGGTGTCTGTTCGTCGGCAATGATGTCGCCTGTGTTTCCGAGCACCCAGGTGCCGCTTGTATAGATGAAGGTTTTGTTTGTTCCTTTCAGCGTTTCGATAATGCTGTTCACTGTCAGAGTGTCATACTTGCCAAAATCTTCGTCATTGGTCGCGGCTGTGTGTATTACCACGTCATATTGATTGAGGGTGTCAGTGTATTGTTCTGGTTTTTTTAAGTCGCCCGATACAGGTTTTACGCCGATCTTCTCCAGCTTTTGTGTGGCTTCTGGTGAGCGAGCCAGTGCTGATACTGAGTGCCCTTTGTTCAGTGCCGCTAAGGCGACTGCTTTGCCGATGTAACCTGTTGCGTTTGTCAAAAATACTTTTGCCATTTGAGTTTACTCCTGAATCAACGGCGCGCCGTCATGCGCCACCGTATGTAGTGTTGAACGGTTAGCTATCACTTGTTTTTTTCAATGTCTGAACAGGGCATCAAATGCCTGATGTTCCTGTGCAATACAATAAAGGTGTTTTAGATCCTGAGGATCGTGTCTTAATGTCCCGCTAGGGACAGTTCATGCAGCAGCACATGCAGACGTGGAACTCTGGAGCCGCTGCCGGGCTCGCTGGGGTGGTCATCGCTGAGTTGGTTTGATTACGCATGCTCTAACTAGATTCGAGTTCACGGTTTGATTATACACAAGCTTTTGCGGTGGAACGTTAGAAGTTACAGTTTGTGTTACAAGGTTGTTGAGGCAATTTGCTTTTTATTGTAGGGCGCATGGCACTGTATTTAGTGCTGTTGTCTTTTAAGCGCGGTGCCGGTAGATCGGAAACTTCGCATTTATTTTGCGGGAATGGCATTCATTTGTAATTCAACATTGCCTGTATTCGGTGTGTTTTTTGGCTAGATCTCACGTTTCCCGGTCCAGGCAAGCGCATGAATGAGAGTTGACGTAGAATGGTTGATCAGTTCGAATACGACCATTAAATACTGCCATGAACGCTTTATGGAGAGAATGATGACCATGATCGACAGTGAACAGGTAATTCGGTTTTATCGTGTAAGTGAAGACTATGGTTGTTTTTCGAACTTCTATGCTTCGCCTCTTTCCATCGATGAGCGTGTTTGGCCGACCGTCGAACACTACTTTCAAGCACAGAAGTTTCTTGACCTGGAAATTCAGGAACGCATCAGGGAAACTAAGTCACCAATGGTGGCGGCGCGGATGGGGCGTGATCGAAAGAAACCATTACGCGCCGATTGGGAGAGTGTGAAAATCGATTTGATGGTCGAGGCTGTGCGTGCCAAGTTTACTCAACATGAAGGTTTGCGTAAGATCCTTCTATCTACGGGGACGGCGACGCTTGTGGAACACACGAAGGGAGACAAATTCTGGGGCGACGGCGGCGATGGAACCGGCAAGAATATGTTAGGTGTCATTCTCATGCGTATTCGAGACGAATTTATTGAAAGCCTATAATCCGTCGTTGTCAGTTTGGAAAATTTTGTTTCTCGGCATCGCGGTCCTTGTCGGTTGTGTGGTCTGGGGAATGATTGATGCAAATCTTTTCGAGCAGCAAAATCCGCTCCATTCCGTTTGTGCCAACAAAGCTGCTAATGGTCTCTGGCTGCGCTACTACTGGTACGCAGGCAAGCATCAGTCGCAGAAAGAGTGGGATGATATGCTCGAACGGTTGCGCGTCAATCAAATTAAGTATGCATACTTCCATGTGCTGACAACGAAGTCTGATGGCAGTCTGAAAATGCGCCGTCAGGCAGGGGCAATTAAGATTACTAACGCTGTTCATGAGCGAGTACCGGGCACAAAAGCGATTGCCTGGGTTTATGTTGGTGCTGCTCCGCAGCGCGATGGGCTTGATTTATCCAAGCCCGATGTCCGAAAGAAACTTATTCAAGAAGCGCTCTGGCTGGTTAACGATTGTGGTTTTGATGGCATTCAGTGGGACTACGAGTTTTGTTCAAACGGCGATCGCGGATTGCTTGCGCTTCTTGATGAAACGCGAGCAGTCCTGAAGCCTACTCAACTACTTGGTGTTGACACTCCTATGTGGTATCCGAACACATTGTGGGGCTGGAATGATCAGTATTTCCGTGAAGTAGCAGCCAGGTGCGATCAGCTCTGCGTGATGTGCTATGACTCTTATCTTTATTTGCCGCGTGCTTACGCATGGTTGATGTCGCAGCAGGTCGTTCATGTCAGTCAGGCTGTAGCAGCCGCAAACAAGAGTGGAATGGCTCATTGCGAAGCGATCTTCGGGCTGCCCACTTATGAAGACGCGACACTGGCGCATCGCGCTCGTTGTGAAAGTCTGGCTAATTCTTTGCGTGGATTAAATCAAGGATTGAGTTCAGCCGAAACTGTTGGTGATGTTATTGGCGGCGTTGCTTTGTTCGCTGACTACACCACCGACGATGTGGAATGGGATACCTATAGAAAATACTGGCTACACTGCGAGCGCCCAGGCGATTGATGCGCATGGGTGATTTATGCACTGAGAGCCGGTTGATTCACTGAGGGCTGGTTGATGCACCGAGCTGGCTGATGCACCTAGGTATTTGGTTTGTCCTTTTGCGAAATTGCTTCTTTCAAAAGTACCCGTGCGTCGTTCAATTTCTTAACCACATCTGGTGTCTGCTTCAGCTTTTCCCAGATTGCAATTGCCCGCTTGTAGCTGTCTATTGCCACGTCAAATTTCTTCAATTTCGTGTAGTTCACCGCCTGATTTCGCAAGGACTCTGCCAATTGGGCTCTAGTTCCTTCGCGAGGATCAATTCTCAGGTGTTCTTCGGCAGAGACAACGCTGCGATTGTAATAATCCTGTGCTTGCTTATACATTTTCTGATTACTGTAAGCTTCGCCGAGCAGCGATTGTGCCAGGCACAAAATTGGTCTGTCTGCGCTATCTGGATCTGCCTCTATTTCCGCAGTTATGGGCAGGAGCATTGAAGTAATCTTCTCTGCGTTCGCAGACTTATGTGAGTCATCTTTTTCTTCACTAAGGCACCGGCAATAGTTGACGTAGTTAGCCCTCGGAAGAAGGATTTTTTTGTCGCGTTCGAAGATTTCTAGCGCCAATTGGTAGTAAGGTCTGGCGTCTTCAAAGTCGGATACTTCCATAAACTTGTCGGCAATGTCTCTGTATGCTTGAGCGGTCGAGAAGCTTTCCTTTCCGAATTTTTCTACAGCAGCCGTTCCTGCATTTTGAAATGAGTTGCGTGCGGCTGTTTTGTTTTTATCGGTGAGGAACTTGTTCCCTTCCGCAATTAGAGCTTCTACTTTTTTGTCACTGGCAAAGACAGGGAATCGCTGTAATTTGCTTTCCATCAACTGAATGTATTTTTTTGATGGATTGGCTTGTGCCTTCAGGTTTGCCAGTGCTTGCTCGTAAATTGGACGAGCTGCTTTGTAATCTCCGTGGCTGTTCAGATACTGCGCGTATGCAAGAATTCCCGTCCAGTTTTTATGTTTGATATCGTTGTTGTAGGCTTTCTTGAAGTATTCCTTTGCTTTGGTTTCATTGTGCATTTTGCTGTACAAATCACCAAGCTCGTAATAATTGGCGCTGAGCGACAGATAGACCAGGTTATTTAACGGTTTGACGTTCGGTAAGATACTCAAAGCACGTTGGTAATCCTTCTCTGCCTCCGCGTATTGCCCTTGAGTTGCCTCATCTCGCCCGAGATGGGTAGTAATCTCGGCTTGCATCCAGGCGTTGGTTCCTTGCGCCAGATCGAGCGCGAGCTTGAGGAAGCGTTTTGCTTGAGTGGTCTTTCCCATTCTTGAATAGTCCACGCCGGTTTGGTAGGCGACCATAGTCAAGTTGGTTAGATCTTCCTGGCTCAACGATGCCTTATGGAATTTTTCCAGATGAGCCATTGCCGCCAAATTGGTCATTAGATCAGCGTAGTTCTTTAGCCCCACATCTCGTGAATTGGCTGTCTTCATATGCATGAGCAGTGACATGAGCACCAGTTTCGGATTGGCTTTTCCGGCTTGATCCATCACACGTTGAGCTTCTTTATCTTCGTGCAAAGCCAGGTATATGGCGGCTTGAATGACGCGCGCTCGTCCAAGCCAGATTGATTCTGATTCGTGATCGAATTGGCCGTTTTTGACAAAGTCAAAGACAACCGCCAATTCCTTCTGGGCTTCTTTCGGTTGACCTTCTTCGAGCAGTGCCTTTGCTAGATCTGTTTGTGCATCAACGTACTCTACGGCCCGCTTTTTTCTCTGTGAGGCCAGGACAATTGCTTTCAACTGTAATCGACGTTTGGTGGCATCGATCTTGCCTTCATCGAATTCTTCTTGAATCAGTTTTGTTTCAGCCATCAAATCTTTAGTGGCATAGTCGCTGGCATATGCTTCCACCTGTAGTGGGTCTGCTTGTCCGTTTTTACCGGCTTTCACCAGCACAGAGGCAAGTTTGTTCGAGAAATTGCGCTGCAACTCCAGGCTACCCAGGTATTGATCGTTTCGTTCTATTGCAGAACGGTACCGCGCCTCTGCTTCTTCGTATTTGGATTCTGACGCCAGCAGGTCAGCCAGGTCGCCTTCGATTTGTGCATGCAGGTTTTGAGCACGTCTCAGATTCTCGAGTGTGAGGCGGTTTTTACCCTCTTGATCTATCTGTTGGTCCAGGTACGAAAGTGCTTTTCGATAGCAACTATCTGCTTCGTCTAGCTTTTGGCTCTGGAAGTAAGTTAAACCGAGAGCATGATAAACCTGCGCTTTCTGCATATCATCGGTAGATGAATCTGATATTTTCAGCGCGTCCAGGCAAAGTTTTTCGGCATCTGCCGATTGTTTTTTGTTGCGCAGCAATTCCGCTTGAGTCAGAAGAGTGGAGATGCGCGTTGCAGCAGGTGTCGCGTCTAGATTGAGCGGGTTAATGTACAGGAGTGCGGCAAAAATCAGTGCCAGCAGACCCAGCAAAGCATAAATGGCAAGCAGAAGTTTTGGCTGGTCCTTAATTGACATTATGCATTGAGATTAGAGTGCGCTTCCCAAACATAGTGAAAAGCGCACCCATGTGTTGTGCTCTACTTGTACGATGGTACCGCTAGTGGTGTACGATCCTTGAATTGCCACTGATGCCAGTAAGGGTAGATCGGGGTGATCTCGCTGGCGATGTCCAGTTTCTTTATCTGCTCTTCCGTCAGATTGAAGTCGACAGCCTGCAGATTCTGCTTTAGCTGCTCTTCATTTCGCGCACCGATAATGATGCTGGAAACTGTCGGGCGATGAGCGAGCCAGTTGAGTGCGATCTGAGGGATGCTCTTTCCGGTTTCCTTCGCTATTTCGTCCAGTGCATCGACCACATCGTACAGGTAATCGTCGTTGACTGGCGGACCCAGGTCTGCAGTCTTGTGCAATCTGCTTTCTGCCGGCAGTGGTGCGTTGCGGCGGATTTTGCCGGTCAGCCGTCCCCAGCCGAGCGGGCTCCATACGGTCGTGCCCACTTTTTCCGATAGCCCGAGCGGCATCAATTCCCATTCGAACTCACGACCTATCAGTGAGTAGTAGGCTTGATGCGAGACGTAGCGAGCCCAGCCATATTTTTCTGAAATGTCCAGTGACTTTTGCAGGTGCCATCCTGAGAAGTTGGAGCAACCGATATAGCGTACTTTGCCGCTTGTGACCAGAGTGTTGAGCGTGCTCAGCGTTTCCTCGATCGGCGTGGATGCATCCATGCCATGCATATGGTAGATGTCTATGTAGTCCGTTCCCAGCCGTCGCAGACTGTCTTCGCATGCTTTGATCAGATGGTGTCGGGACGAGCCTAAATCGTTCGGACCTTTGCCCATTTTGAATGTGGCCTTCGTCGAGATCAAAACTTTGTCGCGTCGCTTTTTAATTGCCTCTCCCAATATTTCTTCCGACATTCCATTTGAATAAATGTCAGCGGTATCGAAGAAATTTAGATCGGCATCGAGGCAGACGTCTACAAGGCGCGTTGCTTCTTTGACATCGCTTGCTCCCCACGCTTTAAAAAATTCATTGCCACCGCCGAAGGTGCCTGTACCGAAGCTGAGCACCGGCACTTTTAGTCCAGAGTTTCCGAGTTTCCTGTATTCCATTTTCTATTCCTCATCAATTTAGATCGGCCCGGCACGAAGCATGTGCGCTGATGCGACCAATTATCGTGCTCTGAAAATCTCGAGCAGCAGATCCTCGAAACCGGCTTTGTCCATGCCGGTCGCGACCTGAATTTTTTTGCCACCGAACATGACGCTGGATGTCTTGCCCATGCTTTTGCCTTGCGTGACTACTTCTATACGCATGTCTTTGAACGTAAAAAGCTCCGGCCTTATAGCTGCTGCTGCAGTAATCGTGTCCCAGAAGTAGTAGGTGAATCCTTTCACCAGTGACCAGAGTTTTGCCGCCAGCAGGGATGCTTTGTATTTGGCACTCTGTTCTTCTAATCGCTGCAAAAACTCTCGGGTGACAGGCACTTGATTGGTGACGTCAAGCGGGATCATTTTTACTTGCACGCCTGTTTCGAGCACCTGTTTGAACGCGACAGGGTCTGCATAGACATTCCACTCGGCGCTGCCGTCATGGTTGGCTTCCTCGACGTTGCCCGGCACCTGAATTGCTCCGCCCATGACGACGACTTCGGCAACCTTCTTGCGCAGGTCTGAATTTTTCAGAATTGGGGCAAGCACAGTCATCGGCCCGGTAGCCACAATCGTAAGCGGTTCTTTGGTGTGAGCGAGGCAATCGGCAAAGGCTTCTTCGGAACGTCTGCCTTTGCCTTGTTGGTATAACTTCTTGAGATAAATATCGCCGAATAGAGGCAGCTCGTTGATGATGTAGCTTTCGCGCCGCCAGTTGTCGGGGAATGGATTGGGTACAGGCTCGTCATTCCAGGCAATCTCGGGACCGTCGATGTCGAGATAGGTCGCCATTTTCAAGATCGCTTCGAAGGCCTGGTCGGCATAACAATCACCATTGGTGATGCCAACTGCTTGCAGATCCACTTCTTTGGCAAGCCACAATAAGATGCAGCTGAGGATGTCGTCGACGTGACCGTCGTGATCGTGTATGACCGGTTTTGGCATTGGTTGAGGTTAGGTGTCCGAGTTCTGCGCTGCATCCTTGACATTGCAACGGCACAACGACAGCGGAGCTAGTTTACTTCTAGCTGAACTGAGTTTCATTAGTTGGTGGGATTTTCCATAACTCGTCTTAACCCTACGGTGATTAATTGCCGCATGGTGCCCGATTTATCGAAATCCTACATAATTCCTAATTCCATCTTGGCGTCTTCACTTGCCATCAGGCGTGGATCCCAGCGGGGACTCCAGACGAGTTGCACTTTTACTTCTTTTGCCCAGGGTAGTTTTTTCACGGCGCTGTGAGCTTGTGCTTGAATAACCGCTCCGACCGGGCAGGCGGGACTTGTCAGTGTCATTTTGACAGTGACGTCGTTATCTTTGACCTCAATGCCGTAAATCAATCCCAGATCGACGATGCTCACGCCCAGCTCTGGGTCGACAACTGTGCGGAGATTTTCGCGCACTACATCTTCTTGCAGTGATGACATCGTTTACTTCGCCTCTTTTACTTTTTGTTCTGCCTGTGCCGTCTGAATACCTTCCAGAAGTGTGTTCCAGGGCAGCAGTGCACACTTTATTCTGACTGGATACTTGCGCACGCCTTGAAGAGCTTCAAGATCTTCCATCTCCTCAGGCAAACTGACATCGCCTGACTTTGACATCATCATTGATTTGAAGGCGTCGACTGTTTTCTTGACGTCGGCTATTGATTGACCGACTACAGCTTCACTCATCATTGAACCTGATGCTGTATTGATAGAGCATCCTTTCGCTGTAATCTTGACGTCCTTGACAGTATCTCCATCAAGTTGAATGTAGAGTGTCAGTTCGTCTCCACAAAGAGGATTTACGCCTTCGACTTTCGCCGTCGCATCCTCTATTTCACCGCGGTTGCGCGGGTTGTGGTAGTGGTCGAGAATGGTTTCTCGATATAGGTCATCTGCAAGCGACATGTCCTAAAACCTTATCTGCTTCTTTGAGGGCATCCAATAATATATCGACTTCTTCCTTTGTGTTGTAAACATAGAAACTGGCTCTGGCCGTGCCCATCACACCGAGGTCGCGCATCAATGGCTGGCAGCAATGGTGCCCGGCGCGAATGGCGATGCCTGCATCGTTGAGAATCTGCCCGACGTCGTGAGGGTGAACGTCTTTGAAGTTGAAAGAAATTACGCCACCACGTTTAGTGGCGTCGAGCGGTCCGTAAATATCGGCATCACCGAGCCCCTGAAGACCCTTGATGGCGTATTCAACAAGCTCTATTTCGTGGGCGCGCACATTATCCATGCCCAGGTCGTTGAGGTAATCGATAGCTGCGGCGCTGGCAATGACATCAGCAATATTCGGAGTGCCGGCTTCGAATTTCCAGGGCAATTCGTTCCAGGTGGTTTTTTCACGCGAGACGTAATTGATCATGTCGCCGCCTGTCATGAAGGCAGGCATTGCTTCCAGCAATGTTTCTCGACCCCACAACACACCAACGCCCGTCGGGCCCAGCAACTTGTGCATCGAGAACGCCAGGAAATCACAATCTAATTCACGCACTGATGTTTGCAAGTGGGGAATACCCTGCGCGCCGTCCACAAAGAGCACGGCACCGGCATCATGCGCCAGCTTAGCCAATTCGTTGATTGGATTTATGGTACCCAGCACATTGGACATTTGCGTAACTGCGACGATACGAGTTTTGTTTGTAATAAGCTTCTTCGCAGCGGCCAGATCTATTTGTCCATCATCTGTCAGAGGCAGGAAAACGAGCTTGGCTTCACGCTCTTTGGCCAGTTGTTGCCAGGGCACGAAATTGGAGTGATGTTCCATCGGCGTTATCGCAATTTCGTCGCCCGCGAGAACGTTCTGTCGTCCATAGGTTTGAGCCACCAGATTGATTGCTTCAGTGGCGTTCTTGGTGAAGATGACTTCCCGTGCCTCTGCCGCATCGATGAACTGGCGGATTTTCTCTCTTGTTACTTCAAAGGCTTCAGTCGCTTCCTCGCTCAATGTATGAATGCCGCGATGAATGTTAGCGTTGTAATTTTCATAGTAGTCTGTCAGCGATCGAATTACGCTGAGCGGCTTTTGCGATGTCGCCGCGCTGTCCAGGTAGACCAGCCGCTTGCCGTTGACCTGACGATCTAGTATTGGAAAATCTTTTCTGACTTTTTTGATATCGAACATTGTCTTAACCCTTACACCTTATTTGTGTTCGCCAGAGACGGCGACCCATAAATCTTCTCCGCGTTCTTCGCATGGGTATGTGGCGATCGGTACGACCGCCGGCATACACACCACCGCTCCGGTCTCCACATCAAACCGAGCACCATGGCGCGGGCATTCGATCGTGTTGTCGACTAGCTCGCCTTCTCCAAGCGGACCGCCGTCGTGCGTGCAGATATCCGCGACGGCAAAGAACTTTCCTTCGACATTGCAAACGGCGATGCGCTGATTCTCTACAGTGTAGACTTTGACGTGGCCTTCAGGCACATCATTTTTGTTTGCTACTTTGCTGAATTCAGCGCTCATCGATTTAGACCCCGTGAATTTTTTCAGCCAATACGTCGTAGACCCAGTCTTTGGCTCTGCCGATCGTGCATGCTTCCAAAATCTGTCTGAAGAAGCCTGTGACAATCAATTCTTCGGCAGCGGGCGCAGATAGTCCGCGACTCATTAGATAGAAGATTTGCTCGCGATCGACTGGACCAACTGTGGCTCCATGTGAGCATTTGACGTCATCGGCGAGAATTTCCAACTTAGGAATGGAATCAGCGCGAGCTTCATTGCCGAGCAGCAGGTTCTTGTTGCTCTGGAAAGCTGCAGTCTTCTGCGCAATCTTATCGACTTCGATAATTCCCTGATAGATCGATTGGGCGTTGCCTTTCAATGCCACTCGGAAGTTGATATTGGAGTTGGTATCAGGGGCGATGTGTTTCTGGATGGTGTTGAAGCTGTAATGTTCATCGTTGTCACCAAGAACGATGCCCTGCAGATCGCTTGTTGCTCCTTTAGCATTCAAGATCGTGGCAATGTCGCCCTTCAATTGTGAACCGCCGAGAGCAACTGTCAGTGACTTGACCGATGCGTCTTGTTCGACTTGATTGTGAGTGCGAGTAATGGCAAAGACGTTGGCATCGAATTTCTGAATTTCGAGATATTCGCATTTTGCACCGGCAGCAACGTGCACTTCGACGAGCGCATTGGCCAGTGAACGCAGAGTTGTCTTGGTTTCAGCGCCAGGCTCCGAGCTGATGATGTTGATCAAGTTGGCTTTGCTGTGACTGCCCAGTACGGCGATCAAGCGCGGAAAAATGGCCACGCCGTTGGGAGAGCCATTCGATGAAGTGAAGTGAGTGAGGCTGATGAAAGGTCCCTCTACTTCGACGTTGGCTGGAACGTAGAGGAAAGCGCCGCCGTTGAAGAGGGCTTTGTTCATCAAGACAAATTTCTGGTCGCACTCGATCTTGGAAAGATAGGGGCGGATCAATTCGGCATGATCGCGCAGGGCTTCTTTCAATGTGCAGAAGATGACGCCTTTGGCGGCTAATTCTGCGGGAAGTTTTGCCGGTATAGATGATTGTCCGACTTCTGCAACAACGCCTGAATTATCTTCGAAGAACGTCAGGGCAGTTTCGAACCATTCTGGTAATTTTGCTTTCGCGTCGCTCTTGGTCGACAGATCGATGGCGTTCAAGTTGGACAAATCCAAACTTTCGATATCAGTCTTGCGCCAATCTTCGTCACGACCTGTGGGCATGGGTGTCTGCAGATATGCTTCCCATGCAGATACCCTCAATTCTTTCAACCAAGATGGTTCGCCATTCTGGGACGCCAAATTATCCACGCGCTCCCGTGCAATTGTGTTTACCGACTTCGACTCTGACATTTGTCTTTCCTTGATTCCGCATTACTTCGGGCCGCTAAATACACTGCGCCAAATCTTTAGATCTGGCGGCAGTGCATAAAAGAATTCACGATTTCTACCCCACCGAACCTGACATTTCGAGCTGGATGAGCCGGTTCAGTTCAACAGCGTATTCAAGCGGCAGTTCTTTTGTGAACGGCTCGAAGAATCCATTGATGATCATGGCGGTAGCTTCGTCTTGTGTCAGTCCACGACTCATCAGGTAGAAGAGTTGCTCTTCACCGACTTTTGACACCGTTGCTTCGTGTTCGATGGTGACGTCTTTTTCGTCGATTTCCATAGTCGGGTAGGTATCCGACCGAGATTTTTCATCGAGCAGAAGCGCATCGCACTTGATGTTCGACTTGGCGCCTTTGGCGTTTGGATAGACTTTCACGAGACCGCGATACGAGGTTCTGCCGCCATTTTTCGAGATGGACTTGGAGACCACCATTGATGTCGTATTTGGTGCAGCATGCACCATCTTGGCACCTGCGTCTTGATGCTGGTCGTCGCCCGCAAAAGCGATCGACAGCACTTCGCCGTGTGCGCGTTCGCCGACCAGGTGAATAGCCGGGTACTTCATGGTCAGCTTGGAGCCGATGTTTCCGTCGACCCACTCGACCTTGGCATCGGTGTGAGCAACAGCGCGTTTGGTGACGAGGTTGTATACGTTCTTCGACCAGTTTTGAATCGTCGTGTAGCGAATGTGCGCGCCTGGCTTGGCAATCAGCTCAACTACAGCGGAGTGCAGCGAGTCGGTCGAATAAGTCGGGGCAGTGCAACCTTCGATGTAGTGAACGAAACTGCCTGGTTCAGCAATGATCAGCGTTCTTTCGAACTGACCCATGTTTTCCGCGTTGATGCGGAAGTAAGCTTGCAGTGGAATTTCCACCTTGACGCCTTCCGGCACCCAGACGAAACTTCCGCCCGACCAGACGGCCGAGTTGAGAGCTGAGAATTTATTGTCGGCAGCCGGGATAACGGTGCCGAAGTGCTTGCGCACTATTTCTTCGTGCTCGCGCAATCCTGAATCCATATCAAGGAAGACAACGCCCTGAGCTTCCAGGTCTTCGCGGATGGAGTGGTAGACAACTTCTGATTCGTATTGCGCGGTGACGCCGGCAAGGAACTTACGTTCAGCTTCTGGAATGCCCAGACGGTCGAAAGTCTGTTTGATGCCTTCTGGAACATCGTCCCAGCTTTTTTCAGTTCTTTCTGAAGAGCGCACGAAGTAAAAGATGTTTTCGAAGTCGATATCGTCGAGAAGCTGACAGTTGCCCCATCGTGGCATTGGCTTCTTGAGGAATATGTCGAGAGCGCGCAGTCTGTATTTCAACATCCACTCAGGCTCGTTTTTCATCGACGAGATCTTTTCTACGATCTCGCGAGTCAAACCTCTGCCTGACTTGAAGACATAATCTTCTTTGTCCTGGAAACCATACTGTGAGTAGTCGTTTCCGATGTTGCCGATTGATTGATCGTGAATTAGTTCCGCAGACATGGTCGCCTCCATCCGTAAATGTTATGAAACACCTGACGGCGTAAGTTCTTGTGATACCCAGTCGTAGCCACGAGCTTCCAGTTCTTTGGACAGGTCGGCGCCACCAGATTTGATGATGCGTCCGTCCTGGAAGACATGGACGAATTGTGGTTCCACATAGTTGAGAATGCGCTGATAGTGAGTAATCAGCAAAATTGCCGTTTCCGGATTAGCGAGGGTGTTGATGCCTTCCGAAACTGTCTTGAGCGCGTCGATGTCGAGACCCGAGTCTGTTTCATCGAGAACTGCAAGGGCTGGTTTGAGCAAAGCCAATTGAAGAATTTCCAGACGTTTTTTCTCTCCGCCTGAAAAACCATCATTGATATATCGGCTGAGGAATTCATTGGGAACTCCCAGGCTTTTCATTTTTTCCTTGAGCTCGGCTCTGAATTCTTTGACAGGAATCTCTTTGCCGCGCACGGCGTTCACAGAAGCGCGCAGGAAGTTCGAGACGGATACTCCAGGAATCGCCACCGGGTATTGAAATGCCAGCGCCAGACCGCTGCGAGCACGTTGGTCAGGCGACATCTCGATAATATCTACGCCTTTGAACAACACCTTGCCAGAAGTGACGGTGTAGCGAGGGTGCCCCATCAATGTGTATGAGAGGGTCGACTTACCCGAACCGTTACGTCCCATGATGGCGTGTACTTCACCTGGATAGATGTCCAGATTGACGCCTTTGAGGATTTCTTTGTCCTCCACCTTTGCGTGCAGGTCTTGAATGGAAAGTAGCGGTTGTTTAGCAGTCATGGAAGTTGCCTTTAGTGGTCAATGGTCTGTGACGAACGCGATCCTAGCTTTTTCGCGGCTTGGCACCGGATAGGGTAACCTTAAAAATGTCAAAGCTTAGGATTGTAGGCTTTTATAGATAAAATAGTATCAAAAATCTCAGAACTATTCGTCCTTCTTAAGGATCAAGTAGCGAACTGATACAAAAGTCCCAACCACGGGCGCTTTCAGAAGAGTAGAATGAGATAACGAGGCCATTCCGATGATTCAGCAGTTAGGCGACAATCCCGAACGTACCCAAGAAGCCGTGCTCGTGTTTATCAAGCGCATGGGCGAGGTCACTGTCGCCGACTTGTGTAAGGAGCTGGGCATCACGTCAATGGCGGTCAGGCGCCATATTGCCGCCCTTCAAAAGGACGGGCTGGTTCATTCGCGCATTGTGCGGCAGTCTCGCGGACGCCCGACTTATCACTATAAATTGACCGAAAAGGCGGAGGGGTTATTCCCGACTGGGTTCCAGAACCTGGCAGTCGATCTGCTCGACGTTGTGTATGAGCAGAGCGGAGACACTGGTGTCATGGATTTGCTCAGTCGCCGCAACGACAAAATGGCTGACCGTTTCAAGTCTCGTGTGATCGGCAAGGACATGAAGGGGAAAGTGGCCGAGGTTGCCAAAATCTTCTCGGAAAATGGCTATATGACTGAATGGGAGACTCTTCCAGACGGCAACTTCATTATTTTTCAAAGGCATTGCGCCGTGCACGATCTGGCGCTGCAATATCAGCAGCTGTGTGTTCTCGAACCTCAATTGATGGAAAATCTTTTAGGTGTAAAGGTAACGCGACAGCAATATATCCTCAAGAATGATCCGGTTTGCGGCTATGTCGTGCCGAATACCGACACCGCTCATTAGGCTGGAATTCTCAATCTGATCCTTTGACAGACCTCTTCTTCTGGCAGAGCTTCGTTTTGATGCTGCTCAACTGGCTGCTCACTGCGTAACCTTCCCGGTTGGGCGTGGGGGAAATTCCCGCCTTTTGATTGAATTACGAATTGTCCTGCAAAATCGCAGAGCCTAATCTATGATTGAGCACATGCTCAGGGGACCCGTGAATCCTTCCAGTGAAAGTAGAAGTAGTCCGAGCGATGGTAGTTATCGACCCGAATTTGAGCATTATGGAACTGCTGCAGATGGCGGCAGACAATCACCATAAAAAGATTGAGCTGGCCGAAGACGAGAAGCGCGAGCTGATAGCTGTCTTGAAGAAGCGCGCCATGGATGAACTGGAATACGGTCAGGAAATTGAGCTCGATACCGTACGTTTGATTCGTCGGGTGACCGGGGCTGTCGGCGTTTATTTCACTTGAGTTTAGTTCGCAAATAGTGATTGCACTTGCTCCACTGATAGGGGTCGGACCCGATAAGTGGTCACTTACTTACTGATCTATTGCTTATCAGCTAACAGGTTGGCGCGAAGAAGCTGACAGGTTGGCAAAATTGCCTGTCGTTGACAACCGTACAAGTTGGTAATGTCTCGGTAATATCCATTTCTTATACTGCGTTCACAAAGTTGAAGTTGGACTTACTACCGACTGCTTCGCCCCACCTGACAAAGCACCCGCCACCACCCCCAGTGGCACCGCTATTTCGCGGATACACACCCAAGTGAGGACCTATAAAAATGGCAAGAACCGAAGCTCCTACCAAAGAAGAGAAGAGAGGCACTGATCGCGTCGAGTCAGCTATTTCGAAAAGCCCTTCTGATCCAAGTCCATTCTTGAAAGAACTTGATTCCATTACGGGTCCATCACAGACAAAGGCATTGGCTCAACTTGATCGTGACGGCTACGGCACGCGCGCTGAAGGTCTGGCTGCTCAAAAGATTATGAGCGATTTGCACAGTGTCAAAAGCACTTTTGGTTATGGTCAAATCAGCAAGGAAGACATTCAGCAGTACGGTGACAAAGCCACGAGCCCAGCCGAAAAAGCGCTTGCCAAGCGACTGCAGGACCACTTTACTCAGATTTCCACTGATGGAAAGGTTATTACTCAAGGCGACATCACCAAGTACCTCGGGCAGGAACAAAACAAAGCCGACATGCGCAATCTGCATGCCAAAGATGCCAACGGAAAGACTCTTCTTGACTCTGTTGGTGACGGTAAGGGCGGAGTTTCCGGAGATAAGTTGGACAAGAGACTTGCTGATCCTTCTTTGTCTGACGCCGATAGAGCTAGCCTGGAGCGCCTCAACCAGCAGCGTGATAAATCGTACATGGGGCTTGGTTCGCGTACTGGCGACCTGACGGCAGATCAAGTTAAGAAACTGGACGAGAACGCCGGTTTGAAACCAGAAGACATCGCCAAGCTCAAAAAACAAGCCGAGCCACAAAGTGGAGATCAGCAACGTACCGCAGCAGCTCTCAGCGACCTGACTGCCAAGCCAGGCGGCAAGGCAAGCTTGCTCGATAAAGTCGGCGACGGCAAAGGTGGAGTTGATGAAGCCAAAGTTCAAGACTTTATTGCTCATCCTGAACGCCATAATCTGACAGCGGAAAATCAAAAGACACTGCAGGCACTCAACGATCAGATCACACAAAATCAGCTTGCCAACCCAGGCATGGACGGCAACATCTCACCTCGCACCAATCTGAGTCGAGCTGATTTGCAAAAGATGGGTGCTGATTCGGGTGTCAACTTCGATAAACTGGCTGCCAATCCAGCCAAGCCAGCTGAATCACCTGAGCAGAAAGCACGCGAACAACAATTTAGCCACCTCTTTGATAAGAAAGATGGTAAGCCAAGTCTCTACGATCAAATCAAGAGTCCTGATGGCGGAGTCAGTGGCGACAATCTCGATAAAGCTCTCGCTAATCCTAATCTGAATGCTGCGGATCGTGCTTCATTGAGCTACCTCAAGACACTGCAAGAAGATGGCAGATTGTACGGCAAGAAAGACTTCTCGAAAGATGAAATCGCTGCTAAAGCTCACGAGCACAACATGTCTGATGCGGCGCTGAAAAAAGGTGGATTGGATGCCACTCCAAAGCCAGTCGACGCAGCTCCGCCTGTAACAACTCCTGGTGGCGATATGAAGGCTGAGGCTCACAAAGCTCTCGTCGTACAGTCCGGTCAAGGCTACTATCACGTTGCCGAGCGTCTCCTCTCTGAAGCTCATAAAGGCGATAAGAAGTACGAACCAAGCCAGAAAGAGTTGAAAGAGTTGGTAAATCAACTGCGCCACGCCAACGGTAACCGCAAGTCGTTGAATAGCAAGGAAGAACTGAAGGTAGACGACGCCATCAAGCACAACCCTGCTTTAGCCGGATTGTTCGCATAGATTGGAACAGCGGAGCTGTCGATTTTATAGAGGTTACGTGACATGAGTACAGCAGCACACAGTATGCTCAACCGTTTTAGTCAGATCACTAATAATTCGACAGCTCCCGCTCCTGTAGGTTCGGATGCAACTTCTGTTCCGCAGGAGCCACGCAAAGACATCTTCATGCTCACCAGTCAGGCAATCGAAGAGCTGCTCAGTGGTATTCCTGATTCACTATTGCCGCCTCTGGCTCTTGCCGATGGAGGCAATGCCTTTGACGGAGATGCTACGAACGATTGGTTCTATCCCGGACGCAGTTTGAGAAATGGAACTTTGCCGGAAGTAGATCTGGTCGAAGTTCAGGTCATGGAATTTTCCGCACTGTCCTAACTTACCCTCACAAATTATGGAGGAAATCCGAGTCTGGAACCTGCGCTTGAAGGAGGATCTGACGAAAGCAAGAATCATTAACTGAACAATCCATTACTAAAATCAGCTAAGTACATCTGCCGTTGAGCGTCTGAAGCGTTTAACGGCAGATTTTTTGGCCGTTTCAAAGTTGTCATGCCTGCGACACAAGTTTTTTCGTATTCTCTTTGTGTAAGGCGAAACACAGCCCATCCACATATTTCGCCAAAACAATTACTAGCTTCAAATGACGTTGCCTGGCGGCGTCGCTTGAACGAACTCTTGCGCCCCCGTATTGAGGATTTTAAGAACATGGCTAATTCAGAAGTGCTAACTGGTGACCAGATCGCAAAACAGATTGCAGGCAGAAACGAAAACAGCAATTTTTCCGATATCGCCAGAGAAATTCACGACATGATGGACCACAGACCTAAAGGTTCTGGCGCAGAACTGGCTAAAGTCAACGATGCTCTCCATGCCGCAGGCATCTTGCCAGGTATCGAAATCACAGGCGTACAAGGTTCGGACCTGATCGGAAAAAATCCCAGCGGTGCGACTGTAAGACTTGATTCAACAGACCTCGGACATGCAAAGGTCGATACGACTAACACGATTACACAAATCAACGGGCGTGATGCCACCGTCACTGCAGATGGCTCCGGTCAGTTGACAGTAAAAGCCGGTGACTGTGGCTGGACGCTGGCAAGCGATGTGCTCAAATCTCAAGGCAATGCCAACCCGACTGACCGAGAAATTGCTAATCTCTCATTGCAGCTCGAGCAGCTTAACGGCAAGAACGCGATTCAGAACATGCACCCGGGGGATTCAATCAAATTCCCGCCAGCTCTGAAAGGTGGAGTCGAGACGAGCTTTGTGTCAGAACGAGCAGAAGATGCCGAAGCCGAGGCGAAAGATCAGATAGATTCCAATTATGATGCTGCTTATGCTGCTTACGAGAAAAATACAACCTGGCAGTTATTTGCCGGCTACAAAGTTTCTGAAAGTGATATCGATCGTTATCTCTCCAGTGATGACTTGACTGCTCAGGAGCGCCAGGGCTTCCAGTTCTTCAAAGACAATTGGAATATGCTTTCGCGTGACGGATACATCTGGGAAAACGAAGTGAACGCCTGGAAAGATACGGCTACCCGACAGGCTGAGCAAGATTCGTTTCTTGCACGCAAAGATGGTTGATCGGCAGCTTCCTTACAGTTCCCCAGTAGAACTTTTGGGCTGCCCCTGAATTCGCCAGATACCGGTTGATGCAGCAAATTAGAAGAGCCGCGTTGATTGCGTGGCTCTTCTAATTATGTTGTTAGTGTTCGGAGAGTTTGTAGCCGACGCCGTGAATATTTTGAATCAATGAAGGCACGCCTTCCGTGTCGATTTTGTTGCGCAGCTTCTTGACGGTTGATCTTATCGTTTCGGTCGATTTGTCCGAATCCGATGTCCACACTCGTTCAAGTAATTTATCTGTGCTAAATACCTGATCTGGATGACGCATGAGAAATTCGAGAAAGGTAAATTCCATGCGCGCCAGATGAATCGGTTCACCGTCCTTGGTGACTGTATGTTTAACGCAATCGAGCACCAGGTTGCCCGCTTTCAAGGTGTTTGAATTCAATGTCGTGGGGCGGCGCAAGAGCGCTCGTACTCGCGCCGAGAGCTCCTTCAGATGAAAAGGCTTTGTCAAGTAATCGTCAGAGCCGGCATCGAATCCAATTTCCTTTTCTGTAATTGTGTCTTTGCCGGTGAGCATGAGTATTGGCGCCCGCCCGCCGAAACTGCGGTATTGCTTGCAAACTTCTATTCCGCTCATCTTCGGCAGAGCCAGATCTAAAATTATCAGGTCATACTCGTAAGCGCGCATCATATCAAGAGCGTCGGTTCCGGTCTCAACATGCTCTACGAGGTACTTCTCGAAGAGCAACCAATCGCGCACAGTAGTTGCGACTTGCATGTCATCTTCGACGATGAGGATTTTTGCCATGGTTATTTTTCTGAAGGGAAGGCCTGTGATCTAGTCTGTTATAACTTATTTTATCGTTCCTTTGGACTGATCCGGCTATTTGGCAAGCCGGTCTACTGTTGAGCCTTGCGAGCACCTTCATGCGCCTTGATTTCAAGATAGCCCAGATTGGACTTATCCTAGTCTGTGTTCCGCTCGCCTTCGAATTGATATTTATTGGAATTTATAACTATCTCGTCCAACAGGCTGATGCGGAGATCAAATATCAAAGTTCCGTCAAAGACATCGTCTATACGGCGAGCAGCATCAACACGTTTGCCACGCAGATGGCCGCCAACGTCGGCGGCTACAGTCTGACGCATAGCGAATCTTTCCTCAACAAATTTCTTGAAAACGACGCGAAGTGCATTCAGGCTTTCGATCAGCTCGACCAGCAATTGCAAGATGATCCCGAGCATCTGGCCATGGCCAAGGAAGGGCGCAAGTACGGCATGCTTGGCTCCAGATTGTTGCACGATTTGTGCGACAGCATCTCGCGCGGCGCCGGTGGCAGAGACATGATCGCCGGTCCGGGAAAACTCGTCAGAGTGAAAAGGATAATCGAAGACCTGACTAAGTCCTTGCGTACTATTATCAAAGACTATCTGGTTGCCGCTGAAGAGAGTCCGAAGCGGGAAGCGCAGATTCGAAAGTATTTGGAAGTCGTGTTGGTGTTTGGCGTCAGTTTCAATATTCTGCTGGCCATTTTTCTGGCGATTTTATTCGGAAAGACAATCACATCCAAAATCAAGACGATCATGGAAAACACTGTCCGGGTGCCAAAAGGCTTGCCTCTGAATCAGCCCATGGAGGGCAGTGATGAACTCGTGCAGCTCGATCACATTTTTCACTCAATGGTCGATGAGTTGAATGATTCGAGAAAAATGCAGCAGTATCTAATTGCTATGGTCAGCCATGATTTGCGCTCCCCGCTTACGTCCTTGCAGGGCATGCTCACTCTTCTATCTGTTGGTGCACTGGGCGAACTACCTGAAAAGGCACAAGCCAAGGTCGAGTTGGCGGAGGCTGATTTGACGCGCTTGATCAAGCTGACTAATGACCTGCTCGATACCGAGCGGCTGGCCTCAGGTAAGCTCGATTTGAAAATTTTGTCTGCATCGATGGAGGAGTTGATTGACTCGGCACTTGACTCGGTGCGCTCATTTGCCGATCAGCATAAAATCAAGCTCAAGGCAGAAACAGTGCCAATTGAAGTAGAGATGGATCCCAGTCGTATACTGCAAGTTTTGTGTAACTTCCTCACGAACGCGATCAAGTACGCGCCTGAGGGCTCGCTTGTGATCGCGCGTTGCGAAAAAGATGGTGACTTTGTGCGTGCTTCGATTATCGACCAGGGGCGCGGTGTTCCGAAGGACAAGCAGCAGGTTATTTTTGAGAAGTTTCAACAGGTGGAAGAAGCTGACGCTCAGGTTTTAGGAGGGAAAGGGTTGGGATTGGCTATTTGTAAATCAATAGTCGAGCAACACGGCGGCACTCTCGGCGTTATCAGCGAGAATGGTAAAGGCAGCACTTTCTGGTTCCGCATTCCGATTGCACATCAGTGAAAGTGGCAACGGCAGCATCTTGTGGTTGCGCGTTCCGATTGGACACCAAAAATTCACTTTATCGAAATAGTATCGGGTTATCCGATTAAATAACAGATTTAGACGTCATGCGGAATTATGCTCTGCATAGCGTATCCCTGAAGTGGCGGCACGCCGACTCTTCAGAACAGTCTGGCGCAATTGTGCTGGACCGAAGCGCACTTACTACCACCCTAAACCCTTCGCTGCAGGTCATCTATGGGACGCTCAGATAGCTTTTCACTTCATCCGGAAATCGGCTTGCCTCCATCACAGACGCGGGACCAACCAGTTACATCCGAACCGCCCAGCGCGTTGATTGCCATGTTGCGCCAGACAGACAGGGTCGCAACGCAAGCGCGAGATGAGTTGCCGTTTTATGGACTATCGGTCTTGCCTGACTTGCGCATTGTTCGCCCCGGTGAGCCGTCAATAGATGCCGGTGAACAGCTCCGCAAGCCCGAACAACCGGCACAACGATTTGGCAGCAACGTAGTACTCGATGCCGACAATAGAATTTCCAAAATAACCTATCCAGCAGAAGGTAAAACGCGCGAGTTCGGTCGCGATGAGCACGGCGAGATCAATAAACTTGTGACAACGACTGAGCGCGGGCAGTTCAGCTACGTAAAGGAAAACGGGCAGTGGCTTTATCTTGCGCCCGACCACAAGCGCTACGCGGCGCCTCACTTTTCGCTGGACGACAATGGTGAATTTTCTAAAGGTGTGCGTGACGGCGTTGTACTGACTCAGCGCACCGACGGACGTTCCTTTGAAGAAGAGCGCACTGCACTTGGTGCCAGAATACAGCGCGATGCTGATGGTAATCCTCTCACTATTAAACGCCCTGATAACACGATGGTCTCTGCGACCTATGAGGACGGACGGCTGACCAAGCTGGTTGATACGTGCGAAGGGCAATCTACAACCTGGTTGCGGGATGGGAAGGGGAGCTGGCGCAGTGATGATGTGCCACCGCAAACGGTGCGCAATTTGCGAGTGGAAAGCAATGGTAATCTCTCGTATGCTGTAGACAATCTGAAATACACGATACGTGGCAATGGTGCCGAGATCAAGGAAGGACCAGGTCTGGCGCGATACACATTCGACGACCAGGGTCGAATCAGCAAAATCAGGTATCCGAATGATAAATCTACCCTTAGCTTCGGGTACACGGGTTCCGACGAAAAACCGTCATTCATTCAGGTGGATGACTTCGCCAAGCATCAAAGCAAACGTTATATCCATCAGCCCGAGAAGGGCGGTTGGACTGAGCTGGATCGAAACAACAATTTGCTTGGCACCTGGAAGGGCTCGGTCAAACTAAACGATGATGGTACGTATGCGGTCAAGCCTGCTGGTGACGTATGGACAACTTATTTGCCAGATGGCAAGACGTCCAAGGAGAAAGTTCAACAACAGCCGGAATCCGCCGATGGACGCGGCAAGCCGCATGGACCTGATTCACCGGATGCGAGTAGACCAGAAACACACAGACCGGAAACGCGGAGACCTGAAGCACCTCCCGAAACAAGCAGACCGGAAACGCGGAGACCTGAAGCACCTCCCGAAACAAGCAGACCGGAAACGCGAAGACCTGAAACACCTCTGGAAACGCAAAGGCCGGAACGACCTGCGGATCCAAACAGTGTCAATGAAATAACCGATCATTCCGTTCAACTCAAAGGTTATATGTTGCCCTCTCCAGATCAACTCGGTGCAGGCTCCTGTCTTTATATGTCTGCCACGGGAATTGCCGAGTACTTGATCAATAAATCCAAGGGCATCGTTAATCCGCAAGTCGGTGGCCCAACCGACCTGTCAGAGCAATGGACCCTTAACTTGAGTAAGACTGTTCAATTGGCCAACAACTACACTGATGCGCCTGAGTTGATAGCGAGGGGTCTTGGGCTTACTGATGCACGTATGAAGTTCAAAGACTATGGTGATTGCTCCTGGATGCGTGAGCCGATCATCCCTGGTCGCGGTACGGAAGCTGTACCGCCATATAAGAAAGATGTTCTCTTCAACTGTGGCGGGGAAGGAAGTCAAAACTCTTACGGTCAGATGCGTCAGGGCGATCTCGAACGCATCAAGAAATATCTGCGGGAGCAGCAATCTCCTGTGCTCTTCGTGTACAAGCCGCCGACGGCAAATTATTGGCACGCCAACATCATCACCGGATACAACGATAAGACCCAGACATTTACAGTGCGGGACTCTTCATTTGGGCGCAAGGTAACCAATGTCCCTGCCTACAACTATAATGGAAATCCTAAGTGGGGACCTCAACAATATCGAGACCAGACTGAAATGCCTTACTACCAGGTTCTTCAGTGGGGCAACCATGCCACCGGCTATCGGCTGGCTGAGAAGTAAGAAAGCTAAATGCCTTTCAATTCCCAGTAACTCGCAGGCACTTTCGGAGAAATCGTAGAAAGTTTGACGAAGTTCGCTGCGCCGCGGGCCGCAATCGGCAATCCGCCAGTGATGATTATGTTGTCCTTGGGCGAGACTAAGCCGCGCTTTAAGAGGGTTTCTTCTACCATCGATAGAGTCGATTCAGAGTCGCTCACCTCGGTCAACATCAATGGTGTGGTGCCCCAGACCAGACTCAACTGGCGATAGACGTGGACGTGTTGCGTGAGAGCAATGATCGGACCAGGCGGTCTGAACTGCGAAATCAATCGTGCCGTTGAGCCGGTCTTGGTGAAAGCGGCAATGACTCGCGCTTTCATATCGACAGCCATATTACAGGCGGCGTGAGCGATGGCGTGAGCTGATGTGGGCAGATCGTGTTGATGCAATTTCGAGTATTCAACACTTCCTTCGGCCGCGGAAGCAATTCTTCTCATCATGCGCACCGCTTCGACCGGGTATTCACCCATCGCACTTTCTTCTGAAAGCATGACAGCGTCTGTGCCGTCATAAATCGCATTAGCAACGTCTGATGCTTCTGCTCTTGTTGGGCGTGGGTTATGAATCATCGATTCGAGCATCTGCGTAGCTGTAATTACGGGTTTGCCTTTGGCATTAGCGCGTGCTGTAATGCGCTTTTGCACAGGAGGAACTTTTTCGGGCGGCAGCTCAACACCGAGATCTCCGCGGGCAATCATAACGCCATCAGCGAGATCAATAATCTCTTCCAGGTGATCGATCGCTTCCGGTTTTTCCAGTTTTGCAATAATTGAAACTGGCGGCCAGTGCTCTCCGATGAATTCGCGCAAATACAAAATATCTTGCGGGTCGCGAACGAACGACAGAGCGACAAAGTCTACGTCGTACTTCAAACCGAATGCTAAATCGGCTTTATCTTTTTCGGTCAAAGCTGGAATCGACAGTCGCACACCGGGGATATTGATACCCTGATGGTCTTTCAAATAACTGCCACTGACAATTTCGCATTCGACATCGGTGTCGGTGGTTTTCAGAACTTTCAGCTCGATCAAACCATCATGCAACAAGATGGTGTCTGAAGTCTTCACTTCATGAGCTAACTGCGGATAATTCGTGCTGACGATTTCGTCTGAGCCTTCAACGATTCTACTGGTAAGGGTGAACTTTTTGCCTGTAACCAGGTCGACTTTGCCACCTTTGACCTTTCCTGTGCGCAGTTTGGGACCGCAAAGGTCGAGCAGAATGCCCACTGATTGATCGAGTCTTTGACTTATTTCTCGAACATCTACAACAATCGAGGCAATGGAGTCGTGATCGGCATGCGAACAGTTGATACGCGCCACGCTCATACCAGCCTGGATCAGCGCTTCTAAAACCACCGGATTTCTACACGCGGGGCCGATCGTGGCAATAATTTTCGTTCTGGTCATCCGTTAACTCCGAGAATCCCTTGAAGGCCAATTCATTTTCTTCAAGTGAGGTCACATTGAAGAATCAGACAGTTAGCCTGTTTTTAGCTTCGCGTAGCTGACGTGTTTAACGCTGCAACGGCTGCATGTTTGAAATCTGCCGGCGAAATGATCGGGAAGCAATTGTCGATATCTTCGATTCCAGCCAGTTTCGCCTCATCGATTTTGTTCTTAGTGAGCATTTCAGTGAGCGTGTTGAAGCGCTCGACATGCTCGTTGAATCGCTCGATTGCGTATTGTTTAGCCTGTCCTGTTGTTACCAGGAATGGCCAGTCGCTTGATTCGAGTAACAGTAATTCTCTTCCTGCCTGTTTCAAGATGCGCTGTGTGAGCTCATCTGACTTACCGGCATACTGTTCAGCCAAACCGATCATGGTTTTTTCTGCATCGTGAATTATTGGCCACATCCAGCTTGTCTCGTTGTTCAGCCAGACTTGATAGTGACCACCTGAACCCCAGGAGGATTCGGGCAATTCAATAGCGCGTTGCGGTGGATTGGCAGTCAGGTACTCGCTCACAGTCTGAGGAGTAACTGCCGTGTACTGGCGCATCTTTTTCAAGACTTCTTTGATCCAGGCTACACCTTCGAACCACCAGTGACCAAACAGTTCTGTGTCGAAGCTAACCATTACAAGGCCAGGCTGACCTGTCTTTTTAAGCTGATCTGTCAGGGTCTGTTGAATGAAACCGACATAGTGGTCTGAGTTTTCTTTCATGCGATGCACTGCAGCTTCAGGGTTGTAGCGCTGCTTGTCGCCAAGGTCAGTGGTTTTGGAAGTCAGCTTCCAATAGTGCAATCCGGATTTGTCATCTTTCTTGTGGAACTCTCTGTAGTTTCCGTCGCCTGGATAACCTTGATCCGCCGACCATACCTGGTATCCGGCTTCTTCATGACGTCCGAGAACTGCAACTGGATATTCCTTCAACCAGAACGCTTCGAATGTATCGAGCCCTGTAGCTGGTCTTGGTGCGGCTGGAATGTATTCAATGTTTCCGTATGGTCCGAAGACTTTTCGTAATTCGGCTGTCTGACCGCCTTTAATAACGAATGATTCTGTAAAGAAATATTCCAGACCGAGATCGTGCAGCCATTTTTCTACACCTGGACGGTCCTTTGTAGCCGGTCTGTATGCGCATTCCGGCAGCCAGCATCCTTTCGGCGCGCGTCCGAAAAGACGCTTGTAAGACTCGATTCCGGTTTTGAACTGGGCGTAGAGTGACTCATCGGTTTCTAGAAGTGGAGAAAAACAGTGGGTCGCTGCTGACGTTGTAATCTCGATGGAGCCCAGGTCTTGATACTTTTTAAAT
This sequence comes from Candidatus Melainabacteria bacterium, assembly GCA_003963305.1. NCBI lineage: Bacteria > Bacillati > Candidatus Melainabacteria > Candidatus Melainabacteria bacterium. The sequence goes on along the minus strand of RXJR01000001.1, from coordinate 353,050 downwards.
CCGCCGATGATGTCGCGGTTCCATCTGTCGTGATAATCCTTACGGATTTGTTGGAACCAATTTAGATAGAAGCGTGCGAGATGGAGAAAGTCTGGATTTGGTGTCTCGCCACGCGGGCTGTAGCGCTGTTCATCCAGTTGTGCTGCTTCAATACGATCGGCGAGAAACTTTTCGAAACCTTTATTCAAGTGCGGGTCGGACAACTGTTCGCCAAGGATGGGTGTTATGCCGATCGTCAATTTCGCGGCTATGCCCTCATCCCACAGGTCACCAATCGCGTTCAATAGAGGAATATAGCTCTCCGCCATACACTCATAGACGCTTTCCTCACCGAAAGGCCACATCCCTGCTTTTCTGTAGAAGGGAAGGTGGCTGTGGAGCATGAAAACAAACGAACCTACACTCACTCGACAACTCCTGCGGGTTTACGAAGTCCAAAATATATAGCAATTCAATATTTCTTTCGCCCACTCCAGTCCAAACCGTAACTATTCTTCAGGACCGCGGTATCCTGTTGTCGTATCCCTTTACGCAGTGCCAGAGCCGAGCCGCAAAGACAAATGTCAGATTCAGAGCAATCTCCGGATGAGAAAAAGCCAAGTGCACCAAAACCGCCAGCGGCAAAGAATCCTGCGGATAACAAAGTGGTAAAACTTCTAGACAAAAATCCGCTTGGTATGACGTTGCCTGAAATGGCTGGTGGAGTCAGGCAGATGAAGAAGATTCGAATTCTCAGACCGATTCTGGGCGAGGCAATCAGATCCGGCCTGGTCATGCCGGTGAGTCAACGGGCTGGTCATACCGTCTATAGGTTAGTGAAATATCTGGGACCTCGATAGTCCTTCACATGGCTTTCAAAGGGATGCCGTACAATAGCTCTGTCTTGGAGGAATGATGGTGTCAGTAAAAATCGGCAATATAGATTTCGGTCCCGGCAATCCCTTTTTGATCATCGCCGGACCCTGCGTGATTGAATCTTGGGATGTAATCTACAACACAGCCCGGGCGCTGCAAGACATCTCTCGCGAGCTTGGCTTTTCCTTTGTTTTCAAGTCTTCTTTCGATAAAGCAAATCGCACCTCCATCGATTCTTTCCGCGGTCCTGGTCTGACGGAAGGTCTGAAAATGCTTGCCGAGGTCAAGGCTAAGCTTGGTGTCGAATTGCTGAGTGACGTTCATGAGGTAGCGCAGTGTGCCGAAGCCGGCGAGGTTCTGGATGTTCTGCAAATCCCTGCTTTCCTTTGCCGCCAGACCGATTTGATTGTTGCCGCGGCAAAAACCGGCAAAGCTGTTAACATCAAGAAAGGTCAGTTTGTTGCTCCGAAGGATATGGGTAACAGTGTTCGAAAAGTTTTGGATTGCGGTAACAAGAACATTTTTCTGACCGAGCGTGGTACCACATTTGGTTACAACAACCTGGTGGTTGACTTTCGCTCCATACCAATGATGCAGGAAACCGGATTTCCGGTTGTGTTCGATGCCACACATAGCGTTCAGCTTCCCGGCGGCGGCGGCACTGTATCCAGCGGTCAGAGGCAATATATTCCGACCCTTGCCAAAGCGGCGGTAGCAGCTGGTTGTGACGGTATGTTCATGGAAGTGCATCCTAATCCTGATGTGGCGAAGAGTGATGGTGCGAATCAAGTTCCACTGTCACAGGTAAAGGAATTGATTTCGCAGTGTTTGAAAATTCACCAGCTCAACCAATCGTTGCCGGAACTGAATCTGCCCCCGGCAGGCAAGTGTTCCGAAGCCGTTCTGGCCAAATAGGCCGCAATTTTGAGCAGATTTTGACGGCGGCACTTGCCGTCGTGCTTGCTTTCTCGTCGGTGGTTCCGAACGCCCTGGCGCAAGACGCTACTGCTTCAGCGGCTCCAGCTTCAGGTACTTCCAGTGCAGCTCAAGATGTGAAAGTGGACGATATCGTCACTCGCGCTCTGACTGCCTACGGCGGTCGAGAGGCGCTGACCGCGCTCGAGGCGAATAGCACCGCTTACGGCAAACAGACGGCAACCGACACGGGGCAGACACTTGTCTATCGCTGTGAACGTAAAGGTAATAAATGGCGCATCGATCTGGAAAGCTCATCAGAATCGGCTGACGCTGCTGTTACTGCCGGTGGTGATGCGGGAGCCGCTTCTTCGTCAGCGGCGCCACGCACGTCGACCAGCACTGCATATGATGGCGTCAATGCCTGGCAATCTGTGGGTGGCGAAGTCTCTAATCTCAGCCCCGACAAGCTGGTCTGGCTGGATGAGCAGCAGCAGCGCCAACCGACATTGCTGACTAGATTCCAGGAAAAGGGCTACAACTTTGTACTGATGGGAAGAACTCAATACAAGCAAATTCCTGTTTACGCGATCGAAGTCAGTAAAGAAGGTGCGAGTCCCACCACATTGTTTCTTGACCAGAACAATTATCTTGTCGTTGCCAGCTCTTATGACCTTGATACCGTATCTGGTGATGCAAAAGCGTCGGCGAAAATACCTGTATCAATCGAGTATAGCGAGTACAGACCGGCTGCCGGCACACTCGTTCCTTTCAAGCAACTGCAGTTCAGCAACAACAATCAGGTGTCGCAATTGGAGTTGAGCAGCGTCAACACTGCTACGCCTGTGGATGAAGGACTGTTCAATCGACCCACAAATGGTACGGCATATCGCGTTTCTCGCCCAGTCAGTGTGCCTTTTGACTATTCTCAGCGCGAAATCGTTATGAAGGGCCGAATCAATGGATCTGAGGAGCTGGAGTTTCTGCTCGATACCGGTGCCAGTGACACGATTATCGATCGTCGTGTCGCGGCTGAACATTATTTGACCAAGTTCGGTCAGTACGATATTGCCGCAATGTCGGGCATGGTGACGGCGCGCTCCTCATCAATCAAGCGCCTTGAACTGGGCAATCTTTTGATGAATGATGTTCCGGCTCGGATTCTGGATTTAAGCGCTCAATCGCGCCAGATGGGTAAACCAATCGCCGGAATTATTGGCACGAATGTGATTAGCAAATTTTTGGTCACACTGGATTATGGAAAGCCGGCGGTTATTTTTGCCGATATCGATTCAACACCTCGCCCGGCAAAAGCAGCCGCCACACCGTTTACGCAGAAACAAGCTCCATTTGTAAAAACCATTTTTAACGGCAAAGACGAGCAGGTCCTTTTGTTTGACACCGGAGCGGCTTTCAATCACATTCCACCTAATGTGGCACAGAGATATCTCGGCAGCGATCCTGCCAATGTTCGGCATAGCACTGAAGGCACGGGGCTGGACGGCAGACCGCTTCAACTTGGCACCGTCGTCATCGACAGTGTCACTATCGCGGGGTTGCCGGCGCGCAAAGTGAGCTTCACTTTTCCGTCTGGTGCCGAAGCTTTGAAAGCGGCAACTAAAAGCGGTGGAAGAGAAGGCGGATTCTTCCAGGATTCACGTCTTGGCATATTGGGCAATCCTTTTTTTCAGAACTTCATTGTCACTATCGACTACAAATTCAATCGCCTCCTGCTACAGCCGAATCCGGCAGTGAAATTGCATGCCGAAATCGAGCAGGCTCTTAATATGGGCGACGAAAAGTTAGTAGTGCGCCGAGACTTCAGATTAGCCGAGCTGGCTTATCAGAAGGCGATGATGATCGCTGACAGCAGCCATGACGTTAAAGAACAAGCGCGCCTGTCGGGACGGCTGGGGAATTTGCGCCGCGTCATGGCCAAAGACTTGAATCGACCGGAACACTCGAAAGCTGCTTACGATTACTTCGTCAGAGGTCAGGAGAAGGCGCGCAGTGTGCATGCGCAGGACGTGGAAGGACGAATCCTGGCTGATTGGAGCTTGCTCTACATAGACAACGGTCAGCTTGCCGAAGCAAAACAGACCATCGATAGAGCTCTTTTACTGGCTCCCCAGGATCCAAACGTGAACGTCGATATCGCCGTGCATCTCTATAAGCAACGGTTGTTCCCTGAAGCGCAGAAGTACATCGAGAAGGCTCTCTTTCTTGACCCTAATAACTGGCAGGCGCTGTGGTATCAAGTCAAACTGAGCGAGAACTTTTACGATACACCGCGGGTAGTGGCGACTCTGAAAGAGATTCTGCGCTTTTATCCCTGGAGTAAAACGGCAAGTGACAAGTTGCGCAGTTTGACGGGCTCAGGAGCTGCCGCAGCAGCTTCGCCTGCATCGGGACAAAGTGTCCAGCAACAACATCTGGTTGTTCCCGGTCGTTGAGTCGATTTTGTTGGATTGTGTGGAATGCGATGTCGGCGTAGATCGCGTCGACGCTCCGAAGCTATCTTATTGTTGCTTGCTTACCGTCACGTGCGTTGCTTTGTCATCTGCATATTGCTTGACTGCACCGGATAATTTGGTGAATTTAGTGTTGAAGAAATACTTTCGCATTTCCTGATAAGCCTTGTCGTAGTCATAGTTGTCGTGTGTGACCCGCCATATTCCAACCAGACAACCGGTGCGATCCGAGCCGTGGGCGCAGTGCAGAAAGACCGGACCCCCTTCGCCTTTCTCGGCTTTCTCGACTGCATCAATGAAAGTGTGCACCTGCGATTTCGTCGGTGCATGAGAATCCATCGTCATGTGCACATATTTCATGCCGAGCTGTTCGGCAATCGCTTTTTCTTCTTTCGGTTGGATCGGGTCGTCTTCCTTCGTTCTTTCTGACTTTGGCTTTCCTTCTGAAGGCGCTCGCAAATCAATGATTGTTTTGACGCCTTTGTCTTTCAGATCGTGCATCGATTTTTCTGAAGGACCCCCACCTCTATATAGATACGAGTGTACTTCGTGGAAATTCAGCAGCCCGGGCAGTTCCGTCGGCACGTTGCCGGCGAATGCTGCAACTTTGATGCTGAGCGCCATCAGTACACTGCCTGCGATATGGACGGGAAACTTGTCTGTCATTTGAACTTCTTTAAATTGGGGGCAACTGTGCAAATCCACATACGATCTGCACGAAATCAGTTTTAGCATGGGTAGGAGAACTTTAGTCATCCAGTCTGTATGCCAGAAGGGCGTGAGGAATTTGTGAGGTTTTTATTAACAATTTCTCATAATTGGCGTTTTGTTTGAACCATTTCTGCCCGGGTTACGTAGTTGTATATGAAACCAATTTTTTGGTTGGGGGATAGCAGTGGACCTTACCGATGAGGCCCTAATTGAAAACTTCCGGAGGACAGGGAACATCGTGATGTTTCAAACTCTGGTGCGGCGATATCAAAGCCGTATATTCACTGCATCCTTCCGCATCCTATCCAACGCTGAGGAGGCCGAAGAGGTTGTGCAAGACACGTTTCTGAGAGTTCACCAGAATATTTCCAAGTTCAGGAAGGACGCTTCTTTTTCGTCGTGGGTCTTTAAGATCGCGCACAACCAGTGCATGGATATTCTTCGCAATCGTCAACGCAAGAGAGGTTTTCGTCTTCTCTCTTTTGATCCTCAATCAAACAAGCCGGAGCCAACCGAAGATGGGATGGAGGCTTACACAATCGTCTCTCAACTCACTGATCCGGGCGCAGATCCATCTCAATCACTAGAATTGAATGAGCAGGGAACTATGGTCATTGAAGCTTTGAAGCGATTGACTGACACACAAAGAACGGTGGTCGTGCTGCATGACATTGAAGGGTTTCAATATCAGGAAATCGCCGAAATTGTCGGCACGAGTATTGGTACGGTGCGCTCCCGTCTTCATTATGGGCGGGTCAAATTGAAGGAATTACTGGAGCCCTATTTTTCTCATCACAACTTGTCCGCAGTATCCAGGTGATTGCTATGTCCAACGATTTTAATTGCGACCAACTCGAACCTCTTTTGAGCGCTTACCACGATGGTGAGCTTGCCGAGGTCGAGCGCGCTGCAGCGGAGAAGCATTTGAACGGCTGCACGGGGTGCCAGAATCGATTGCTAGAAATTGCCGCTGTCGCTAGTTCTCTTAAGTCGTTGCCGCGCCTGAATCCAAAAACTGATGTAGCCGCCAATATCGAGCAATTAATTGCCAATCAGCCAAAACCAACCGGTCGATTTGGCCGTCCGTTGGTCTGGGGATCGGTAGGCATTGCCGCTGCTGCTGCCGTTCTTATCTTCGCTGCAAATTTCAAGGATGTTAGTAATTTGTCGGGCGCGCCGCTTAGTGCCAGCTCGAATTCAAATCAGACTGGTACAAAACACGAAAAGGAGCATCAAGCATCGTTGCAGGTGGCAACAGTAAACGAACCCGTGAAAACACCCGTTCAAGAGCCTGATGGCTCAACCTCGTCGGCCCAATCGAACCCGGTTCCTGTCGTAGAAAATCGCAATGAAGAAAAGACTGGTGTCGCATCTGCTACTGCGAAGAATGAGGCAAAGAAAACTGAGCCTCGTGGAAAAACCAGTGGTGATGAGAATTCTAAGAACCTGTCTCGATTCAATCCGCATCAGGAGGTCGCCGAGAAAAGTCACGAGCTCGCGCCGGTCGCAGGCGGTAATGCTTCAGGTCATCACCTTGACGGCAGTGATGACCACTTGATCGCAAGCGCTAAAATCGGGCCCGGAGCAATTGCTGCCGAGACCAATCTTGTCGCGGTCTACGACACCGAGCAACATGGAGTCACTGAGGAACTAGGGATCACAACAGATGAGGATGGTTTGTATGCACTCAAGCTCTGATAAAGCTGCGCTTTTGAAGCGGTTGGCGTTAAGTCTTCTCATCGGCTCCTCGGTTGCCTTGAACGTCAACGCCCTGGCTCAGTCGGGAGCAGACAAGCTCAAGTGGAGGTCTGCTCAGCATCCATATCTGCTGGCACAAGGTGATGCCAGCTTGCCACCGCCAGATCCAAACTATCATCCAAAGTCCAGGTTCGATGCTGCCGGGCAGTCGCCTGCGGCACCCGGTGGCGCCGCATCTGGTATCGGTGCGGGCGCGGGAGACGGTGTTGACGGAGCGCTGATACGCCGAAGAATGCGCAGGCGGGCGCAGGCTCAAGGTGGATTCGGGGAAGGTGCGCCAGGTTTTAACGGTCTGCGTGGGCAAGTTGGCGCTGGAGTTGGACCGGGTTCTGGGCAGGGTCCTGGTCTGGGTGGTGGGGCGGTTGGAATGGGAGGCGGTGGCGGCAATTTCTTCGGAAAGAAAGCTCTCGACCTGACATCGCTCAACCTTAGCCCCGAACAAAAGCAAAAAATTCAAGAGATGCGTGGACAAGTTGCACCGAAGACTCGCGAACTGCGCAAACAGCTGGCTGCGAAGCGGGCAGAATTACGAGACATGATGTTCGAGGCTAACGCTGGTGACGACCAGGTTCGTGCCAAGCGAAAAGAAGTGCGACAGCTGCAAGACAAAATCGAAGATATGCAGCTCAACGACTTTCTTGGCATTCGTTCGGTCCTGACTCCGGACCAACGCTTGAAGTTGTCTGATTTGAAACCTGGAAACAAATTTGCCGCAGGAAATGGGGCCCAGCTTGTAGCACCAGTGGTGTCTACGCCGTAGGTCGCTAAATCCTATTTGCCTTTCTTTTTGGCGTTTGCGCCGCCCCAATCTAGCAAGAAGCTTGGATCTGATTCTTCACCACCAGAAGAACTGGCCGCTGTTGCTTTTGTTTCAGCAGGTGCTTCCTTGGCCGGTGCGGCTGGAGCTGGTTTAGGTTTCTTTGCTGCTTTAGGTACGGCCGGAGGCTGATACATCTGCGGTGGCGGTTGGAACATCCCCATCGGGTTGGCAAAAGATGGCACCAGGGGTGGTGGTGGTGGCACCATCGTGTTTGAGCGTTTTGAACTTTTCACGGCTGGTACTGCCAGCACTACTGGCGGTGCTGGAGGTGCGGCTGTGGGGGCGCTCTCAGCTGCCTCTTTCTTCTTTGGAATTGTCTTTGCAGTCGTTCTCAGTGCGGCAGTGCTGGCTTGCAGTCCCTCATCCGTCACCTGTTCTTGTGCCGGTTTACCTGGCTTGGCATGTTTTTCCTTTACCGGCTTATCTTTAGCAGGCTTTTGCTGCTTTGGCTCTTTCTTTGCTGAAACAGCTTTCTTTTCCGTCTTCTTGGACTCTGCAGCTTTTTTCTCTTCTTTCTTTTCGGCAGGTTTTTCTTTCGCTTCCTCTTTCTTTGGTTCAGCCTTTTTCTCTGGCTGCATCCATGGGAATAGCTTTAGAGGTGCTTTCACAGGAGGCTTTGTTGTGGCTTGAGCAGATGCCGGTGCCGATGTCGATGCAGGCGCCGGTATCGGTGTCGCCGCAGCGATCAGCGCCGGCTCAGCAGGTTTTGTCTCAGTCTTAGCGAGTACGGTCTGGCTTACGGGCGGAGCCACAGCGTTTCCAGCGGCCACTCTCGTTACGTTATATGACTCGTGGATGGCTCTTGCTGTCTTATGATTCGCTTGAAGCCAGATGACCAGTGCTTCTCTTGCTTCAGGAGAGTTGCTGTGTTTGGCCAGTGCTGCATTTATTTGTTGCAGCGCCTCTTCGTTTTTCCCTCGCAACTGCAGTAACTCTGCAAATTTGACCCGAGCCATTACTGAATTGGGATTGTGTTGCACTGCTTTTTGAAGGTAGCACTCAGAGCGAACGAATTTTTTTGCGTCGAGTGCCAGTGTGCCCATTTCGTAGTAGAGCTGCCCGATGTAGCTCGAGTCTTGTCCGTACTCTCGACTGGCTGTGTCGATGGCTTTCTGGTAGTAGTCGAGCGCTGCCTCGGTGTCGCCGCTCAGATAGTGCTCAAAGGCGATTGAGCGCAGTCCAGGGGCATCTGTTGATTTGGCTTCTGCCGCTGACCAACTGGTTATGCCAAGTAGAACTGAAAGACCAAGAAAAGTAAGTGCTGTTCGCAGCTTAGGAAGGTTATGCACTGTGCCGCCTGAAAATCCGCTTGTGTTACTCCATTCTAAGGAAAAATCAGCCAGAGTAAACGGGGGAAAAACCTAGATTGGCGACGATCGGGCACAATGGAGCGTTACGATCCAGGCTGCTAGCACCCAAAACCCTGCTAGAATTCAATTCCTTCCGACTTTACCGCTTTCAAGCGGCTGAAAAATTCTAATCAGGTGAACTAATGCGTCGACCAAGACAACAACGCACACGCGGCAACAGAGATTCCGCGCCACAAGGATCATCATCGAGTTCAAATCAATCCCAACCACGCCAGCTCAGTCAGACTCTCGACATCAACACGAACCTGGGTGAGGGCTATGGTCCATACAAAATGGAAAACGAATCAGACGTTCTTCCGTTTGTGACATCAGCGAACATAGCTTGCGGCGCCCATGCCGGTGATCCGCTCGTTATGGAAGCGGCTCTGGAAGAAGTGCGCTATTACGGGCTTTCTCTGGGCGCTCATATAGGTTATCCAGATATACAGGGATTCGGACGCCGGGAAATTCATCTCTCAACCGCTGAATTGCGTGCCAGTATTCTCTTCCAGCTCGGCGCTCTTTCTGGTTTGGCTCGCACCCTCGGTTTCGAGATCACCCAGGTTCGTCCACATGGTTTTCTGTACAGGCAAATCGCCAGTGACCCCAGAACCGCTGCCGTTGTAGCCAAAGCTGTCTCTGAGTACGATCGCTGGCTGGTTTTGATTGGTCCTGCCGGGAGCAGCCTGCAGGCTGCCGGAGAGCGAGCCGGGATACGTGTTGTCGGTGAAGCCTGGATAGATAGAGCCTACGATGCGAACGGTCATTTGCTTCCGCATAGCCACAGTCGGGCTATCATCAAAAACCCCAACGACATTTTGAATCAGGCTGCCAGTTTGATTCGCTATGGCACTGTAACAGCGATTGACGGCACGAAGGTGGCGCTCGACTTCGAGACCCTTCACTTGCACGGCGGCATGGCACAAGCTCGCCAGGTAGCCGAACAGGTTCGTAACATGATTCCTCATGCTGCGGCTCTCACAGCCGAGCCGTTTACGCTCGATGGAAACGAATCGAACGAGCTAGCATTCGGCGTCTACTAGTTACGCCGTAAAGGCACCTGTCCGAGCAGCACCTCCGCACGGCACCTGACCGCACGGCATCTGTCCGCGCTTCGTCTATCTGGACTTAAGGCAGCCTCTGGGATGTCGGCACGATTTCGTCGTACCAGCTTCCGTAATACTCAGGGTAGTCTTCGCCAGTAGTGGATGTGATCGTCTTTTGAAGGGCGCGACGAATCGCTCTGCGACCGCCTTTTTTATAGCGGTTCAGCCACTCCAATTCTTTTGGATCGACTGCAACGCCTGCTTGCATCAGCTCTTTGACTATATTGATTTCGTGAACAATCGCCTCTGTCTCTTCATCGATGCAGCGATCGATGAATTCCTGCCGCCCTGTTTTCCCTGGGATAGGGTCTATGGTTGGCTTGATGATTGCATGTACAAACTCATGAGCGATGCTGATCAGTTTGTAGTTGCGTGGACACCAGCGCCCGATGTAGATGGTGCGCTTCTTTCGGTCGTAATAGGCACGGCACGGACCGTCGACGAGCCTGATGCGCACCCCTTCGGCGCGGATACGTTCGATGTCCGCGATCAGAGTGGGCGACTTCAAAGCCGCTTCGACAAGGCGTTTGCCAAATTGCCGTCTTAAATTTCGTACGGGCGAGTTTCCCGCCATCGCAGTGGGCCCCCAATTCGTGAAGATATATTAATTCTACAACAAGAGGTTGTCAAATGGTACTGCTAAAAATTAGGCACGGGTGAGCAATTTGCCTGGTTGTCATGCTTTTGATGACCTGAATTTGAGATTAAATTTGCGTTTTGCGCCCAAATCTTGAACATTAAGTCCCTTTTGTCGGTTGGCTGCGTCAAATCCAGTACTCAACGGTTCGCAACAATTTATACGACCGCTGAAATTGGATAAATCACTTGTGCCTTAAGACGGTCGATCAAGTAGTTTATGGTTCATATGTTAAGCAGTTCGTTACAATTGCATCTGCTTTTGAGGCCCACTGCCGGCCAACCCGAAATCATTGCCGCATATGGTGCTAGCAGTCATTGGCATATGTAGGAAACCAGTATATGGAGATTCCATATGTTCTTCCCCTGGTGTGCGATTTGTTCTATGGTGGTTTTTAAGGACCACGTGCAGCTTTTTAGGCGTAATACCAATAGCCATGTCCGCGCAATCAGAAAAGAGTTCATCTAAATCACTTGAGTCCAAAAGCTTGCTCAAGCTGTTCAACCGCGTCACCAGGCTGCTCAAGGCCGGTGGTGACCAGACCGCTATTTATACTTCAATTGTTGAGTTGGTGGGCGTCGAACTGCGCCTCGACCGTTGCGCGTTGCTTCTCGTTGATGATGTTGAACGCACTTCTGATAGCCCGGAATTGTCTGTGGCGTCCGAATACTGTGTAGATGGCTTGATTCCAATAATCGACAAACACTACGCGTTGAAAGCAAATTCCGAACTCTTTCGTTTTTTTCAAGAGGCAAAACCCGTACCGTTGCAAGATGTCGCGCCCCGCAGTTCCGGCGCCAACCATGAACTCAATGCCCTTGGAGAGGACACCTGCTCCAAGTCGCTGATCGTGTTTCCAATAGTGGATGGACAGAAAATCCTGGGATGTTTGTCGATGCATTACTGCATCGAAGCGCACACTTTTTCTGATGATGTTCTGGAATTTGGCGAAGCTGCTTCGCTTGAATTAGCCAGGTTTCTGATTCGTGAACGAGCACAGTTTCAAAAGGAAGCTGAGGGGCGAATCTTCAAACAAACGAGTTTTCCTGCATTGGTGCTGGATAATTCCGGGCGGGTTCGCAAATTCAATGACGCCTTTCAGGCGATGCTGAAGTCATCGAGAAAAGACTTTGTCAATCAGTCTATTTTGGATGTGATACCAGATGGTCAGCGTGTGCTCGACGCAGTCCGGGGACTTTCTGAAGTTAGACCATTCGTCACTTTAGGTGAGGTATTGGTAGGCCGGTCTGAGGGAGCCTCCAGTCACTTTGATGTTTGCATCTCGTCTCTGTGCAGGCAGAACGATCTCGCAGATGCGCTGCTCATGTTTGTTCCTCCCGGCAGCAAGCAGGGCAGTATGTCTGCCGAGGCTGAAAATTCGAAAAGGGCTTCTGAACAGCTGGCTAACAGTCTTTCTCGTCAGATGAGCTGGGAGCGATGGGTTCGGCAAATTATTTGTAAGTTGCACGCAACGCTGGATCGCGACACTATCCTCCAGACAGTTGTCGATGGCTTTGGTCGTGCTCTTGGAGCAAGCCGATGTTTGATTGTGCGCACGGACGGACCGGCCTCGCCTCTGGTTACACACGAGTATGCAGAGCCTGATATTTCGCCTCTGGGATTGGGAAGAACAGGACAATTTCCCACCGTCGTGGTTTCTTATTTCAGGAGCAAAGTGGCATTTATACCGGATGTCGCCGCGCTGGAACGTTCACATGAGTTGTCTGCCGATGAATATGAATACTTCTCAGACAATGGCATAAAGAGTATGGCCGGTGCGCCTATTGTTTCGCATGGTATTAGTTATGGTGTCATTATAATTCTTGAGAGCGCCCCTTCCCGTCACTGGACTGCGCACGAACTAGACATGCTGGAAGTAGCCGCCAGTCAGACCGCGGTTGCTCTGTCGCACAGTCAGCAGTATTTGCAATTGAAGGACCAGCTATTCAATATGAATCTGTTGGGCAATTTGACGCAGCAGTTGACTAACACGCTCGAGCTGGTCAGTCGCAGCAAGATCGAAGCGGCAGAAGAGAGACGACCGACTGAAAGTGCGCCGCCTCTATCGCTTCGAGAGCTGGAAGTACTGAAATTGATAGCGTCCGGTTTAGCAAACAGAGAAATTGCGCAACGGCTTTTCCTGACTGAATCTACCGTTGAACTGCACGCCTCGCGTATTCGTAAGAAGTTAAAGCTGAAGAGTAGAACTGCGCTTGTAAAATTCGCTTGCGACAACGGCTTAGCCTGATCACAGGCGCGCTCTTGTTTTGATTTCGATGTAACTATCGACAAGCTTATTGCTCAACTCCTGTGGCGCGCAATCTAAGACCATACATCCGCGTCGTTGCAGTACGGTGAGAGCGAGTTCTCTCTGGGCTAGCAAATCAATTGCTATGGCTCTTTGGTATGCCTTTTCCATGTCAACTTCTGACACACCGGCTTTTTCACCCGGCACCACAACTTTGCTGTTTGCAATGTCTGTAACTTGACGATCCTTAAGCGTTACGCAAAATGGTAAGTGTCTTTTGCCGAGGCTGGCCAGCCCAGTCAATAGCGCTTGTGAGCCGACTGGGTCCGTCAGATCGCTGAGCACCACAATTAGTGACCTGCCCTTCTGGGCTGTGGCGAAGTAAGAGAGCATGCCTGCATAGTCAGGCTCCACCAGCCTTGGTTCTACATCGAATGATGCCTCGAGAATGTTTTTCAAATGCGATTTGCCCCGACGTGGTGGCAAATACATCAAGGGCTTATCCGCGAAAATTCCAAAGCCAACCTGGTCGTTATGTGCCAGGCCCGTTAGAGCAAGACACAGTGCTGAGTTGAGAGCGTGATCGAAGCGAGTCAGTCCCTCCAGGTCTGATGCCATCATTCGTCCTGCGTCAATGAGCACGAGCAAACGTTGCTCCTGCTCGGCCTCATATGTTCTCAGTACCGGCCGGTCTCTGCGTGCTGTTGCCTTCCAGTCGATTGCTTTGGAGTCGTCGCCGACCGTGTATTCTCTCAAGCTTGAAAAGTCCGTGCCCTGACCTCTTTTCCGCTGGTGCAGTTCGCCTAGCTCGGATGAATGACTGAGTTTCACCGATAAATCGTGCAGCGTTTTCAGGTCGCTGTACACTTTCACTGTTTGTTGGGCCGGCGCTTTCACCTCGTGCCAGAAGAGTTTGAGGTAGCTGAGGTAGCGAATGTTGATCAAGCCGAACTTGTAAGCGCCGCGTCGTCTGGGGAGAAGATTGTATTTCAGTGTACTGATGCCATTGGCCGGCAGTTCGAAATCAAACTCGCGCACATCAGACTGTATCGCTTGCGGAAAGTCGTCGCGCACCTTGCAGGTAAGCGGCATGCCACCTTCATTGGTGATGCGCAACTCGACACTGTTGTCTCTCCCGATCGATAGCCTCTCGGCAACGATGCGATTTGCTGAGATGAATTTCTTGTCCAACGTCAGTTGATAGTCGACGATCAGCAACACCAGAACGATGACGTCGACTGCATAGGCTGCAGTTTTCAGCGGTGCATACCAGTTGGCGGCGCAGAAGATGCAGGCGGCAGCAGCGAGCAGAATGTAGGTGAGTTTACTGGCAGTCAACGGACTTTTTATTTCCTCTTGCTATATCTTGCTATATCGCTTTTTTCTCTATAACCTTGTATCTTGTGTCGACTTTCTCTCGATTTGCCTTGCGTCGTTTTTCTTTTACTACCGCGGCACGGGTATCTGTTTGAGCAGATTGCCGATTACCTGGGAAAGGGTTACTCCGTCCAGCTCTGATTCTGGTGTGAGAATCAAGCGATGGCGAAGAACTGGTTCGGCAACGAACTTTATATTGTCCGGCGTGACGAAGTCTTTTCCTTCCATGGCGGCATGGGCTTTCGCTGCCGCCAACCAGCTCAGGGCAGAACGAGGGCTGGCGCCCAGTTGTAAATCAGAGAGGTTTCGAGACTTCTGCACGAGATCGACAAGGTAACCGAGTATGGTGTCATCCACTTTGATCGACTCCAGTGCGCTACGGCAATCTAATATCTCTTCGGCTGTTGTGACCGGGTCGAGTTGAACGGCATGCTTTTTGTAGGCACCTGCCTGCCATTTGGTCAGCATCAATCGTTCTGCTTCGATGCCCGGATAACCAATCAAAACTTTGAGCATAAAACGATCTAATTGAGCTTCGGGAAGTGGGTAAGTGCCTTCAAATTCCACAGGGTTTTGCGTTGCCACTACCATGAACAGGTCGGGCAGTTTTTCACTTCTGCCGTCAAGCGTGACCTGGCGCTCTTCCATGGCCTCGAGTAATGCTGATTGTGTTTTCGGTGGAGTGCGATTGATTTCGTCGGCCAAAAGCAGGCTCGTAAAAATGGGACCTCGTTTCATTGTGAATGTCTTGGTATTGAGGTCGTAAATGCTCGTTCCTAAAATGTCCGATGGCAGCATGTCCGGTGTCAATTGCACGCGTCCAAATTCTGTGCCGATCAGACTTGCAAGTGTTTTGACGAGCAGAGTTTTTGCCGTCCCGGGCACTCCTTCCAGCAGTACATGCCCTTCCGCCAGGAGCGCGATCAGCAGTTGATCGATGACAATTTCTTGCCCGACAATGACGTCAGAGAGACTTTTGCGAAGCCTTTGGAAAACAGTAGAGATTTGTTGACTCATGTCAGCTGCCTAACCTTTTTAGAGACGTAGTGTTTGACTGGTTGTTGAGATGATCGGCAATCTTGTCGCAGTTGATTATTAGCGATTTGAATTGCTGATCGGGAATGTTTCTTTGTTGTTCGATTGCGGCATCGAAGTCTGTTAAAAACTGCGGCACCAGGGCGGCGGCGGCGCCCGCCTTGTTGGGACTAGCTTCAGCATAGGCATTCCAGGCTTCGATCACTTTGCTTGTCTGTTCGTGTGGTGAGACAGACAGCAGTTTGCACAATCGATTGCGCAGAGTATGTCCTGTAATCTCGTAGATGGCACCATTGGCTTTCGCTCTGCGATATGCGTTTGAAAGTCCCGTGATGAATTCCAGGTTCGAAATCTTGCGAGCATCATTGAGAGTGGCGGTCGCTCCAAATCGTTTCGAGCAGCTGTATACAGCTACAGCGAGCATTAACACAAGTTGCAGGAAGACTGCGCCCCAGGGGCTCCTGCCGAGAACGACGAAGACATTGCCGCTTTCGCTGAAGCCGTGGCAGCGTTCGTCAAACATTATGTCACCGCTGGCAGTGCTCATCCAGTTAACCAGGAACTGGAAATTGGACCAGTCGTTCTTTTCGGATAGTCGGCGATTTGAACAAAGTGTCGGCGAAGTGCCAATCAGAATGCGCCCTTTGCCGTATTGTAATTCGCTGAATATTGCTTTGTCATCCACTTTTACAAGTGGTTCGCCGCCGTTTATATTCGTGTCGCTCGTAACAGTAAGTTTGGGCACGTAGGCAAATAGTTTTTTTGATGCGTCTACAGGCACTGAGCGATCGTGAAGCTCAGTGCCGTCTGTGATGGTGAGATTGATTTTCTCAAGCAGGCGGCGTGTCATTTTGAAGGAGAAGTGGTCGAGATAGACGAGATCGTTGCCGGCCTGCACCCATTTCAATATCTGCTCCGCTTCGAATTCCGCCGGAGAAGTGGAGGGCGCGACAATGACCAGCATGCCATGTGCATTTCTCAGGTTTCGATAAGGCAAAAGCCACGGATGCACGGTCAAGCCCACCTTTTTCATCACTTCCGATAGCCCGCTCAAACCGCTCGGCTTCTTGTTGAAGATGGAGGAGAGTACACGCTGCTCAGGCATGTAGTTCTGAATCTGTTCGTCGAAGGCACTGCCCACGTAAACTGCAACGGCACTAACCAGAATCAAAAAGGAGAGTTGCCACCAGATTTTTGCTCTGCTGATTTTTTCAGGAGATGTTGTGTTGTTCTGAGCTGACGAGTGGTTTTGAGCTGACGTGTCCTTCGTCTTCATGTGCGACCCGCCCTGTCACGAGTGTTTATCTCTTTGACGAAATTGCATTCCTCTTCCACTTTCTGCAGCTGAGTTTCAATGGAACGATAGTCTTCAACTGTCGCTTGTTTGTTGCCGAACCAGACCAGCTCCACCTGATTAGCTAGAGACTTGAAGGCACGAGCGAGCCCCTGACTGCGCGGCTCCAGGGCGTACCAGTATTCGTAATTGGTGCGGGTGGGAGTGAATTCGATCACTCCATTTTCATGCATGTTTCGCAGCGACGACATGTAGAGAGCGCGGCAGGCTTCTCGCCAGTCTTCCCTGGCGGCGAGCGTGGCGGCTTCGCTCTTCCAGCCGGCGGCATCGAGCAGGCGGTAAGCCGCCGATTGTCCTTTCTTCGCTAATTTCGCCTGGGCGCTCAACTGCCCCATACGGCGCATGGCGAAATAGACGATCACAAAGAGGCAGAGCGCACCTGATAAAAGCACCAGTATCTGCATGATATTGCCGACTACATTGGTATCTGCCATGCCCGGCATGTGCATTCGCAAAGACGAAAGCAGGTCGGCAACAAACCGCCACGCTTTGTCGAGCCATTCCTGAACTTGCAAGAACAGGTCGGGCGGTTTTTTGTATTGGTAGTTGCCTGCGACTGCGGCGATTTCCGGCGCAATATCTCGTGGATTCATAGACTATGCACCGCTGGCGATAAGTTGACTGAGCTTGTATTCGACGTCGAGACCTTCCTGCCGCACTTTTAAATCACGGTAAAAAAGCCCAGCCGACATGAAGCTGATTGGCACCAGAAACATATTTATGATCGCCTGCCAGAACTGACTCAAGACAAGACAGTAGAAGGGCAGTGCTTGAGCCGGGTCCATATGATTGGCTGGAAAACCACTGCGCAAAAGTTCAAATGTTGCCAGTGCCACTATCGGCAGTGACAGTGTCCATGAGAGGATGGTGATGATAATCGACAGCAGAATGCCAAAGCCGAAGGCTCGCCAGACATCGTGCGCAAGCAAGTGGAACACTCTTCCAAGCAACAAAGTCCAGCGTTCGTTTTCGCAAGCCAGTGCTGATGTCATCAAAAGGTAATAGATGCTGAGCAGTCCAATCGAGACAGTCATGCCGAGCAGCCCGATAGTAGCCCCAATTACTGCAATCGGTATAATTTTGGCGCCCAGAACAACCGAGAAGATCAGTTCCGCTCCCCAGACGACGAAAATGCCCAGACAGAAAAAATAAGAGAGGATGAACAAACCGACGATAGTCCACTTCTTGCTCATTGAGAATTTCAGGGCTTCGCGATAGTCAACTGAAAGTCCATTGGCAAGCCTGACGAAAGCAAACTGCTTGAGCGTCAAAAACCAGAAGCCGATTACTGAGATCACCATTCCAATTCCAAAACCGGCCAGACCCATAAGAATCAGACCGAAGTCCTTTGGGTTTTTCAGACCATAGGTGGCGGCAAACTGAATGATGATGTGTCCGACGGCCATGATTGTGCAGGGAGTGATTTGCTCCCTGAGAAGCAGCGGTGCATTTTGCCTGAAAAGTCTGAACGAGCGACCGATAATATCGCCGACTGACTGGGGATTTGCGGGGGGCGCATCGAACAATTTAGGTCTATCTCCGGTTTACAAGGATGCTGCGGACGGCATTTTGCTAAAGTAATCACCTACCGGCAAGTCTGAGCTTGCTAAATGAAATCTCCTCGGACTGCTTTCGACTCCATGTTAAATTCTGAACTCTATTCGCCGCATCCGCTGCCAGACATACTCAATATTCCCCGACATTTCACGGCAAGCGCGGTAATCATTTCGCAGAATCACATTTTATTGGTTCACCACCGACGAATCGGTGCATGGCTGCCGCCAGGGGGTCATATTGAACCAGACGAACTGCCCCACCATTGTGCCGAACGAGAGACGATGGAAGAGACGGGAGTGGCTATTGATATTGTCAGTCCGAGTTTGCCTTTCACAGGCGACCCGGAGGCGTTTTTGTTGCCGACACCGCTTTGCATTCACGGAGTGAAAGCCACCGAAAAGGGCGTTGATTATTACCATATAGACTTTGTTTTTCTGGGAAGACCCAAGCAGTTGGACGCTTTGCCCTCATTCGATCATACAGACGACGTTTATGAGGCGCGCTGGTTTTCTCTCGACAATCTGCATCAGGTGCCCCTGGCAAAAAATGTCGTCGAGGTCGTCGGAATTGCCCGTGAGCGACTTGCCAACAGCTAGATTTATCTTTCTGCTACTTCGGCTTGGTTATTTGCTCAGAAATTTGGGATACTAGGGGTGGCGTCCCAGCGCGGGGCAACAGTAATTGGCGACATACCGCCCTAGAGGACGGAACCGCTCCACATGAGCTCTGACCATCGCAGCGAATTTGTTCAACGACTTGCCGGTGTGCGAGATCTAAAAAAGATCTTGGAGACAACGGTCAAGGAGATGGGTGACATGTATCAGGCAGATTGCTGCCAGATCATGCTCAGCAATCCGCTCGACCCTAACGTGACCTCGATTTGTGAGTTTCGCGCTATGCCCGATGACGATGGACGCGGGCTGTCCGGGGTGACCATGCCGCTCGTATTGCATGGGCGCACATTTGGTTCGTTGAGCATGTCTCGACGTGCGGAGGTGACGCAGGACGAAGTCAATTCGATGCGAGTCATCCTTGGTGAACTTGGCGACATCGTGCGCCATGCCCAGATCAACGACATCGTTCAGCGCGACACTTTCCGCGATACGTTTCTTGTGGAAATCGGAAACGTCATGGCGTATTCGCTCGGCATCGGCGACGCGCTATTCATGGTCGTAAACATTCTCGGAAAAGTTTTGCAAGCCAGCCGTTGTTTGTTCGTCTGCACCGATGATAGTGCGGCTGGATGGAAGTGTTATGAGTTCTGGCAGCAGGAAAAAGTGCAAAGCTGCCAGGAGTATCGCTGGCCTACAACTGATTCGCCAGTGATTGCCCAGACTTTGTTGTCGACTGCACCACTGCGTGTTTTCGAGGGGCAGACCAATTCTTACGTCTCTCCTGTGCAGGAAGAACTACAGTTTATCGGCGTCAAGTCGCTACTTGGTGTTGCTCTGAAGAGTTCGACTGCCACACATGGTTGTGTGATTCTGCAACAGTGCGATTACAGGCGTGCCTGGACCCGCAATGAAGTGGACATGGTGCAGAAGGTTGCTGACAAAGTAGCTGATGCACTGGCTAAACTTCCGGCCGAAAAACGCGCCCGCGAGCCGATTATGCAGCTTCACCAGCGCATCGTCAGTGTGCCGGATCAACCTCAAGATGGAAAGACCTCTTACGATTCTGTTCGCAAAGCGCTCAAGGGCGCTCTCGGGCAGCAAGCCATCCCCAGTGCTCGTGCCACGTCCGCACCTCCTCCTCCGGCAAAACCTGCACCGGCGCCACCTCCGCCGACACCAACTCCGCCACCCGCACCAGCGGTACAGCCTGTGGCACCGCCACCTCCGGCTCCGAATGTCTCGCCTGCTACCACGCTGCAAGGACTTTTCCCAGCCGCGACTCCACAGACACCGCCAGCCGCTCCGGCCGCTGGTCCAACAATTTCACCTGTACAATCGCGTTCACAGACTCCGCCAGTAGAACCAGGCAGCAAGTCGTTGGGAAGCATTTTGGGCAATCAGGCCGCGCCACCGCAGGCGCCACCAGCTGCTCCTGTCCAACCTGTGGCGCCGGCAGCTCGTGGAGCGAGTGATCCTTATGCCGATCTCGATTTTGGCGATCTCGACAATGCTACTCCTGAGCAACAAGCCGCCGCAGGCCGAGCCGTGCCCGGCCGTCCCGGTCTGGACACAAGCAGAGATCCTGACGCAACATGGGGTAATCTGGACGCTATTCAGCCACCTCAAGGTCAATCACTGGCGCCTGAAAATGCTGCTACTGCTGCGCAGGTTCATCAGCAGATGGAAGCAGCTGCGCTGGCTGCACAGCTGCAGCAACAGGCCGCTGCTTCGGCACCGCCTGTGCCACCAGTAGCGACTCCGCAACCAGCTGTCGCTGCTACACTGAACCCCGCTGCAAATCCAGTTGCAGCACCTGCTCCTGTTCCAACTCCAGCCCCGCCGCCTGAAGCTGCACCTGCTCCAGCTCCCGTTCCTGTTGCCGCCTCCGCTCAGGCTGCACCTGCGGAATCTGGAGCCAGTCCCTGGGGCGACCTTGATGCCATCGCTGCTCCTTCCACGCCTCCTCGTGGTCTTGGCGGCTTCATCGGCAAAGCACGCGCGGTCGCTGCTGCGCCTGCCGGCAGCGCTCTGATGGCTTCTTTCCACAAGGACAAGTCCAGATTTGCCGCTACTGCAGATGCGCCACCAGCTCCTGGTGCGCCTCCTCAGCCGGCTGCTGCTCCGGCACCCGCACCGGCGCCGTCGCCTGCAGACGAAGCCGCAGCGGCCGCCAAGCTCGAAGAACTTCTGAAAGCAAAAACAAATCAAACCAGCGACTACATTTTTGCTACGCCAGGGCTAGATATGCGCATGCTCGGGCGCATAGATGGTTGGGTTTCGCAAATCGAGCAGAAAGATAAGTATGTTGGCGGGCACGCGCGGCAAGTGGCCGAGTTGTCTTGTGCGATAGCGCAAGAAGCCGGGCTCAGCGCTGCCGATGTCGATCTGGTTCGGCAAGCTGCCCTCGTGCACGATGTCGGCAAACTCGGCTCTGCTGCGCCTATCTTGCAAAAGCCTGACGAAGAGCTTTCAGACCCTGACTTGATCACTGTCATGAAGCATCCGCTCGATGGTGCCGAGCTGCTCGAGTCATTCCCAGATTTGCAACGTCTTGCTCCGATTGTGCGCTCGCATCATGAAGAGTTCAACGGAAACGGCTATCCGCAAGGTCTCAAGGGCGATGAAATTCCTGTCGCTGCGCGCATTATCCATGTCGCCAACAGCTATCACTCAATGGTCTGTCCGAAGCGATACGGGCCCGGCATGACTCCAGCAGCCGCTCAGCAAGAGCTGGTCAAAGGCGCAGGGCAACAGTGGGACCCTACGTTTGTCCAGATGTTGATTCAGGCCATTATGGGCAACAAAGTCTCCGCTTCGTTTTAGCGTCGGGTATTGCTAAGAGAGAGCGTCAGAAAGAGCTTAAGAGAGAGCTCCGAAAGAGCGCAAGAGAGCGCAGGAAAGAGCGCAAGAGAGCTCCGAAAAGGCTCAAGAAAAAAGCGCCCCTCATCTGAGAGACGCTTTCTAAGTTCGTTTGCGGGCTCTTAGCCGCCGATCAAATCGCTCACATCCATGCCTCTCAAGCTCAAGCTGATCTTGTGCTCTTTAGGAGAGAATTTCTTGATGATCGCTTTGACGCTCTGGCCAACTTGCACGACTTCTTCAGGCTTGATGTTTGGCTGTTCCGACATTTCGACGGTAGGCAGCAAGGCATCTACGCCTGGATAGATCTGAACGAAAGCACCGAAGCTTTGAATCTTTCTGACGGTGCCGTTAACGACCTGACCGTCCTGGAACTTGTCTTCGATTTCTTTCCACGGATCAGGCTGCATCTGCTTGAGGCTCAAGCTGATGTGACCTTTGTCGCGGTCCACTTTCAATACTTTGGTGGTGATTACCTGTCCTACTTTCAGAACATCTGAAGGGTGCGAGACACGCTCCCAGGAGATTTCCGAGATAGGCAGCAAGCCATCCAGTCCGCCCAGGTCGATGAAAGCTCCGAAGTCTGCGATTCTCACAACTTCGCCGCTGACTACCTGACCGGCTTCCAGTGTGTTCAAAATCTTTTCGCGCTGAGCGGCTTTCTCTTCCTGAACAGCGAGACGTTGGCTCAAAATGAGCTTGTTGCGCTTGGTGTCTGTTTCCAGAATCTTCATCGGGATTTCCATGCCGATCAATTCTTCCGGAGTGGTTCCCTTGACGCGCAATTGGCTGGCTGGAACGAATCCGCGCAGTCCGTACACATCTACAACTACGCCGCCTTTGACCACGGCTGAAATTTTTGCACGAATCGTATCGTCGTTCTTCTTCTGTTGTTCCAGAAGAACCCAGCCACGGGCTTGGGCGACGCGCTTGAGAGAAAGTGTGAGTTGACCATTCTCATTCTCTTCTCTAAGGATATAAAACTCAGCCTTTTCGTTGACTTTGATCACGTCTTCAACCTGATCAATCGGCACGTTGGAGACTTCTTTGATTGGCACGAATCCTTCAGACTTGCCGCCTACGTCAACCAGAATGCCGTCGCGCTCGATGCGTACGACCAGCCCTGGAACGATGTCGCCTTGTTCAAATTTGAACGTCAGGCTTTCCTCCAGGAGACGTTCGAATTCGGATTTCTGCTCATTTTGTGTCGTCACTGAGGTGGTTTCTCCTTTGACCTCTATAGTTTTTGGCATCGGATCGGTCAATTCCTTGTTATATGTGCGAAGCCTGGCAGTCCTGATCCGTCTCTGACGGTTGGTCGGGCTTCTGTGAGTACTCCGGTTAGGACAGAATCCTAATCAGTCGCAACAAACAGCCGCCAGGTTCTTGTGTAATCTGTCTGTGTGAGGTTTGAATTCCCGGCACACTACAGCTCACGCCAAGTTTAACGCTTGTTTGGCGAAACTACCAATATAAGACAAGTGAAGACTGGACTCAATACAAAGTACCAAGCTTTAACTGAACCTTTAGAGTCTTGCAATCAATCAACCTGTGGGGCTTAAGGGCGGCCGGGGCGATTGTCATTAGCGGCGTGACATGTTGCCGAAGGTTACGCACGCGATTTTGGGGACCGCCAGGCTGACCGGGCAGGTGAAATTCCTCTTTACCAATCGGCGCTGAAAACTGCCAACCATTATGCTGATTTCAGATTGTACCGGGCGGTTATTTTTAGACCGTGTTTGGAATTTTCGCAACTTATTTTCGTCAATGCGAAAAAGGAATTCGGTCTAAAGCAAAAGTGATTTTTCTTTGTCGTCTATCAGTGTCATGAGTCTGCAGTCGATTCAAAAATCGACCTGAGGCTGTTCGTCATCATCGAGCGTATATCGAATCGGCATTCGAGGTCTTTCGTAACACGCCTTGCAACCGGCTATATGCAATTCGCGTACGATCTGATTGTTTTGTATAAACATGCGGGATCGGCTGTATATCCTGATTCTGTAAGGGTTTTCATGTTTATCATTCGCGAGAAATTCTGATTATAATGCCGTCAGTACCAGCGCTAATGCGATGTTTTCATTCTCACCGAGTAGAGGCAATTTCATGATGTCACACACCCTCCTTAAACTAAGCCTGGCTGTCGGCTTACTTGCACCTGTTTTGCTTTCTGCCACCAGTTGCAGTGCTGCTGAACCGCTTAGCCCAATTCCAGCACCTGCAGTCAAGGCAGACAAACCAACCACACCGGCAGTTGATCTTGATCCTGCTTCACAGCGTGTGGAACAAGCGAAACTCAAGTTGGACCAGGCACGGGCTCAAGTCAGTGCCTCACGTGCCATGCTGCGTGCCGCCGAAGCAGAATTTCGCGCCGCTAAGGCTGATAGAGAAGCCCTCACAGCCAGAAATGAAGCCATTAAACTGGCTGATGCCTCTGGTTTGAAAGACGATGGCGTTCAGCCGGTTCAACCGCAAGCCGCTATCACTTTCGGAGCCAACCGTCTTTACCCAGCCGGAGTGGCAGGCGCTCCAGCTCCTTCTGCACCAGCAGCGACACCAGCGCCCGATATGTCGAGCACTAGAATCCAGCAAGCCGATTTCAACGCTCCTCAAAAAGAGGAAGCCGGTGCCGTTGCTGACTTGCGCCCGACAAAATCGGCCGAAGAAGCACCAGCTACTCCAGCTCAGTAGTCGGTCATTCAGTTCAAAAATAGTGAGCCGGTACGATCTATATGATCGTGCCGGTTCTTGTTCTGGTTCGTTTCTTGCTCTCGTTCCTGTTCCTGTTCGTAATTTCTCACGCCGCAGTAGCAAATTGGAAATGTTCTCTCTCTAAACTGCCAATCACCTAGAGGAATAATGGCAATGGCAAATCGTGCGTGTGAACAGGCAGCTACCCAGCCTGAATGGCTCGCAAAGCAAACTGCGGGCAAGAGTGAGGCCGATCAAAAAATCTGGACTTCCGCCTATGAGAAGATCCACTCTGAAAACCATTATCAGAAGGGAGAAGGTCCGATACAGGCTCTGGAGCGTTTGAAGGGTCAAGGTCTGCTTGCTGACGTATCCATCAAAGACATTCCGGCAGAAGCACACAAGCTGGAAAAGCAGCAAGGTCATGACGGACAACCGAAAACAGTTTTCACTACCCACGACGCAGTTCTTTCGACTCCGCGTGAACACCGCGAGATAAGTCATTTCGTCGAGAGACAGATAAAAGCCGAACAGTCCCAGCGTCTGGCTCCATCGACAGAAGCTATCCAATCAGTCATGACCCCTGAGCGTGCGGCTCAGATGAAAGCCGCGGGTCTTGAGGTCGACCCACAATGTCTGCATGACAAAATGGTCAAGCGCATGGTCGACGACAAAGGTCTGACCGGCACGCAACTGGAAAATATGAAATCGTTCCCGGTTGGCGCTCCATACGTTGCTACAGGAGCTATTACGGGTGTTCAGATGGATAGCGTGCTCAAAGAGCAGAAGGCGATGCGTGACACTAAGCGGGACGATCAAGCCTTTAAGGATTTGAAAGCGTGCAATCCTGAAGAGTACGCTAAGCAGTGGAAGCAGTATTTAAAGGACACTGATGTCGGGCAGCTTTTGCGAGTACATGCAAAGGAAGATCCTCACCACTACAAGCTGGCAAAAATTGTGGCGGCCGACTCAATGATTTCTGCGCTTAAGGATCAGGAAAAGCAGAAGCAGTAGAGTCCGCAACGCGGAACGGGCTGCATGATCTGAGAACAAGTGCTCAGCCAATCGCGACAACGAGTTGCGATTGGCTTTTTGTCGCGCTCAAGTCTACGGTGCGTGCGATAATGTTTGCGGCATTCTTCTTGGAAAAGTAACTTCTACTCTGCAGTAGTAACGCGTGTGCAAATAGTGGTACTGAATATAGTGCGCTTCCGTCGGTGAATGGCAAATGATGCGAGAGTCGCCTGATCGCCTGCAAATGGTTTTTATCATCGTTGTAGCGCTCGCAGCTGTGGCTGTGGCTTTGATCGGATCGCACATTGTCGACAGTTCGTACGAGCACGTGAAAGAGATCAAAAAAACGAACATCGAAGAGAGCAGCGACGATATTTCCATAGATATAGTCAAAAGCGCCGACGATGCAAAAACGATTCTTGCAAAGACTACAGGCGCCCCTAATGAGCTTCGCTTTACGGATCAGACCATTACCCGCGCTGACTTGAGGTTGTTTGTCGAGAAGCCGTCTTATACGAAGCTGAAGATACTCAGATGCGATTTTGATTCCAAAGACTTCGACATTCTCAAAGACTCGCAAATAAAAGTGATCAGCATGAGTGACGTGCCTGTCGATAAGACGCTCATAGATTATTTCGCGGCGATACCGAAACTGGGAACAATCGAGATGTTTCGCTGTGCCATCAATCCCAATGCCCTGGGCAACCTTGCCGTTTCGAAGGTGCGCCTGGTCAAGTTTCGAAAGTGCGGAGAAAATTCAGATCGTGTCTTCACTCGGGCTCTGGTAAAAGACCTTGCGAGAATGGAATCGCTCGTGCACGCTGAATTGAGTAAAAATACTTTCGAGGAGGGCGCATTAGAAGCTTTTGCTGGTGCGAAATGCCTCGTTCTCAATGTCTCAAAAACGAATGCAAGCGACTCTGATCTAGAGACCTTCAGGCGCCTGCCGCGTCTGCAATATTTGGACGTTGATGATTGTGCTTCGATCACTTGCAAAGGTCTGAAAGAGTTGGAGCAGAGTTCGACGCTCAAGCAAGTGCGAACGACTGTACCAGCTTCATCGTGCAGTTTTTCAGGAGCTGCAATAAGCAAATTCCAGCACAATCATTATCGTGTGCCAGACGAGTACCAGTTCGAGCATGATTAACGTCTGAGGCACCTTTCCAGGTTTCGCTCAGGCGGAGACTTCGCTGTGGCGCTTCTCTTGGATCGCTCTGGTCGCGTTAATGCGTTACGGTGAGCGGCTACTTAATTTCGGATGTCTCTGAAATGCCGGATCCCGCTACTTTTGGAGAAGGTTTCGCTCTCTTCTTCGAAAGCTCTTCCAGAGCGGCTTTGGCTGCTTCCTGCTCCGCCATCTTCTTAGAGTGTCCCGAACCTTCGGCAATGACGTTTCCGGCGATTGCCACGTTCACAAGAAAGGTCGGGTCGTGCGGTGGTCCATCCGTTTTCAAAACAGTGTAGATGGGCACCCCTTGCGCTTTAGATTGCGTAAATTCTTGCAATTCGGCTTTGTAGTTTTCTTTGATTTCGTCCCGGTCTACACTGGTGGCGAGATTGCCGAACAGCCGTACGACCAGATTCTGGGCGTGGATCAGACCCAGGTCTGTATAGACTGCGCCCAGCACCGCCTCGAACGATTGGGCAACGATGGACGGACGCATCTGCACCTGCCGACCGAGCAATATGTATTTGCTCAGGTTCAAGCTGCCGGCCAGTTCAGCCAGAGTTTTATCGCTGACCAGCACCGAGCGAATTTCGGTTAACTGTCCTTCATCGTAATCTGGAAATCTTTCCAGCAGATACTCGCTGATAACGAACTTTAGAACCGCATCACCAAAAAATTCCAGGCGCTCGTAGTCTTTCGCCCCCGGCACTTCGGCAGCGTAAGAGGAGTGGCAAAGAGCTTCGTGCAGAATTGCCATGCGACCGAAGTGCATGCCAAGACGATCGCAGAGCTGCTCAAGTTCTTTGAGCCTTTTTTGAGGAATTGTTTGTGGGTTTCCAGTCATGTGACTAACGCGGTAAAAAGAGGTGTCTATGCCAGTATGCAACATTTTCGATTCTTCTGAGGATGTCCGTTTTTAAAACGTTCCGGGGATTACCTTTTCGAGCAGCCTTAGCAGCGTTGTTTGTTGAGTAACGTGCAAGCTAAGCGGTTTCGCTGATCAATTGGACCGATAGTTTGTTAACCAATATTTCCGGCTCTCTTGATGCTGCCGCATAACAACTTACAACTACTCAGCAGGGTTGTAGTTGTTTGCGAAGAATTGTGGATTACCAAGAGAAACAAATGATTTTTCTTCGATCAGGCTGTAGACGCGCGTCTGCGAGCGATTTGAAGTGTCGGCAGAAAAATAAGATGGAGACTAGGTTTACACAAAATAATTGGTTTGATTACCTGGCTATAATTTGAAGTAGACGCTGGTACGTGTGTGGCCTGCTATTCTTTATCTGTCGTGAAAGCGGTTGCAAAACGGGCTTGCAAAGGACATAAGAGGCGCCATGTATCAATTGCAATTGGGTCAGATTGGGCTATTCGTGCTGGTGGGGTTTGCTCTGCCGGCTCTTGGAATGGTTCTGCTCGCCTGGATTTTACAGAATTTCCTTGGTTATCACAGACCGAGTAAAACTAAAAACCAGCCGTACGAGTGCGGTATGAAACCAATGCAAGCGGCGCATGTCCAGTTCGATATCCGCTATTACTTGTACGCACTTCTGTTCATTTTGTTTGATATTGAAATCGTTTTCATCGTGCCGTGGATACTGGCAACCGATGATATCGGACAGGCTGTTGGCTGGAAGTGGCTCGGTCCTGTCGAAATGTTGGTTTTCCTCGTCATACTCGCGTTCGGTCTTGCGTATGCCTGGAAAAAGGGAGCCCTGAAGTGGGAGTAATGTCATGACTGATTCAAATCCAGGTCCTCAACAAATCCCCTCGATGCCTGTTCCTGATGAGCTCAGGGACACTGTCACTTTGACAACAGTCGATCGCGCCGTTGAAATGTTGACCAAGCTGATCGATCCTATTGCCAACCTCGCTCGTGCAAATTCGGTCTGGCCGCTCACGTTCGGCACTTCATGCTGCGCCATCGAGATGATGAGTGTCGGCATGTCGCGCTACGACATCTCTCGTTTCGGTTCGGAAGTGTTTCGAGGCACTCCACGTCAGGCCGATTTGATCATCACGGCTGGTACCGTGACCAGAAAGATGGCACCGGCATTGATCACTTTGTATGAGCAGCTTCCCGAACCTAAATATGTAATTGCAATGGGTGCCTGCACAGTAACAGGCGGCATGTTCAACGATGCGTACTCGGTCGTGCAGGGAGTCGACAGAATTATTCCTGTTGATATCTACTTGCCGGGATGCCCTCCTCGTCCGGAAGGCATTTTGGATGCCTTGCTCAAGCTGCAACAGAAGATTCGCACTGAGTCTTACAACGAGCGTCGCAATCGCACTTATGCACAGAGTGCAGTTCGCTACGTCGATTACGATTGCGGACGTCCGCTGGAAGATCTGGTGGCAGAGGCTCAGCATGAGACCTCACTTATTCTCGCTACCGGCGAAGGCTTGAAAGAGAATTCAAAAGGCTCAGCAACATAGAGAATCGAGATGACTGAAGAAGAAAAGAAACCGGAAGAGTCAAAGGCTGAGCCTGCTAAAGGCGCAGAAAAACCTGCCGCCGAAGCTAAGCCCTCAGAAACAAAACCCGCAGCTGAAGCAAAACCCGCTGCCACCGCTGCCAAACCAGCCGCACCAGCAGCTGCAGCAGCACATGGAGCGGCCAAAGCAGAACCGGCAGCGCCACCAGCAGTTGGACCGGCAGGACAATTTTTGAAAGAGCATGGTATCAGCACCACGCCTTTGCCCGATTCTTGCGGCTGCGAAACTGCCGAGATTGATGGTGCTAATCTGGCTGCGGCTCTGCGTTTGTTGCGCAGCAGCTCTGAAATCGCTCTGGATTTTCTTGTCACCGTATCTGGTGTCGATAACGTCGATACGTTCGATTCGGTTTATCACTTGCAATCATTTTCTAACAAAAACGAGCTTGTTTTGAAGGTACGCATCAAGAAGTCCGATGTGCCTGAAGGCAAGTTGCCTAACGTGCCGAGCATCGCTAACTTGTGGCAGACAGCCAATTGGCACGAGCGTGAAACTTATGACCTTGTCGGTATCAGATATAACGGACATCCTTACCCCAGGCGCATTCTTAACACTTGGGACTGGGACGGATACCCGTTGCGTCGTGATTACAAACAACCGATCGATGCCTTGAACGATAAGAATCCCAACAGTATGCGCTAACGAAACCAGCAGCAGAGGCTAATTATGGCGACCGAGCTAAAAACACATTCGCTAAAAACCGATGAGATGATCATCAACATGGGACCGCAGCATCCTGCCACCCATGGTGTGCTGCGTCTGATTGTCACTCTCGATGGTGAAATCGTAAAACACGTCGAACCGGTGATCGGTCATCTTCATCGCGGTCAGGAATGGCAGGGGCAAAATCGCACCTGGTTTCAATATCAGGCATTGATCGACCGAGTCGATTATCTCTCCGGCATGTTTACTTCATGGGCGATGGCACGTGCTGCAGAGAAGTTGGATGGTCTGGTCGTTCCGGAACGCGCCGAATGGCTGCGCATCATCGCTTCCGAGATGAATCGCATTACGTCGCACTTGCTCTGGCTGGGAACGTATCTGATCGACCTTGGTGCCATGTTCGGCTTCCCCTTCTATCCATTCCGAGAGCGCGAAAAACTGTTCGTCTTGCTCGAGGAAATCGCCGGGCAACGCATGATGTTCAACTACATCAGAATCGGCGGTGTGCAGCGAGACCCTAAACCAGATTGGTTTAGACGCTTGAAGGAGTTCACTGATGAGTTTCCTGATCGCGTAGACGAATACGAAGCCATCGTCAGCGAAAATCCAATCTTCCTGAAACGTACTCAGGGCGTTGGTATTTTGCCTAAAGCCACTGCTATTGATTATGGTGTGACCGGTCCGACCTTGCGTTGTTCCGGTGTGAACTATGACTTGCGTCGCTTCAAACCTTATTCAATGTATGACAAATTGGAATTTGAAGTGCCGACTTTTGCAGGCGACGGCGATACACAGCAGCGCTATATCGCTCGCGTTCGCGAAATGCGTGAGTCGAACAAAATCATTCGTCAGTGCCTGGACATGATTCAACCAGGCGAAATCATGGCTAAGAAGCAAGTTGCCGGTATGCGTATCAAAGCCGGAGAAGGATTTGAAGCGGTAGAGGGCCCACGTGGAATTCTCGGCTGCTACATCATCTCTAACGGCAGTGATAAGGCTTTTCGTTTCCGCTGGAGAAATCCTTCTTTCAGCAATTTGTCTGTTTTGCCTGAGTTGCTGGTCGGTCATCCGATCGCGGACGTCATGGCAATTTTTGGTTCGATCGACGTAATCATTCCTGATGTAGACCGATAAAGGGAGCACTGCGAGCAACACAATGGGAAATACGGCAGAGATTTTCAAGTTCGTCAGGTTGAGCGCCTTTTGGCTCAGCGTGATCTTCATTCCGGTGTGGCTGGTCTCCTGGGCGGTTGGAATATTTATTCCGAACTTCATCATCAAAGATCCATCCAACATTCTTTTTGATCTGTGTCAGGCCCTCGTGCCAATCATTGCGGTGCTCGTGTTCATTCCGATCAATGCCATGTTCATGGTTTTGTTCGAACGAAGAGGTCTGGCATTATTCACGGTGCGAAGTGGACCGAATCGCGCCGGTTTCGATGGATTGTTTCAGACTGCTGCTGACGCTGTGAAGCTGCTGTTCAAAGAAGACATCACGCCGCGCGGTGCTGACATTGCTATGTTTACGCTTGCGCCGATTACCTTCTTCGCGCCGTCAGTGTTTGCAGCTATTCCTTTGCTTGCCGCAGTTACCAATGATCACCCGCTTTTCCACATCGTCAACTTGCCAACCGGTATCTTCTATGTACTGGCTGCATCATCGGTTCCTGTTGTCGGAATCGTCATGGGTGGCTGGGCGAGCAACAACAAATACTCCCTGGTTGGCGGCTTGCGCAGCGCTGCTCAAGCGATCAGTTACGAAATACCCCTTGTTTTGTCACTGATTTCCATCTGTATGATGGCGAAATCTCTAGATGTTGTTCAGATCGCCAATCAGCAATCGGGCGGCATACTTTCCTGGAATATTTTCGGTGGCGGAGCCCTGCGTGGTATCGATAAGTTCATTGCTCTCAATTTGACCGGCAACACCATCGAAGCCAAAACGATTCTCGATGCTGCTTATCCTGCTGGAATGCTTTCGTATGTTGCGGCTGCGGCGTTGATTGTCTGCACGGTAATCATGTTCGCGCTTTACCTTACCGGAGCGTGCGCCGAAATCAATCGTATTCCGTTTGACTTGCCCGAAGCGGAAAGTGAACTCGTCAGCGGTTACAACACTGAATATAGTGGCATCAAGTTCGCTATTTTCTTCCTGGCAGAATTCACAAATCTCTTTATTGTCAGTTCGATTGCTGTCGTCATGTTCATGGGCGGCGGCGGCAATCCTATTCCGTCATGGTTGCTTGACCCATGGTGGGGCAACGTTTCCAACAGTTTCGGACCTGTGTTTGACATGGTGACAAGCAAGGGGCTGATGCTCGTCGACGAGCATACATTCTTCCCTGCCTTGTGGGTTATTGCCAAGACTTATGCATTTGTATTCTTTGCTGTACTGATTCGCGGCACGTTGCCTCGTTTCAGAATCGACCAGCTCATGGATTTCGGTTGGAAGCGTTTAATTCCACTTTCCTTGATTGTGTTCTTAGTGATGGCATTTGCGAGAGTGCTCGTTAACGTACATCTCGTCATGCCTGCGGGAGGAGCCCCCTGATGCCAAACTTGATTTCGCGAGCTTTCGATAGTATTTATCAGGTTTTTAAGGGACTTTCGACAGTCGGCGGACATACGTTCAAAGAGCCGATCACCGAGCAATATCCTGATATGGCGCCGAATTTGCCGGCTGAATTCAGAGGACGTCTGGCTCTCAGCGTCAATCCTGAAACTGGCGAGCACTTGTGTATCTCCTGCCGTCAGTGCGAGCGTGTCTGCCCCGACAAATGTATTGAAATTACCGCACACAAGAGCCCAGAAACAAACAAGCTTGAATTGATCAACTTCAAGATTGACCACGGGCTTTGCATGTTCTGTGGTCTGTGCACTGAAGTTTGCCCGACTACCTGCATCATCAATACAAATGACTTTGAAATGGCTGACTACACTCGTGAGTCGCTGATTTACGACATCAAGAAATTGACTCTCAGTCAGGAAGAATCTGCGTATTACTTCGAGAAGAAAGAGATTCCGATTCCCAAGCCAAAACCAGCTAAAGCAGCACCTGCTGCGGCTGGCGCCGCTCCAGCAGGAGCTGCAGCTGCCAAACCTGCAGCCCCCGCTAAACCAGCTGCTGATGGTGCTGCGAAACCAGCTGAAGCGAAAGCAGACGACAAGCCTGCTGCTGAAGCAAAGCCAGCCGCTGAAGCTAAACCAGCCGAAGCAAAAGCCGACGATAAGCCAGCCGCCGAAGCAAAGCCTTCTGAAGCAAAAGCCGACGATAAGCCGGCCGCTGAAGCAAAGCCAGCCGAAGCAAAAGCAGATGATAAGCCTGCTGCTGAAGCCAAACCTGCCGAATCGAAACCGGAAGAAGAAAAGCCTAAAGAGTGATTGTCGTCATCGCGAAAAGTTACAGCAAGAGGATCGAGAAGTAAGAAATGGAAAACCTGGCAGCTTTTGTGGATGCGAATTCCGTATCAATTGAAACCTGGATGTTTTATGTCCTTGCCGCTCTGGCAATCCCTTTCGCCTTCGGTGTAATTCTCGACAAGGCCATTATTCGAAGCGGTTTCCTTTTGATCGGTGTTTTCGGTGCAATCAGCGGTCTCTTCTTGATTTTGCAAGCTCAATTCATCGCCATGGCGCAAATCATGATTTACGCCGTGGGCATTACGCTGGTTGTTGTAATCGCCTTGATGTTGACGAACCCTCGAATGGATCTGGACCTGAAGCCCGCTGCTGGAAACAGCAAATTGACCGGCTTCATAGTGTCCTTCGTCCTGTTCGCAGTCATTTATATGGCAATCCGCTCTGAATCCTGGGTGGTTAGACCGGAGGCGCCTGCAGCCAACAATGTAGCTGTCATCGGTGCTGCCATTACCGGACAGTACTCGCTACCGTTTGAATTTGCATCAGTGCTGCTTCTTGCAGCGTTGATGGGGGCAATTATGCTGGCTAAGAATGAGCCAGTCGAACCGGAAGTTTTGGAATACAGCGAAGCAACGGGAACAGCAAGTGATGCTGAAGCCGAAGCACTGACGACGGCGAGGTAACCATAATGCCGAAATTCTCTCAACAAACACTGATGGGCTTCGCGTATGCCCTCGTCGCTGCTGTCATCGCCATCACCTACTTCACAGGCTCTCTCGGTGCCGGGCTGGTTTCAGCCGGTATAACTTTTCCAGCTGAGGTTGCCGCATTCTCAATCATTGCCTTGCTGGCTGCCACAGCAATCTTCATGAACGCTTCGCCTGTAGTGGTGCTTTCGGCTGGCGCGTTTTTCGGATTTTTTGTTCTCACTATTCATCAGGATGAGCCTTTAGTGCGCTATCTGTCACTGGGCGCCGTGCTGTTTGCAATTGGTATGTACGGCATGGTTTCATCGCGAAACGCAGTGCGCGTCTTGATGTCGATTGAGCTTATGCTCAACGCCGTCAACATAAACCTTGTTGCTTTTTCACGCTACATCGACCCGTCCGAAGTGAAAGGGCAAGTTTTTGCCATCTTCATTCTCACCGTCGCTGCTGCTGAAGCTGCAGTAGGTCTGGCGATTGTTCTGGCGATGTACCGCAATACTGCGACTGTAGACATGGAGCAGTTCAACCTGCTCAAGTGGTAAGCGCGCAAGCAGCTTAGCAGGCAATTAGATAGAAGAGCTGAGGCAATTACAAGAACGCAGGCATCTGACGAGGAGCCTGCGTTTTGTTCATTTCTTTGAAAGGACGTTGGTTAGCTCAGAGGAAACTGATACGGCTTCGCTTTGCTTACCAGTGCTTCGCGCAAGAAGCCAAGGGCCCAGTCGTGCAGCTGATTCCAGCCCACAACTC
Source organism: Candidatus Melainabacteria bacterium (assembly GCA_003963305.1). NCBI lineage: Bacteria > Bacillati > Candidatus Melainabacteria > Candidatus Melainabacteria bacterium. The sequence continues at coordinate 318,535 of RXJR01000001.1, read as the reverse complement.
TGCGCATTGAAGTCATGCGGCGACGTTTTTCTTCCACGCCCATGGTCAAAGCCTGGCTCAAGTTGCTGGCAAAGTCGTCGGGGTCGTGGGGATCAACAAGAAGCGCCCCTTGAGCTAATTCTGCCGAGCATCCCGCCAGCTTGCTCAAAACCAGAGCTCCCTGCTCATCTAAGCGCGAAGCAACATACTCTTTGGCAATCAAGTTCAGTCCGTCTTTGACTGAATTGACAGTCAATACGTCGGCTGCTTGATACCATGCAGCCAGATCTGTCTGGTCGAACTGACCGGGGATAAAGAGAATTGGCTTCCAGCCTGAGTTCTCATATTTATTGTTGATTGCTTCTACTTTCTCTTCCACAGCTTTTGCGTAAGAGACGAAGTCTGCTTCGTTCGAGAGCGGAGGCTGAGCCAGCTGAACGTAATGGAAGCGTTTATGCCAGTTCGTCTGCGTTTCGAGGAAGCGTTCCAGTCCGTGGAGTTTCTCCAGAACACCCTTGGAATAGTCGAGTCTGTCTACACCGAGCACGACTTGATTGGCTAATCGGTGCTTGACACCGATGGCTTCGGCTATTGGGCGCGTCGATTTGGCAAATTGTTGCCAGAGCGAAAAGTCGATGCCCAATGGCATGACGACAATCTTTGTGAGAGTGCTGCGACGTCGTACTTCCATCTTCAGAACGTCAACAATTGCATTTGGCAGTAGTTCTTGCACTGTGTTCAAGAAGTTGAGTGCGTATTCGGTTGTGTGGAAACCGATAATTTTGTTGGAAAGCAATGATTCGACCAGTTCTCTTGCCACTGGCGACTGAATCATCACAGATGGCGAAGGCCATGGCACATGCCAGAACTGGCAAAGTATTATGCCTGCCTGCATGGACATCAGCGGTGCCACGAGCGCCAGTTGATAGTCATGCAACCAACATAGAGTCGGGAAGCTTTCCGATGATACTTTCAAGCTTTCAGAGGCGATTAGCTCGCTGAGCTGTCTGAATGATTTCCAGTTTTCGGAATCGAACTTCGCTTTTTCAGGCATACCGTGAAGAAGCGGATAAAGATAGCCGTTAGCGATCTGGTTGTGCTTTTCGAGCAGCGGCTGAGGAATTTGTGGGTTATAGAATGCAAACGCGGCGCCTTGCGCTTCAGCGTGTGATGGTTGGGACGGAACACCGTCGATGGCAAACCAGTGCACCTTAGCACCCAGCCGTTTGACCACCGGTTCAAGGCTGGTCGGTACTCCTCCCGACTGACCGGGACCGCGGTATGAAATCACCTTCAAGGTGGGCAGGTAGAGCTGGAGCTGACCCAAATCATCAGTAGATACTGGTGACAAAAGTGGAGGCGATTTTGCGGAAGTTGGCATGAGCGATCCTCAGATGCGTACGGAAGGGAGATACGACAAGGGATGCAACAGGGTTGCAACTTGGATGCCTGGGAGAATCTGATTTCTGGTGGTTGCCCGCAAGTAGTCAAAACTGCTGACTACGATTCCTAATTTCAATGCCAGACGCGACCGCTTCAAAAAGTTGGCTAAGCCAGTCGCCAATAACGCCGTCTAAAACCGGGGCACTTCACAGACTGCTGTGTAATCGCACTACAACTACTAAAGATATGCTAAGAGCCTGGAGTAATCAAGCAGTTGTTAACCTATTTTATAAGAACTTAATACCGCTGGAAATTTCGGCTTTGAAACCCGGGCGAAAGAAAGTTCGTTGATGGTGGCGTATTCGGTGCGGGCGGGTGGATGCAGTTTGATACTAAATCTGGTGTCGTTGTCGGGCGTGGCGCTGGGTGCCTAATCGAGTAAACCTGGCAGTGCGACTACTTCTACGCGTCTTGCGATGATGTCTACAACGGGTACGAGGGCTTCTACGAATGGAACTAGAATCGGTTCCGCTTCGTCGTTGTCTTTCTTCTTAATCTCCAGCAGTTCACTGTTGGCGCCGATGATATCAGATACGGTGCCAATTTCGACACCGTCCGTGGTGAAGACGGGCAGCCCGATTAAATCGTCTACCCACCACTCGTTTTCCTCCAGGTTGCGGAGTTGAGCTCGGGTCGTACTGATGCTGGCATCCAGATATTTTTCAGCCGCAGTGCGGTCGACGCATTCTTTGAGCTTGAGAAACAACATGCGCTTTTCGAGGTAAATCGTGTCTACGTTGGCTTCTTCGATGGTGCCGTTGGGTAAAACCACCTGCACGGTTTCGATATCCAGTAACAGTTGTGGGTTGTTGCTGCTTGGTTTGATTTTCATGATGCCGCGCAGTCCGTGCATTCCCACGACTTTGCCAACCGGAAACAGTGAGTCGGCGCCGGGCAACGAGGCGTCGATTTCAGAGTTTTTTCCTAAATGAGCTTTGTTTTTAGGCATCTAGTGATCTTGCAAAACCTTAGACGGCATGGGCAATGGACGCGAATCTTCTTTCCATCGTTTGAATAAGCTGTTGTCGAAGCCGAATTGATCGAGCACCCTGCCGACCACGAAATCAATCTGGTCCGAGATCGATTGCGGGCGATGATAATAGCCGGGACAGGCGGCTGCCACTACGGCTCCGGCTTCAGACAGTGCAAGCATGTTCTTCAACTGTATCTGTCCGAACGGCATCTCTCGGACCAGGATCATCAGAGTGCGTCGCTCTTTCAGCGCCACTGCGGCGGCTCTGTGAATGAGGTTTTCAGTCAATCCGTTGGCGACTGCGCCGAGTGTGCCCAGGCTGCAAGGAACTATTGCCATGCCTCGGGTGCGATAAGAACCGCTGGCTACTGAAGCTGCGTAGTTTGTCAGTTTGTGCAGTTTGAAGGGGGCTGCGGCTGGTAATTCTAGGTATTGGCGCAGCCCTGATTCGATGTCTTCGCCCAGCGAAATATCATTCTCTTCTTTCATCACCTGAAGAGCTGCCCGAGACACGAGCAGATCGACCGGCTGTCCAATTTCCATCAGGTATTGAAGCAGCCGCAAACCGTAGATAGCACCGCTGGCACCGGTTATGGCTAAGACAAAAGGAAGTTCAGCAGCCCGGTCAGATGCTGTTTTTTCAGATTGAGCGGTCATAGTATCTAGAAGTCGCCTTTGGCAGGAGTGGCTGCCTGGCCAGCTGGTTGAAGTTGCCCGGGTGGCTGGGCTTGCATCGATTGCTGAGGTGGTGCAGCTTGCATCGGGGGTTGTTGCACCGGCTGCTGTGGCGGAATATATGCCGGCTGGCTGTGCGGCACATCAGGAAGTATACCCGGTAAAGGGTTCTCACCTGGAGCAATTGTTGGGTCGAGACCTTGCGGCTGAGGCGGTGCCGGTGCTTGCTTGAGGAAGCGCCGACCGAATGTGCCGTCTGGGTTTAAATCGACCTGTGGAGTCATTGCCGCCGCGGCACCGGCCGCCTGGCTTATGCCTATTTTGAAAGGAGCGTCGAGTTTTATGCTCACAGGTGAACCGCCATCTATGTAGAGCTCGCGCCCTCGCTTTACAAGAGAGCGTATCTTGGCGCCGCCCTGTTGTTGCTGATCGGCCTGATCGATTCCGTAAATCGGATCGCGCATCAGTTCGCTTTTCGTCATCATCTGCAGTCCATTGCTGCCACCGCCTCTGCGCCTTGCTTCGGTGCCCGGCGCCACTGCTTCGAAACTGGCTTGCGTGCCGACGTAGCCGATGCCGCCACCGAGATTCTTGTTTGCCATGCCTGGTCCGTTAGCGCCGTTATGCTGATATGTTTCACCCGCCAGTGAAGCGACAATTGGATAGGTTATGCCGTCGGGAGTACGCAAACTGGAAAGTTGCACACGCAGCTTTCCCGATGGCTTCATGCCTTTTGGATGCGGCACCGAGCCTGATGGGATTGCTTCTACGACTTCACCTGTAATCTTCGAACCTGCTGGAATGAGAACATCTGTGCCGTTGGCTAAAACCGGTGCTGACATGCTGATAGTGAATGGCTGCCCCTGTCTGCTCTTCGAACCAATCGTCTGATCCATTCTGCCTTCGAAGGTCGTGCCTCGAGGCATGATTACTGTCTTTCCATGCAGGCTGCTGGCACCCTGATAGTCTTGAGCATGCGATGTTTGCGGCATCATGCTGAACAGCGCGAGAGCTGTGGCAAGGCTCAGTATGGTGCGATTCGAGGTAGATGCGGTCATAGTACGTAGCTCCGTTGACTTCGAGTCAATCAATCAGGTGTCGGATGTGGTATCAGTTCCGGCCGCCGCTGGTTGTTGTGAATTAGCAGGCGGCGCGGATTTTGAGTTCTTCAGTTTGTAGAATGTGCGAACAACGACAGCGGCGCTGACGATCGCAACAAGAATGATAGCGAGCAGTCGGCCGATGCTTCCCAGATAGCCGAGCATATCTGGAAACATAATCAAGCAGGCGCCTGCCACGATCACACCGCCGCCAATCATCTTCAAAGTCTGTGCTGCTTGGGAATCGCGATTCAAAGTGGCATTATTCTCCCAAGTAACGAAGCTTAGAACTCTTGATTGAGATGCTTTTCAAAACGAATTGTCATCTGTGGCGCCACGATCTTAGTGCCTAACCACCATGAAAGCACAAGCACGCCAGGAAGCGCAAAGACGCGAATCAGTGTTGGCAAAAATGGATAAAAGAGACTGGTAATCAAAACGGCGCTGCCGATGGTGAGCGTCTGGCTCATTCTGACGATGAACTGCTCTTGCCCGCGTCGCGGTGTGTCGTGAAACTTAACGGCGAGGAAAGCCACGTAATTTTGCCAGGCTGCACGCGCACCTTTGACTGAGTCTTTGTAGACCTTGGTCTCCTGCAAATTGCGAGGCGAGCCGCCACGCATGTTAGGCGACGTCTCGGCGTCTGGAGTGGCGTCGATGAATTGGTCGTTGTTAGCGGTACCCCTGGAACCAGCCTTGCGCGGCCCTTTTCTCGAATTCATTTCAGCTCCTCTTTCGGCAGGTCGTTATTAGGATTCTACTTCTTCTTTTTCGGTTTACCACTATCGTGCTTCTTCAGTTTCAGAAGTCCGGTTTCGACTTCTTGCCTGAGAGGGTTGCTCTCGTCGGCTGCTTCCAGAAAACAAATGGCATTCTCATGAGCTTTATCGGGCTCGGGATTGTCACCCTTGGTAAATATGCTGAACAGACCGTAGTAAGCATCAGGATATTGGGGATCCGCAATCAATGCTTGCTTGTAATGGTCAATGGCGACCGTGGGCAGCTTCCATGTCGCATCTCCAAGTTTGGTTTGTCTGGCCGCCTCGTTTCTCTGGGTTACTATTCGGCTCATACCCTGTTCTGCCCTCGGCGCAACCTCCGGAATTTCTTTGGCCAGGGAGTAAGCTTGTTCGGCCGACTGGAAATCACCGTCGTTGAAGGCTTGTTCGCCCAGTGAAATCAGTTCGTACGGTTCATCTTTGTGCTCAGAGATGACCGTGCTGAAGCATTTACGGGCGTCGCGGAAGTGATGCTGAGTCAAAGCCGTTTCAGCTTCCGCCAGCAGTTTTTTCTCTTTGAAAGATTTTGCCCCCGATTTAATCACCTGACCGGACACGTTCTTTTCGCTCGTCACGGCTTTTTCGCTCATGATGTCACGCAACTGTTCCATGATTTTTTCGAAGTCGGGCGGATACTGCCCATCTTTTCGCGCTTTTCGGTTGCAAACGCGAGTCATGCCAAGCAAGGCGTTGGCGTCGTCTGGCTGAGTGGCGAGAATCGTTTTGTATTCAGTTTCGGCGACATCCAGCTTGTCTTGCCTGAGCGCCAGCTCGGCCAGGTCGTTTCTCATCTGCATGTCGTTGGGCAGAATTTCCAGAGCGTCATGCATGTGGGCAATAGCCATCTCACCGTCGCCGCGTTGTGCGTAGTATTCAGCTAAATGACGGTAAGGGTCCGGCATGTGTGGGTCGAGCCTGATCGCTTCACGATAAGCTGCCAACGCACCCGGTCCGTCTCCCTGCTTTTTGCAGATGTCGCCTTTGACTGTGTTCCACTCAGGCATCTCTTTGCGTTTGTCAGCCGGAATGTTATGCAGCTCCATGTAAGCATCTTCAGGCTTGCCCGAATTGTTCAGGATGATCGCTTTCTGCATGCGGGCCTGTGCATAGTCTGGTTTGTCGTGCACGACTTTGGTGATGATCTGCTCTGCTTCTTTATCTTTTGGGTCGATTTTGAGCAAGGCTTGCGCTAACAGTGTCAAATTTACAGGGTTTTCAGCCAGCCCGACTGACTTACGGAATGGCTCAACGGCTGACTCGACGTCATCTTGAGCCATTTTTACAAGACCTAATGTCTGCTGGGCAATCAAAATGTCGGGGTTGGCTTTGATGGCGCGTTTGCACAGATTCTCCGCCGCTTCCAGAAACAGATCTCGTTTTGCCGGTGAAGCCACTGTCTGTGAGTGCACGTATGACACGTAGCCACCAGCAGCGATGACATTTGGATTATCGGGAAACTTTTCACGAGCCTGGCGAAGAATGCGCTCCGCTTCAGTTATTTTGGCGGGAATTTCTTGCTTGGCTAGAGCGACAGCCAGCCCAGCAAATGAATCGCCCGTGTCGTCGCTTTGCAGTAAGGCACGATATGCATCTTCAGCTTCTTTAAATCGATTTTTGATCAAGTACTCGTCGGCTTCGGCAATCGACTGGGAAAGTGCGGGAAGTGCCGCGCTGTAAGACCATCCGCACAGCAAAGACGCACCCAATAGAAGACGACAAGACAGGTTTAACACTGACGTCTTAGCTACAGAAGCTCTGAAACTGTTGAAAGGACTCGCGTTCAACTAGGGTGCCTTGCCTCCTTTTTCAATTGCATCAGCTTTTGCCGTTTCCTTGTCTGCCTCTTTTGTGTCGCCTTGCAGCTTCAGCAGGTCCGCCAGTTTGCGATGAAGGTCTGCACTGTTAGGGGCGACATCGATAGCATCCCTGAGCGCAGACGCAGCGGCGACGTAATTTTTGGCGGCTAACTGTGTGCTGTATTCTTTCAACGCCGGTTCCGTTCTGCTGCGGTTGACCTGGTCTAGAGCGGCTTGAGCACCGGGTTCTTTCGAGTAAGAGGCCTGACGGAAACTAACCGAAGCCGAGTCGAGATCACCTTTCTTTTGTTGAGATAATCCCAGAAGCAGCCAGGCATGCCCATCTGTTGGAGTCTTGTCGATGATTCCTTCGAAGAATTTGATGGCGCCGTCGGTGTCATTAGCTGCTAACTTGCTTTCGCCCTCGGAGTAATTGACCGCAGGCTTGGGTGGGGTGGCTGGAGTTGCCGGAGCGCCTGCAACTCCGTTTGCGCCAGGAACGCCTGGTGCGCCGGCATTGCCTGGTGCACCGCCGGCACCTTTTTGAGCGCCAGGTGCTCCACCGGCGATGGCTGTGCCTCCTTTCGACGGTCCACCGCCCATCAATGCCGTCAGTCGCGGTTGCAGCTGTGGATGCACGTTTGGATTTATCTGTGCCGCTCTCTGATATGCAGCTATGGCTCCGTTAAAATCACCCAGTGTCTCTTTGCCTCTGCCGTAAATGTAGAGCAGCTCTGCATCTCCCGGGTTCGTGCGCAGTTGGTCTTCGATCTTCTGCATACTTTCGGCTACCATCGTCGGTGACGCCTGACTGCTTGAAACCACTGCCAGATGGAAGCTTCGGCGCGCCTGGGCGAGAGCCGGGTTCTGTTTGCCGATTTTGAAACACTCAATGTATTCGCGCTTGGCGTGTTCAAAATCAGGCACCAGCTGGTAAGCGCCACCGAGCATGAGATGGTTGTCGAAAGAAGGATTGACTTGAACAGCTTCGCGAGACACTTCGATCAGACCACGAATAGCGTCCGAGTTGAGCGGGTTCAGCGTTACGGCCCGGCGGTATTCCAGCCCGGCGTTGAGCATTCGTTTCAGTGCCACTTGTGTGCGCCCGTCATCACGGGCGGTGAAAGCAAGCTCCTTCAAGACGTCGCCAAGTTGCGCGTGACACTTTGAAAGTTCATTCTTTTCGCCTGGCTCCCACGGTTTTGTTACCGCAGTGCGCATCTCGATGTAGCCTTCTACTAATTTTGCAGGTACAGCGCTGCCCTGTTTGACCAGCACGCGTCCGAGGGCAAAGTGGGCTGCGCCGCTGTCTTTCATGCGCACATAGTGGCGATACTCAGCAATGGCCTGCACATAATCGCCGTTGATGTCGAAGTCGTCAGCCAGGTGCTGGCGCACATTTGCGTCGTCCGGATTTTTTCCCATGCCCTTGATCGCAGAACTCAAGAGCTCGTCAGACGATCTGTTTTCAGGGTCTACATATATTGACGTTCTTAGTTTTTGCGCCGCTTCTGCGTATTTATGAGCCGCAAGAAGTGACTGTCCGTAGCGCTGGTAAGCCGCAGAAAGATTTTGACGAAAAGTGAGATTGTAAGGATCACCGCGCAACGCCTCTTCGTGCTCGTGCACTGCTCCGTCCCACATGCCTTTGGAGCCGAGCTCGACGCCCCTGTTGTTGTGCTCGAGCGGATTAGTCGGGTTGGGTGTGACTAGGGAGACGCCGCCACCACCACCTCCGGTGCCGGCTCGAACCCGTCGGGCGGCAGCATCACAGTAACTCTGACAGATGATGACGAGCCCGAGCGAGAGCGCCACAGCTAATTTGGCATTATGGTAAAAAGTCATTTGTTCTTTCTGGTTATTTAGACGACGTGACTGCGATGGCTAAAGGACGCGCAGTCTATCAATTAGTAAATCCTTTACAACTTCATTCTACTGATCTTGCAATTTTATGCACGGAAAATTTTGCTGCGCCTCGTTTTGAGGCGCCTCTTTAAGATGAAATGTATTCTGCACAACAAATTAAGCTAAGAATCGTTATATGCATATTGACAAGGCGCTTAGAATCATTAAAAATTAGTCACTTCGCCAGCTGAATTGATATTGCACGCCCATTTTTCGGAGATTAAAATTACCAAAACTTGTTAGACTGAATCTTGATCATATAAGCCTCGCACCTTTGGCGTTATCCACTTACTAGACATTTATTGAGGCTTAGTGCTCGCGACTCCCAAAGTATCCTCTGGAGGGATATTTGTGAAAGTACAGCGTGCGCCGCTCGTGGCAGCAACTCTAATCTTTTTGGCAGGAGCAGTAATGCCCCCTGCATACACTCAACTTCCCCCGACGAACATGGGCAAGTGGGTGCATCAACCTGGCGATAATCAGTACGGTTCACAAGCTCAGGCTTCACGACATGCGCTTCCACCTCAGATGTCAGCTCCAGTTCAGACAGGTGGTGGTGGCGGCTATGTAGGCTGGACACCAACACCACGCCCGTTCAAGCCTGATGTTTCTCTAGACCCGATTGCAGCTGACGAACCTGTTCCTCCAGCTGGTTTTCCTCCGCTTCCTGAGCGGCTCGACCTGCCTGTTCAGAGCAGCTGGGCTGGTGGAGCGACTGGCGGCGGCGGCTGGCGAGGAGCCGGTGGCGGTGGTCAATCTTATGGAGGTGCATCAGCTCCAGGCATGTCTGGCGGCGGCGGATCGGCTCCTTCATATCAAGGAAGCCACCAGCACTACAATCACTACGACCCGGGCAGCTTTGGTCAGAGCGCCAGTCATGGCTATTACAAAGCCAACACCCCAGCTCCACCGAACTCCGATTATTACTCTTCCGGCGGTGCTCCAGGCATGGGCGGAGCCGCTCCCACAGACGCAGAGCGACAACTCCGGGCGATGGGTAAAGAGCCTCGTCTCAACCCTAAAGCAGATGTGAATGCGGCTCCTGAAGCGCCGCAACCGGTTGTTGTAAACCAGGCGACCACTCAAGATCTTTCACTGCCGGAAGACGATTTCGCCTACCAGAGACCAGGTCAGAACAACACAGTGGGTAAAAGGTTAGGTAGAAGCGTCAAGCGGGCGATTCTCAGACCGATAAATTCAGCCGGCAGTTATGCCGGTATCAATTTTTAAATGGCAAATGGCGCATGGGCAAAGGCAAGGAGTTTAGTATGACAGTTTCCAGATTCAAAATTTACAGTCTAGCGGTGCTGAGTTTCAGCTGCGTTGGCGCTTTGAGTGCGGTTGCTCCGGCCTGGGCGCAGGGCACAGTGTCAAAGAATGCAACTGAAAAATCGACCTGGCATGTGGCTCCCAGAGAAATTCAAATCATCGACGACAGACCGATTATTCGCGACTTCCGTGAAGCACCTGTGATGCCTCAACAGATCCAGCTGCCTCCAGGACCGGTTGGTTCTGGTGGTGGATATGGTGGCAACGGAGCCGGAGCTCTAGCCGGTGGTCCCGGAAGCACAATTCCGGCTGGTGGCATGCCTCTGGGCGGCAACCAGGGATACAGAACTCCGAGTGAGCCGATGGGGGCTCTGCCGAAGTCTGGATTCGGCGGCACTAACATTCCGGCTCGCGGTATGGGGCCGAAAGGTATGCTGCCATCTGGTTTCAGCACCAACGGCTTGAACGGCAAAATGCTCAATCAGAACAAAGCGTCAGGAGCCGGTGCCGGTGCTCCACATGGCATGGCGCCTTCGACCGGCAGGTCTAACGGAAATTACAACGGCCCGGCTGCTGCTACTTACAGCGGCGGATACGGAAACGGTTCTGGTGCCGGATACGGTGGCAGTGCCAGTCGAACGGAGTCAATGGTTCGCGGTTCGCTTCTGCGGAAATAATGTGAGGGAAAGGTTCGCTTGCGCTTAAAAGAGTTACTGCTGATTTCATCAATTTTTCTGGCCGGCTGTGCGCAGCAGGGCGGAGGAGGAAATTCGGCTGCAACTGTTTCGCAACCAGGAGCTGGTATTCTCGGCAGCTTGAGACCGAAAACCGACCCGGCTGTGGTTGAACGCATGCGACTGGAAGAGCAAGCGCGACTCGAAAAACAGAAGGCCCTCGAGGCTGCCGCTCAGAGAGCTGACAATCAGGTCAGTGCAGACGGCATGGGCAGAGTGTTGCCCAAGGTGTCGATGGATCCAATCGCGCCACCAGCTGAAGAAGTCGCCAACTCGAACGGTCCTATATTTACTCCCGCCAATCAGTCAGGTGCTTCTCCTATACCTGTGCCGACCGGCGGATCTTCAAGCAGTGCGCCTTCTGCCATGACCTATGGAGGCACCAGTGTTCCAGGACCACCGCCAGGAGGCGGTGTCGGCGGTGGGCTCGTGCCGCCACCACCGGCAGTGACATTGTCGACGCAAGCAAATATCGGAATGCCGGCCGGCATGCCGATGGACCCAGCTGCTATGTATGCGAATCCATATATGAATCCATATGCGATTCCTTACCCGATGCAAAACATGCAGGCCATGGTTCCGCCCGCTCCTCAGGTGGCGCTGGCCAGACCTTCAGGCAGTCCATTTGCCACAGGACCTCGTTCGTCTGCCGATGATGATGAGGGCGGTAGCGTCCAGGAGAAGAGGCGCGCCAACTTCGTGCCCATAACTCCGACTGGTATGGAGGCTCGCTCCGCATACAAGCAGCGTGATGATTTGAAAGCTCTATGGAACGGTGTTCTGAAGAGCAACGCCATGTCACTTTTGATGAAAGACGAGAAATTCGCCTCGCAGCTCGGTCAGGTAGACATCGGTCTGCCCGGCGAAGCGACGAGAGGCAGCTTCTCGATTTCGCAAAGACAGGTCGATGCAGTTTTCAAAAATAACTCGCTCGACAAACGCATTCTGCAACCTGTTCGAAAAGTACAATCAGACCTTGTTCAAGCTTACTATCGTTATCTTTACAGCTACAACAAATATGCCCTTGCCCAACAGACCGTAGCTGCCAGGAAACAAGAAGCGGAAGTGGCCAGCTCTGACTCAGAGCGACAGCGCGCCGCAGCCGATCAATCTCAGGCTCAATCTGATGTTGACTCGGCCAAAGACGATATGAAGTCTGCCCAAACTGAGTTGTCGATGATTGCAGGACCGCAAGCCGCCAAGTTCATTATCAGCAAGGTCTCGGGCGTGACGCCTACCAATGATGCCCTGGCATCATCAGGTGGTGATTCTTCAGATTCCAAATCTGGAAATTCAGGTGGCGGCATGTTCGGCTTGTTCCACTTCGGTGGTGGCGGCGGCAACGAAAAGAAGAAAGCCTCACCAGCGCTGACGGAAACCAAAGTGGCTTCTGCACCGGCTGACACAAAAAAGGAGAAAGAGACAAAGAAAAAAGGAAAGAAAGACTCCAGTGCCTCAAGAGAGAAGACAGCCGACCTGTCTCCCGCTCCTGAAGCATCTGAAAGCACCGCTTCTAGTGAGCCCGTGCCCCTGGCTCCAAACGGAATTAGCTTCGAACTCAAAAACGTTAACGTCACTGCTCGTAAGTCGATTTTGACCGTGAGCATTAGAAACGGCAGTGCTAATAGCTTCAGCTTTAGCCCCGATGTGATCTCCATCTCTGAAGGCAACCACAAACTTTCAGAAGCAGCCGTAAGAGCTGACTTCGACCAGACAATGGTGCAGCCTAATTCTGAAGTGAAAGGAACGATCACGATTTTTGGACGCCCCTGGAACGATAGATTGGCAGTCAGTCTCTCAGAGGGCGGCAAGACGATACAAATGAGTCGAAAACAGTAAAAAGCGCGATGCATACCCATTTCAGGTAGAAATATAATGAACACACCCACACTTACTAAGAGCCTGGACTTCAAAAAAGCCCTCGGGGGGATTTTGCCGGCTGTGGCTCTCATGATGGGAACAGCGACCGCAGGCTTTGCCGCTCCTAATGACCTTGTTACTAACGCCCAGGGGCAGATTGATGACGTCAATCCGAACACTGCCTACAACATTCGCGTCAGCTATGGAAAGCGTTTTCCTTTCATGCAGGAAGCCTGGAATCGCGACACGCTCGAGAAGATTCTCAACGGTCAGAGCAATGGTGATACCGGCGATGGCAACGGCCGTACAGCCGGGGCAGGTCGCAACCAGACTACAGGAGCCGCAACGGCAGGAGCAGGCACGGGCAATTCTGCAGGCGGCACAGAAGCAAATATCAAAAAGTCAAAGTTGACCACAGAGAAAGATGCGGTCAAAGTACTGGCTTACGACATCATGGTCAAGCCTTTCGGTCAGCCCGGTCACTACCTGCCTGGCGCCGATCCGCTGCACCAACCGCAGTATGCGAGTCAGGGCGATTCGCTCATACAATATGAGCAGCCAAAACTGGAAGCCATGGATCAACCAAAGACCATGCGCGACCTCGAGCTTTTCCAAAATTGTCTTACTACATTCGGATTGCCTTGCTCTGATACTCAGTTTCAGATGATCGATCGCGAAAATAACCAGCGTATGCTGGAGCTTGCTTTCGACCCGGAACGCTTCTACTGGGCCTCTACCATTCAGGGTCAGTTGCAAACGGCTTCACTGGCTAACGTTCTGGCCGGCTCTTCTGAAGCTGCTTTCAAACAAGCCACTGCGCGTATCGTGCAGGCTGACGGCGGCGGCGGTAACGGTGCCGGAGGCGGCGCTGGTGGCGCCGGTGGTGCACCTGTCGGAGCCCTGATCAACATCGCTAACGAGCAGTCGGGTGTGCCTACTGCCGCTGACAATCCGTACAAGACAGTGCCACAGGCTGTCTGGATGGTTCAGCAGATGTACAAGTTCGTTTTCGTGCCTCTTGCTATTCTCTTTTTGCTGCCGGGCGCAGTTATGACTCAGGTTAAGAGTCAGATCGTCCAGGGTTTCAGGCTCAATGCCGAAGACCAATCGAGCCCATTTGAAGGCATTTTGCGATCTGTAATCGCTGTGTTTTTGATTCCGGCTACTCAGCTTATAGTCAGTTATTCGATTGACGTGGGCAACTCGATGGCCTATAGCGTCAAAGACTGGGTTGATTTGCAACTGATCTTCGACTGGTCGAGAGAACTCACTTACAACACTCCCATCGATAAGAACAACAACACTATCAATGCCACGGGGGCTGCCAGAAATAACGGTGCCAACGGGCAGAACGGAGGCGCCGCTCAAGGCGGCGGTTTCCTGGGCAGCATCAGCGGATTCCTCGGCAGCATACCGATCGTGGGTGGTTTTCTGCAGAGCGGGTTCAACTCTCTCGCCAGTTTCCTTGGTGCATCAGGGGAGGGTCTGGGTAGCGATACTCCGGAGCAGCAAACAATCTACGAGAACCAGTCATGGTTGAGTTCCGCAATGGAAGCGGCGTTCAATATGGCTACGTATCTCTTCTCGTCGGCAGTCATAGTGTTGGGGGCGTATCAGCTCGTCTTCGTATGCTATCTCTATCTGCTTGGACCGTTAGCCGCAGCTTTCTTCGCCTGGCCTCGCATTCAAGCGCAGTCATCGCAGAAGTTGTTCACAGACGTTTTTTCCAACTGGGTTAACGCCGTCATCGTCGTGTCGCTCTGGCGATTCTACTGGATGGTTCTGCTGGCGATCATGACTCAGCGCATCCTTTATATCCAGGATTCGGGTGGCGCCAGCAACCTGCAATGGGAAGTGGCCGTGTTTACCTGCTTGCTCGGTTTGATGATGTGGGTTCCATTCAATCCATGGAGTTTCGACCCTGCCGCAGCATTTGAGACCGCTAACGCTGCCGGTCAACAGATGATGAAGGGAGCGTCTGGCGCCATGGGCTCCGCCGCTCAAGCCGGTGGCATGCCTGCTCAACAAGTGCAGGCGATGCAGGGTCAGATTAATCAGGCTCTGCAACCGATGCAGCAAGTGGCCCAACAATTTGCCATTGCTTCTAACGGTCCGAGCGGTACTGGTTCCGGCTTGTATCAGGGCACCGGCTCTATGGCCGGTATGACTAACTCGGGCGGCACCAGTCCGGGCACCGGCAATGCCAATATGGCAAATGCAAACGTGACGCCGCCGCCAAGCGCCAACTTCGCTGCCGCTGCTCCGGCTGCGAATGCGCCAGTCAGTACGGAAAGTCAACCTACAACAAGTCAGCCGCCGACAAGCGAGTCAGCGGCCGGCAACAATGCAAATCTTGCACTTGCACAAAGTGAAAACCCGACGATTCCGGTCACACCCATGGCCGAGTCGACTCCTCTTACACCTTCCAACGGTGCGACCATGGCAGTGAATACTAATGCTTCGACTGGCGACGTACAGAACGCCATGCCTGAAGCACAGAGCACGATGGCGAGCCTCGGCGTAGAAGCACCTCTTACCAGCGATGGTAACACTGGAGGCGGAAACGATGGCGGTGGCTCCGCCAATATGGTTGCTATGTCTAGCCCACCGATAAGCGGTGCGCAAGACGCAGGCGGCTTGCAAGAACAGAGCGGCGGCACTGGTGGTGGCACTAGTGGTGGTGGCTCTGGCGATTCTTCGATACAGGTGGCGACGTTGGCGGCAGCCAGCAACACGGGCAACTCGAACTCAGGCGGAAGAACTAGCAGTAGTCCGCCGATCGATACCCCTCCTCCACAGGGGAACAATGACCAGACCCCTCCACCCACAGCCTACGCTTAACATTCGCCCCGAGATGCCAGAGATGAGGAAAGATTGTATGAACGTCAAAAGAACGGCCGCTACTCTGATTTTAAGAGTCCTTGCGCTGTTGATGGTGGCATATGCGGTGCCCGGGCTGAGCGCAAGTGCTGCGCCAGCGGCCGGCAACACTACAGGTGACCTCGACGTCAACCCCGGTTACGCAGCTTACCAGCGTGAAATGTACTTCCAGAGATTCCCCGCCGCCCGTGAAGGTGGACCGACTGAAATGGGCGGTCACGACAAGATTCAAGATAAGAAATCTATGGGTCCGGGTAACGTCATTCACAGTAAGTCTGGTCCTGTGTTTAGCTGGCCCATATCCATTCCGACTGCCACGTCGCAAGTGCCGACAAAGCGTGACGAAATGGTCAACGACGACATGTTCAAAACGTTTGGTTACCCGGTTTCAGACACACAGTTTCAGGTAATTCAGCGTTACAACCAGAACAGAATGCTGGAGCAAGCTTTCGACCCAGAAAAGATCATGTGGGCAAGCACCGCTACAGCAGGTATGCAGGCTACCTCGGCTGCAAACAGTGCTGCTTCGGCATCAGTCAACCAGGCTCAAAGCGCTATCGACTTTACTAAGAAGTATTTGACCAACTTCACGGCCGAAGCCGGTAACCGCTGGCAGAAAATTCGCGATCAGTTGTTCATTCCGATGGCAATTCTGCTCTTGCTGCCAGGCGCAGTTCTCGCTCAAGTCAAGGCAATCGTTTCGCAGGGCTCGCCAGTATTGGGTGATACCAATCCTTTCGAGGGTATCTTGCGGTCCATCATCGCCATCTTCTTGATTCCCGCTACTTTCCTCGTCATCAACTACGGTATCGACGTATCCAACTCGATCACGTTTACGATTGCCGATGAGTACAAGCGCATTTTCGGATCAGATATGTATGAAGATGCTCAGTGCGCTCAGAAGAGAGCTTTCCCGGTCAACCCATCCGATAGAAACGATAACGCCGTTATCGCCGGTGAAAATCCGCCTAACGGACAGGGCAACACTGCCTGGGATCCTTATGAAGCTCTGACCTTGAACTTACGTCAATACGACCCTTGCGCCAAAATCGACAGAACTAGAACTCCTGACGAACGAGTGCGCGACGCCAAGAAAATTACGCGTTTGATGATGAACGGTGCCAATGCCGGTTTGACTGGCACCTGGAACGTTATGTGCGCATTTCAGATGGCGTTCCTCTATTACTTGTGGTGCATGGGACCGATCGCCGCGGCTCTCTGGGTCTGGCCGATGCAGCGTCTAAGAGGCGCTCTGCCAAGCTGGATTGAGGGTGTTGTGACACTCTGTTTCTGGAGCTTGTTCTGGAATACGACCGTGCTTCTGATGGCATGCTTCCGCGGTGTCGGTGACTCCGGTACTGTAATCATGTCTGCCTTGAACTTCCTGGCAAACGTTTGCGTCAAGTATGCGTTCGACTTCACTTCTCTGGTCTGTCAGGGAGGTGCCAGCGGCGTCTCCAACGCCGTTCAGCAAGCCATGCAAGGCGGAGCTGCCGCTGCAGGCGGTGCCGGTGGTCATGGTGGCACGGCTGGTGCTCCGGGTGCCAATGCCGGTGCGACAGCAGCCGGAGCGCATCCGGGCGGAACGACAGCTGGTGCTCATCCTGCTGGCGCCGCTGGTCTGAACTCTGCCTTGCGCACAGCCTCGGCTCAGAATGCACATTCTGGTGTCATGGGGAACGCCTCGGGCATACCAGGCCTGACTGGAGACCACGGCGGAATGCCGCTGGCCAGTAGCCTCAGCACTGGTAATACCGCGCTCACTGCCAACCACGGAGGCATGCCGGGCTCCGGTGCCCTCGGTGTCGGTCAGGAAGCAGGGCTGCCTCCAGGCATCAGCGGTCCAGCGGGCAGTCCGACGGGCGGTTTGCCAGGCGGTCATGGAAATGACGGCGGCATATTGCCTGCTTCATTCGCGGGCGGCTCATCTCCGTTCACTTTCGCATCGACAAGCAATGCCGGCCTTGGTGCCGGGCATCCAGGTGGTGGTGATTTCAGTGCTAATGCACTGAGCCAGGGCGCCAATTCACTCGGCTTGCACATGAATAACGGTCATCTGCAGGTCAACCCGAATGCCTTGCATAACTTGCAGAACGGTATGAACGATCCAAATAGTGCCGCTCATCGTGAGTTGGCTGGTGCGATGAACGCGCTTCAGCACGGCGACCCGAGAGCTCTGGCGCAACTTGCCCAGCAAGGTGCTCAGGGTATAAACGGGCTCGACCCGCAGACTTCGCGCGCGCTCGGTGCGCTGGCGATGGATGCTCAACAGATGTACGCCCAGGGATCATCAGGTCTATCCGCTGCTGACATGAGCGCTGTGCAACAGTTCGCCTCGGGCCAGCTGGGACCAGACGGCATGCCGGCACTTGGTTTCAGTCCTGACGGTACTCTGACCAACAACCTGACCGGTGCACCGATCGACTTCTCGAATACGAATCTGACCAACCTGAACAGCATGGCGCTGAATGGTTTGCCAGGTTCCGACCCGACGATGAGCCCCGGCATTACATATGATCCGACTACCGGTCAACCGATGAACAATTCGTTTGCTCAGATGATCGCAGACGGCTCAATGCAGCTGTTGCCGACCAACGGTTTCGATGGGCTGGCTAATACAACCGGTACCAACCTGGCCAATATGAATCTGGTCGACGCAAGCGGCAACCCGCTCGGCGCCGGCATGATCAACGCTCAGGGAGGCTTCGCTAACGGGTTTACACCAAGCAGTGATGTCTACGCCTTGAGCTCGACATCAGGTACGCCGATGGCCATGTACAATGCCGAAACGCATCAGTGGCAAGCCACGAACGCTCAGGGTGTGCCAAACGGCATCACTATGGGTGCCAACGGCGATTGGGTCGCTCCGAGCGCTAATGGATCAGTACCTGTTACTTACGATAACGGTAGTCAATCCTGGTATACATCCAACAGCGGTGGCAATGTCGTATACGACCAGAACGCCGGCGGATTCATCACACCGCAGGGTGTGGCTCTGAATTATGACGGTAATACATATACTGCTCAAAATGACAGCGCCATTCGTTATAACCAGGATCAGAACAGCTTCGTTAGCACCACTACCGGTGCGCCTGTGCAAACAGGTACAGATGGTCAGTGGTACGGCGCCGGCTCGAACGGT